>NZ_SZWP01000106.1:0-78644 GCF_005280825.1 Citrobacter sp. wls829
AAATCTATTCGTTCGCAGAACACGGTCTGCTTTGAGGTATTACATGAAAATTATCAGTAAACGCAGGGCAATGACGATATACCGCCAGCATCCTGAGTCCCGAATCTTTCGCTACTGCACCGGCAAATACCAGTGGCACGGTAGCGTCTGTCATTACACCGGCAGGGACGTTCCGGATATCGCCGGAGTCCTCGCGGTATACGCCGAACGCCGCCAGGACCGCAATGGGCCCTATACCTGCCTGATGAGCATCACCCTGAACTGACAATAGTGGAGAACTGTAATGAGCAACCCTACCAGGGGCCTGCAGCGGGAGATTACACTGCGCCTGGGAGCCCGTCTGGTGCAGGAAGGCAACCGACTGCATTATCTGGCTGACCGGGCCAGCATCACCGGCAAGTTCAGTGACATCGAATGCCGGAAGCTGGATGAAACATTCCCGCACTTTATCCGCCAGATGGAATCGATGCTGACCACCGGTGAACTCAGCCCCCACCATGCCCACTGCGTTACCCTGTACCACAACGATTTAACCTGCGAAGCCGACACCCTTGGCAGTTGCGGCTACGTATACATCGCCATTTACCCCACTCAGCGTTAATTACCTACACGAGAGCAAACATGAAAACTTTACCTGCAACAACTCAGCGGGCGGTGAAGCCCTGCCTGTCACCCGTGGCTGTCTGGCAAATGTTACTGACACGTCTGCTGGAACAGCACTATGGTCTGACAATAAACGACACGCCATTCTGCAATGAGGCTGTGATTAAGGAACACATCGATGCCGGTATCACCCTAGCCGATGCCGTGAATTTTCTGGTGGAAAAATACGAACTGGTGCGTATCGACAGGAAGGGATTTAACTGGCAGGAACAATCCCCTTATCTCCGGGCTGTAGACATTCTGCGAGCACGGCAGGCAACTGGCTTGTTGCGGCAAAGCCGTAAAAATTCGGTACGGTGAATATTACAGGCAGTGCTACTGGCTTTCATCACTATCCGGGGATGCTGGCAGCGAGATGAAGAGGGCAGGGTAGCAATTCCTTACCTGACCCATTACCTGACCCAAATTGCATCCAAAGAAAAAGGAGTTAGACGATTTCTCATCTAACTCCTTGTTTTATCTGGTGGCCCCTGTTGGGTTTGAACCAACGACCAAGCGATTATGAGTCGCCTGCTCTAACCACTGAGCTAAGGGGCCGTGGCGGTGGATTATAAAGTAACTCTGCGTTGCAATCCAGCCATAAGCGTACGGATGCTGTTTTTATAAACAATGTGTTTTCAGTCCGTTATACTGGTTGCCTGATGTATTGTGCGGAGTGATTATGGTTAAGGACATACTGGCGCCGGGGCTGCGGGTGGTTTTTTGCGGCATCAATCCGGGGCTCTCTTCGGCGGGTACAGGTTTTCCCTTTGCGCATCCTGCCAACCGCTTTTGGAAGGTCATCCATCAGGCGGGATTTACCGATCGCCTGCTAAAGCCAGAAGAGGCACAACACCTGCTGGATTTTCGCTGTGGCGTCACCAAATTTGTCGACAGGCCGACGGTGCAGGCCAATGAAGTGAAGCTCGAGGAGATGCGTAGCGGTGGTCGTCAGCTCGTTGAGAAGATTGAAGACTATCAGCCAGCGGCGCTCGCTATTTTGGGAAAACAGGCATTTGAGCAAGGCTTTAGCCAGCGTGGTGCACAGTGGGGGAAACAGACGCTGACGATTGGCGCGACGCAGATCTGGGTGTTGCCGAACCCGAGTGGGTTAAGCCGGATTACGCTGGATAAGTTAGTGGCGGCGTATCGGGAATTAGATGACGCGCTGGTTATGCGTGGGATGTAAAAAAAACGCCACCTTGCGGTGGCGTTGATGTTTATACGGCGAGATTAATCGTCGAGGAAGCTACGCAGCACTTCAGAACGGCTCGGGTGACGCAGTTTACGCAGCGCCTTCGCTTCGATCTGACGGATACGTTCGCGGGTAACGTCGAACTGTTTCCCGACTTCTTCCAGCGTGTGGTCGGTGTTCATATCGATACCGAAACGCATACGCAGAACTTTCGCTTCACGCGCTGTCAGGCCAGCCAGAACGTCGTGCGTTGCGGCACGCAGGCTCTCGGTAGTGGCAGAGTCCAGCGGCAGCTCGAGGGTGGTATCCTCGATGAAATCACCCAGATGCGAATCTTCATCGTCGCCGATCGGCGTTTCCATGGAGATAGGCTCTTTGGCAATCTTCAGCACTTTACGGATCTTGTCTTCCGGCATCAGCATGCGTTCAGCCAGCTCTTCCGGCGTTGGCTCGCGGCCCATCTCTTGCAGCATCTGGCGGGAGATACGGTTGAGCTTGTTAATGGTCTCAATCATATGCACCGGAATACGAATGGTACGCGCCTGATCTGCGATAGAGCGGGTGATCGCCTGACGGATCCACCAGGTTGCATAGGTGGAGAACTTATAACCACGACGGTATTCAAACTTATCTACCGCTTTCATCAGACCGATGTTGCCTTCCTGAATCAGATCGAGGAATTGCAGACCACGGTTGGTGTATTTCTTAGCGATAGAGATAACCAGACGCAAGTTCGCTTCAACCATCTCTTTTTTCGCACGGCGGGCTTTCGCTTCACCGATGGACATACGACGGTTGATGTCTTTAACCTGCTCGATGGTCAGGCCGGTTTCTTCTTCAATTTGACGCAGTTTCTGCAGGCCGCGGTGGACATCATCTGCCACGTCGTGCAGTTTTTCAGACCACGGTTTGTTCATCGCGATAGCCGCGTTGAACCAGGTTTCGCTGGTTTCGTTGCCGGTGAACAGGGTGATGAAGTTTTTCTTCGGCATTTTGCACTGCTCAACGCAGAGCTTCATGATCAGACGTTCCTGAGTACGCACGCGGTCCATCATGACGCGCATGCTGTTTACCAGGTAGTCGAACTGCTTCGGCACCAGGCGGAACTGTTTGAACACTTCAGACAGCTTCTGAATTTCTTCCTGCGCGGCAGCATGGCTGCGGCCTTTCGCTTTGATAGTGTCGCGGGTGATTTCGTACTGAGTACGCAGTTCACCGAATTTCTCGCGCGCTAATTCAGGGTCGATGCTGTTGTCGTCATCGCTGCTGTCGTCGTCTTCTTCTTCATCTTCGTCTTCGTCGTCATCCATCTCTTCCTGAGAGAGTTCAGACCCGACGTGCGTCGCCGTTGGTGCCATGTCTTCTTCCGCGTTCGGATCGACAAAGCCGGTGATCAGGTCGGAAAGACGCGCTTCTTCAGCTTCTACGCGATCGTACTGCTCGAGCAGATAGGTGATGGCTTCCGGGTATTCTGCAACGGAGCATTGAACCTGGTTAATCCCGTCTTCGATACGTTTAGCGATGTCAATTTCGCCTTCACGGGTTAACAGTTCAACGGTACCCATTTCACGCATGTACATGCGCACCGGGTCAGTTGTACGACCGATTTCGGACTCAACGCTGGACAGAACCTGGGCAGCCGCTTCTTCCGCGTCTTCATCGGTGCTGTTGGAGGTTTCAGCAAGCAGCAGATCATCGGCATCCGGTGCTTCTTCCATCACCTGAATACCCATGTCATTGATCATTTGGATGATGTCTTCGATTTGATCTGAATCGACGATATCTTCCGGCAGATGGTCATTGACCTCGGCATAGGTCAGATAGCCTTGCTCCTTACCACGTTGGACAAGTAGCTTCAGCTGTGACTGCGGGTTTTGCTCCATAAGACGGTATCCACACTTAATTCGTTTGATTGGTGTTGGGCGGTAAAACCGCCAACGGCAAAACGAGGGCATACTTATATTTTGCCGCTGCCTCTCCGTGCGGCTGTCGGGGGCTTCCCGATCGATATTCGGCAGTTAAGCCGTTAAATACTTCATCTTTCACGTTGTCTCTGCGTTAGCTGCGTTCTCTCTTCCTGGTCATGTACTTATGTACACTCCCAGGCGTTCGTTCACTTGCTGCCTTGATACAACGCGAATGATTTTGTCTTTGTTTTGTCTTTCTCTTATTTCTTGGCCAGTTCCTGGTTCAGCGTCCAGAGTTCCCGGCGTTCTTCGTTGCTTAAACCATGTGTGCGCTCACGAGCTATCAACTCTTCCTGGCGCAGTTCAAGCATCGAATCAAACATATGGTTGAGTGAGTCGGTGAAGGTTTTTTCCGCGATATCTTTATCTGCTATATCGTCCCACATCGACAGTTTTTCAAGGGTGGCCGCATCAATTGTGCCACGATAGTGTTCTAACAGTTGTCCGGTGGTCAGACCTGGCTGGGCCAGACAAGTGTTGACCAGTTCTCTGAATAAGCCAAGGCCGGGCAACTTATTTTGATCCAGAGCGCCTAACGGCGGCACCAGCGGGGCTAAATCTGGGTTCTGTACCAGTAACCCTATAAGTATACGCATGGTCGTACGTTTTAGCTGTGGAACAGGGCGGGAAGCTCCATTTTCTGCCAGTTTTGGCATTAAACGTTCAAGCTGGCTGTCATCCAGAATGCCGAGCTTGTTTCCCAACTCCTGCCGCAGATAAATGCGCAACGTTTCGCCCGGGACTTGAGTGATCAGCGGCAAGGCCAGCGTACTGAGCTGTGCTCGTCCGTCCGGGGTACTCAAATCTACCTGTGGTAACAGGCTGTTAAACAGAAACGCGGAGAGCGGTAAGGCCTGCTCCATCCGGGCTTCAAAGGCTTCTTTCCCTTCTTTACGCACCAGCGTATCGGGATCTTCACCGTCAGGTAAAAACATAAAGCGCAGCTGGCGTCCGTCCGTCATATACGGCAGTGCAGTTTCCAGCGCGCGCCATGCGGCATCGCGTCCGGCCCGGTCACCGTCGTAACAACAAATCACTTGGTTCGTCGCACGGAACAACAGCTGGATGTGATCGGCAGTGGTTGACGTCCCGAGGGAGGCCACGGCGTAGTTAATGCCGTATTGGGCCAACGCCACCACATCCATATAGCCTTCAACCACTAACAGGCGCTGCGGATCGGCGTTATCCTGCTGGGCTTCATAAAGGCCATACAGCTGGCGACCTTTATGGAAAATATCGGTTTCCGGGGAGTTCAGGTACTTCGGCAGGGCATCGCCCAGCACGCGTCCACCAAAACCAATGACCCGACCGCGTTTGTCGCGGATAGGGAACATCACTCGCTCACGGAAGCGATCGTAACTGCGTCCCTGATCGTTGGTCACCAACATACCCGCGTCAATCAATGCCTGGCGATTCTCAGGATTGCCGCCAAACCGTTTCAGGACGTTGTCCCAACCGGGGGGGGCAAAACCAATAGCAAAACGATCGATCACGTCGCTACTGAGTCCTCGCTTTTCCAGGTACTGGCGCGCAGGGGTAGCGGCGGGTTGTATCAGAGACTGTTGATAAAAAGTGTTCAGGCCGTCCATCAATTGATAGAGGCTTTGCCGTTGATGGCGCTCTATCTGACTGGGGCCGTTGCCTGCTTCATAAGGCACTTCAAGGTTGTGCATTGCGGCCAGTTCTTCGACGGTTTCCACAAACTCGAGCTTGTCGTAGTTCATGAGAAAGTCGACGGCGTTGCCGTGCGCGCCACACCCAAAGCAGTGATAAAACTGTTTTTCACCGTTTACGGTGAAAGAGGGGGTTTTCTCGTTATGGAACGGACAACACGCATGATAATTTTTGCCCTGCTTTTTCAGCTTAACTCGTGCATCGATGAGATCGACGATGTCGGTTCTTGCCAGCAGGTCATTAATGAATACACGTGGGATTCGTCCAGCCATATGCCCCGTTATTACACTTCATCCTTCAAACTGTCTCTGCGTTGGCTGCGCTCGCTCACCCCTGTCACTTACTTAAGTAAGCTCCGGGGATTCACTCACTTGCCGTCTTGATACAGTGTGAATGATTTTGTGTAGTTACTGATGTATAAACGAAAATAAGCCGCGCATTCCTTCCGGAAGCACGGCCTTACAACTACAACTCAGTCTGAATTGAGAGCCTTAGCTCCCAATAGATTAGTACAGACGAGTGCGGCGTGCGTTTTCGCGAGCCAGTTTCTTCGCGTGACGTTTCACAGCAGAAGCTTTAGCGCGCTTACGTTCGGTAGTCGGTTTTTCATAGAACTCACGACGACGAACTTCCGCCAGAACACCTGCTTTCTCGCAGGAACGCTTGAAGCGACGCAGTGCTACGTCGAACGGCTCGTTTTCACGTACTTTAATTACCGGCATGTAACTCTCACCTTTATAAATTCGGTTTGCCGCTGGCATCTACGCCAGCTTATTTCAAAATGGTGCGGAATTTTACTGCAATTGCTGCTGCTTTGTAAAGCACCGACGCGATTTTGAAAGGGACTTTTATAAGGGTGAGGAGTATACACGAGGGTTCTTCCTTGGGCGAACAAAGTTTTACATCAACCCGCATTCGACCTACACTGCGCGGTATTAGAGCGAGGTAAAACAAGTCATGCGTGTACTGGGAATTGAAACATCCTGCGATGAAACCGGCATCGCCATTTACGACGATGAAAAAGGTCTTTTAGCCAACCAATTGTATAGTCAGGTGAAATTGCACGCTGACTACGGTGGAGTAGTGCCTGAATTGGCTTCGCGCGATCACGTGCGTAAAACCGTACCGTTGATTCAGGCGGCGCTGATTGAAGCAGGGTTAACGGCAAAAGATATTGATGCGGTGGCCTATACCGCAGGACCGGGTCTGGTCGGTGCGCTGCTGGTGGGGGCGACCGTAGGGCGTTCTCTGGCGTTCGCCTGGAATGTTCCGGCCATTCCTGTACACCATATGGAAGGCCATTTGCTGGCACCGATGCTGGAAGATAATCCGCCGGAATATCCTTTTGTAGCGCTGCTGGTTTCTGGCGGACACACGCAGCTGATTAGCGTCACCGGTATTGGACAGTATGAGTTGCTGGGCGAATCGATTGACGATGCGGCCGGTGAAGCGTTCGATAAAACGGCCAAACTGCTGGGGCTGGATTATCCAGGTGGACCGATGCTGTCTAAGCTGGCGTCTCAGGGCGTGGAAAAGCGTTTTGTCTTCCCGCGCCCGATGACCGATCGTCCGGGGCTGGATTTCAGCTTCTCAGGCCTGAAAACGTTCGCCGCGAATACCATTCGTAATAACGAAAACGACGATCAGACCCGTGCGGATATCGCCCGTGCATTTGAAGATGCGGTGGTCGATACGCTGATGATCAAGTGCAAACGCGCGCTGGATCAAACCGGTTTTAAGCGTCTGGTGATGGCGGGGGGCGTGAGCGCTAACCGTACCCTGCGGGCTGCGCTTGCGGAAATGATGCAAAAACGCCGTGGCGAAGTGTTCTATGCGCGCCCGGAATTTTGTACCGATAACGGGGCGATGATCGCCTATGCGGGCATGGTGCGTTTTAAATCCGGAGCAACGGCAGACCTTGGTGTCACCGTGCGTCCACGCTGGCCGTTGGCAGAGTTACCGGCGGCGTAAGCGCACCGGGAGCGGACTGGTGAGATGCGTAGGGAAAAGGGGCGACGCTACGCCGCCCCGGCGGGATTTACAGTAGAACCAGAGGCATCCACAGCAGGCCGGTTATCACCAACAGGACGAGGAATATCAGGCCGAAGATGGCGCCCAGTCGCCAGTAATCGGCCGTCGGCAAGTAGCCGCTGCCGTAGTAGATCGGGCTTGGTCCGGTAGCGTACGGGGTCAAAATACTGCCCAGACCAATGGCGGCACCGACCATCAGGCAGAATACCGGCAGCGGGATGTCCGGCATCGCCAACGCGGCTGCAATCATCATTGGCGCGAGGGCAGAGGTATAGGCCGTGGCGCTGGCAAAGAAATAACGCAACAGATAGAACACCACGATCAACGCCACCATTACCATTATCGGCGAGTAGCCGCTGAGTCCGTTTGCCAGCAGTTTGCCGAACCAGGAGATAAAGCCAGTATTGTTCAGCCCGGTGGCAAGGGTAATCAGCGAAGCCAGCCAGAAAAAGACGTTCCATGCCGCTTTATTACTGACAATGTCATCCCAGCAAATGATGCGCAGTACCAGCATCAACGCCACCACGCTGTAGCCGACCATTGCGGCATCAATATAGTCACCGCCAAAGATCCACAGCACCAGCGCTCCCACCATCAATACCAGCATCTTTTTCTCACGCGCGCACAGTGGCCCCATCGCCTTCAGCTCGGTTTCCGCCCAGCGCGGGACCTGATCGCCAGATTTCTGCACCGGTGGGTACAGCACGTAGGCCAGCCAGGGCACGATCAACACCAGTAAAATGCTCAGCGGCAGCATGCCTAAGAACCAGTCACCCCAGCTTAACGCTGTATGGGAAGCACCTTTCATCAGGCCAATTAGCAGCAGATTTGGTGCCATCGCCGTTAAAAAAATAGCGCTGGTGACGCAGTCGGCGACGATCCCCATCCACATAATGTAAGAGCCAATGGAGCGGGCGCTGGGATCGTTGGGTTGAGAGTGGTACAGCGGCGGCAGGTTACGAATGATCGGGTAGATAATGCCTGCGCCGCGTGCGGAATTAGACGGTGTCACGGGGGCAAGGATCAGTTCGGAGAACATCACCGCATAGCCGAGAAACAGCGTGCGATGCCCCATCTTCTTTACCAGCATCAGCGCGATACGCCGACCCAGACCCGTTTTCTCGTAACCGGTGCCGAACATAAAGGCGGCGAAAATCAGCCAGATAACCGAGTTAGAAAAACCCGATACCGCCCATGACAACGATTTGGCGGTAAATTTAAATCCGTCCTGGGCGAGTTGCTCAGGGCTGAACAACAGCCACGGCGACAGCACGGCAATGATAGAAATACCAATCATCGCCACTACCGCACCGGGAACAGGTTCCAGAATAAGCCCGACGATGACCCCGGTAAAGACGGCAAAATAGAGCCAGGTGTGGCTTTCAAGACCGCCAGGAACGGGCAAAACAGCAATAATGGCGATGACCACCAGCGGAGCCAGGTATCGCCACCAACCAGCTAAAGGTGCCATTGTTGTATCCCTGCGAAAGGGGGAGAGGTATGCGCCTCTCCGAGAGGGTTATTTGATGTAGTGCACGTGCTCGCAGATTTCTTCGACGATCGGGTCGCGACGTTCAGCGAACAGCTTTTTGTTTTCGGCGATCAGGTTGTTGCCATGGGTATCGATGGAAACAATCAGCGGGCCAAACTCTTTAACCCGGCACACCCACAGGGATTCCGGCATGCCCAATTCCGTCCAGTGCACTTCTTCAATTTCTTCAACCTGCGTGGCGGCAACAACCGCGCAGCCAGCCGGGAAGATCACGTGCAGTGCTTTGAATTGCTTACACCCTTCTTCGGTCAACGGTCCCATGCCGCCTTTGCCGACCACCAGTTTGACGCCGGTTTGCTCGATGAACTCTTTCTCAAAGGCTTCCATACGCATGCTGGTGGTTGGGCCGACGGAGACCATCTCCCATTTTTCCCCGTTCTTACGCACGATCGGGCCAGCGTGAAAAATGGCTTTACCGTTCAGATCGTACGGGATCGGGCGCTTGAGTTCGATCAAGCGGCGGTGACACACGTCGCGACAGGTCACCAGCGTACCGGTCAGGTAAATGACATCGCCGACGCGAATGTCTGCCAGATCTTCGGCTTTGATCGGGGTTGTCAGGATCTTTTTCATAACGCGCTCCGGGTGTGAGACAAATTTTCGAAGGAGAGATCGGCATGAACCCGCAGCGTGCCGCGACGGTGCGCCCAGCAGCCGGTAGAAACGGCCACGCCGATAGTCGACGGGTGGCGTGCGGCAGATTCGATATGTACGCCCATCACGGAGCTGTTACCCGTTAGCCCCTGTGGGCCAATACCCAGACGGTTAAGTCCTTCCTCGAGACGCAGTTCCAGCTCGGCAGCTTTGGGATTGGGATGGCGTGAGCCAATCGGGCGCAGTACGGCTTTGCGTGACAGCACGGCGGCGGTTTCAACGGAGGTCGCAATACCTACGCCGACCAGCACCGGTGGGCAGGCGTTTACTGCTAGCGTGGAGATATTCTCAAAAACAAACTTCACGACACCTTCATAGCCTTCGGAAGGCATTAACACTTTGGAGCGCCCCGGCAGCGTACAGCCGCCGCCCGCCATATAGACTTCAATTTCTGCGTCGTCAGCGTCGGGGATGATGTCCCAGGTGACCCATGGCACGCCGGTACCGGTATTTTTGCCGGTGTTTACCTCGTCAAAAATCTCTACCGCATTGTGGCGTAGCGGCGCTTTCACGGTGGCGTCTTCAACGGCCTGCTTAAGGATGCTTTGCAGTTCGCCCAGCAGTGGAAAGCGGGAACCGACCTTCACAAAGAACATGATTTCACCGGTGTCCTGACACGCTGGGCGATTCAGGTCGATCGCCTTCTGCATGTTGTCAAACATGGTGTGGTAGATAATTTTACCCATCGGCGAGGTTTCGCCTTCGCGTAGCTGTTTTAATTTATCTACGACATCGTCGGGCATACGGGTAGAAATCATGGCGGTAAAATCAGCGACAATGTTAGTCAGCGTATTTATCGCATGTTGGTTATTTTGATGGCTCATCATGTCAACTCCAGTTCTTTTATTTATCTGGAAATAAATTCTCCCGGACAAACTACCACTAAAAATGTGGTTTTATATTTTTTAGCGCTGTGAATAACCAATTAACAGTTCGTGAATGATGCCCGCTTAAGATAATAAAAATTGCGCAAAGGCAGGGTTTATTATGTCCAGGGGAATTACACTGCGATTCACACCCTCACGGATATCCTGAACATGCTGAACACCTATCCCCTGGCGAAAGACCTGCAGGTGCTGGTTGAAATTGTGCATAGCGGCAGCTTTAGCGCGGCGGCAGCGACCCTTGGGCAGACGCCAGCGTTTGTGACAAAACGCATTCAGATTCTGGAGTCTACGCTAGGGGCCACGCTGCTTAACCGCTCCGCACGCGGCGTGGCGTTAACGGAAAGCGGTCAGCGGTGCTATGAACATGCGCAGGAGATCCTCGCCCGCTATCAGCATCTGGTGGATGACGTCACGCAAATCAAAACGCGTCCGGAAGGGATGATCCGTATTGGTTGTAGCTTTGGGTTTGGGCGCAGTTATATCGCCCCAGCGATTACCGAATTGATGCATAGCTATCCTGAATTACAGGTGCATTTTGAACTGTACGATCGGCAAATTGATTTAGCGCAGGATAATATCGATCTGGATATTCGTATTAATGATGAAATTCCCGATTATTATATTGCACATTTGTTAACGAAAAATAAAAGAATATTGTGTGCTGCACCGACATATTTACGAGAATACGGGGATCCAAAGACGTTACAGGAATTAAGCCGCCATGATTGCCTGGTTACCAAAGAGCGCGATATGACGCACGGGGTTTGGGAACTTGATAATGGGCATGAGAAAAAATCGGTCAAGGTAGCGGGGCATCTTTCTTCTAACAGCGGCGAGATTGTGTTGCAGTGGGCGTTACAGGGAAAAGGGATCATGCTGCGTTCTGAGTGGGACGTACAGCCGTTTCTGCTCAGCGGTGAACTGGTTCGCGTGCTGCCAGAATATGCGCAGAGCGCCAATATCTGGGCGGTGTATCAGGAGCCATTGTATCGCAGCGTAAAGCTACGGGTGTGCGTAGAGTTTCTGGCAACGTGGTGCCAGCAGCGGTTGGGTAAGCCGGTTGACGGGTATCAGATCCTGTAAGCCGGATAAGACACCGTCGCATCATCATCCGGCAGCACCGTCACTCGGGATCTTTTTCGCGCTTTTTCTTCAGCTTGGTCCAGATCTTCGGCTCCTGTCGACGCCACAGACGTTGGATGTTGTCATGATGGCGCAGCAGAATTAAGCACGACAGCATGGATACCGGGAAGGTGAACTGGGGTTTGAACCACCAGACATAGAATGGGGCTATCAGGGCGCTGACGATGGCCCCTAATGAGGAATAACCGCTCAGCAAGATGGTCAGCAACCAGGTGCCCGCCATGACGCCAGTTAAATCCCAGCCAATCGGCGCAATGGCGCCAAAGGCGGTGGCGACGCCTTTCCCACCTTTAAAACCGAAGAACACCGGCCAGATGTGTCCCAGGCAGGCGGCGATAGCAATCAAGCCCAACCAGAAAGGACTAACGCCTAGCGCGTATGCACCCCACACGGGTAACATACCCTTCAGGACGTCAAAAATCAGCACGGCGACGGCGGCTCCTTTGCCACCAATTCGCAATACGTTTGTCGCGCCCGGATTTCCAGAACCGCTATCACGTGGGTCCGGCAATCCAGCGAGGCGGCATACCAGAATAGCACTGGAAATTGAGCCGCAGAGGTACGCGAAGATAATCATTCCAGGCGCGATTGCACTCATAAGCTGTTCCGTTTTGAAAATGTCGTGTAAAACACTACTTCCGTGGATAATACGCATATTTCGCCGGAAGTGGTATCCGGGTTAGCCAAAAAGCAGGCAGGTCGTGATGGATATTGTATTTATAGAGCAACTTTCGGTAATCACCACTATTGGTGTTTATGACTGGGAACAGACTATCGAACAAAAACTGGTGTTCGATATCGAAATGGCATGGGATAACCGCAAATCAGCGAAAAGCGACGATGTTGCCGATTGCCTGAGCTATGCTGATATCGCACAAACGGTGGTCAGCCATGTGGAAGGCGGACGTTTTGCGCTGGTTGAACGCGTGGCTGAAGAGGTGGCAGACCTCCTGCTTAGCCGTTTTAATTCCCCATGGGTACGCATCAAGCTCAGCAAGCCGGGGGCGGTGGCGAGAGCGGCAAACGTCGGCGTTATCATTGAGCGTGGCAATAATCTGAAAGAAAGTAATTAAATTAATAATATCTAAACCTAACAGGTATAAAAGAGTCCTAACGTTGGCTCTTTTTTGCCGTGGTTTTCTATCTAGGGGTTAATTGATGAGTGATATGCACTCGCTGCTGGTGGCGGCAATTTTGGGTGTGGTCGAGGGATTGACGGAGTTTTTGCCTGTATCCAGCACCGGCCATATGATTATTGTTGGCCATCTGCTGGGGTTTGAAGGCGCTACCGCAAAGACATTTGAAGTGGTTATTCAACTGGGTTCCATTTTGGCTGTTGTGGTGATGTTCTGGCGCCGCTTGTTTGGCCTGATTGGCATTCACTTTGGTAAAGCCCCGCACGAAGGAACCGGCAAGGGACGACTAACGCTGGGGCATATCCTGTTAGGGATGATCCCGGCCGTGGTACTGGGACTGATTTTCCACGATACCATCAAATCATTGTTTAACCCGATCAACGTGATGTATGCGCTGGTGGTGGGGGGCGTGCTGCTGATAGCCGCAGAATGCCTGAAGCCGAAAGAGCCGCGCGCGCCGGGTCTGGATGATATGACTTATCGCCAGGCGTTTATGATTGGCTGCTTCCAGTGCCTGGCGCTGTGGCCGGGATTTTCCCGTTCCGGAGCGACCATTTCAGGCGGTATGCTGATGGGCGTGAGCCGCTATGCTGCATCGGAATTCTCATTCCTGCTGGCGGTACCAATGATGATGGGTGCCACGGCGTTAGATCTCTACAAAAGCTGGTCGTTCCTGAGCGCGTCAGACATTCCAATGTTTGCTGTGGGCTTCGTGACGGCATTTGTCGTGGCGCTGGTGGCGATCAAAACCTTCCTGCAGCTGATTAAACGTATCTCGTTTATTCCATTTGCGATTTATCGTTTTGTGGTCGCCGCCGCTGTTTACGTGGTGTTCTTCTAACTTTTGTGTGCCCGGTGGCGCTTATGCTTACCGGGCCTACGGAACGAGATGTTGACCCCGTAGGCCGGATAAGCGCAGCGCATCCGGCAACATACTGCCTACGCTTTTGGGCAACGCTGTTCCTTCCAACTGGCCACCGCCGCAATGCGACGTCGTGTCAGCTCCTCGCGAATGTCCGGCCCTTTGAATCCTGCCTCAACGACCTCTTTCGTCGGCACAGTCTGTGCGACTTGCCAGGCCTCCCGCAGCAGCCTACCTTGCGGGTAATCTGCTGCTTCAAAACCGGTGCGACCCCGGACGTCGGCCTCACTGGTCAGGGCAATTTGTTCCACACGCTGCGGTTTACGCCAGGCATCGATGGAATCAAACAACTTCACGATAGTTTTCGGCTGCAGGATCGGGAACGTATGAATGAGATCGTGGAATTCCGCCACCAGTTTGGCTAAATCGCGGATGTCATTGGGCACCCGCAGACGCTGACATAACTGCTCTACCAGTTTGACGCCCGCCGGGCCGTGACCATGATGACGTGGCCACAGCGCTTTTGGCGTCAGAGCCTTGCCAAGATCGTGGCACAGCGTGGCAAAACGTATATCTACGTTTGGGCTCAACATGGCCGCCATCGACAGCGTCATCAGCGTGTGAATACCGGTGTCGATTTCCGGATGCCATTGAGCCGGCGCCGGGACGCCAAACAGAGCGTCTATTTCCGGGAACAGAACGCGCAGTGCGCCGCAGTCGCGCAGGACCTGGAAAAAGACCTGTGGATTACGGGTAGTTAACGCATTTTCCGTTTCTTTCCAGACTCGTTCCGGCGTCAAATGTGCCAGTTCTCCGGCAGCGGTCATCTCGCGCATTAAGGCCAGGGTTTCATCGGCGATTCGGAAGCTGAGGTGTGCATAACGCGCGGCAAAGCGCGCCACGCGCAGTACGCGCAGCGGATCTTCGCTAAAAGCAGGGGAAACATGGCGCAGTAGACGATTTTCCAGATCGCGACGCCCGTGATACGGGTCGATAATCTCGCCGTCATCATCGCGGGCCAGCGCGTTGATCGTCAGGTCGCGGCGCTGGAGATCGGCTTCCAGCGTTACGTCTGCTGCGGCATAGCAGGTAAATCCGGTGTAACCTGAACCTGATTTTCGTTCGGTTCGCGCCAGCGCATATTCTTCGCGTGTTTGCGGATGGAGAAAAACAGGAAAATCGCGGCCTACCTGCTGGTAGCCCGCGTCGAGCATCTCTTGCGGCGTGGCGCCGACGACAACCCAATCTTTATCTTTAACCGGTAGCCCTAATAACGCATCCCGAACAGCTCCACCGACCAGATAAATCTTCACGCCACTTTCCTTTTGAAAAAAATCATCCCTTAATCATATGTCAGTGTGGCGGAGAAGGCGATTCAGTTCATCCAGCGATCTTTGCGTTTACGGGTTGGGATCATGTGTGGCAGAACCAGACCGAGCAACAGACCCAGTCCCAGTACGCCGCCGCCATACATAAACCACTGCATGATGATGGTGCGCTGCTTGTCATCAAGCTGCAAATTCGCGGCACTGACCTTTTTCTGCGCCACAATCAGCTCGTTTTTTAGCTTCTGGTTTTCTTCTTTCAACCCATTGATCACACTGTCGCTTTGCGCCACTTTTTGCTGCATATCGGCGGTACGCTGGTTCCAGGTGGTATCAATATTATTGAGCTTATCGGTCAGTGTTTTTACCTGGTTTTCCAGTTCCGGAACGCGGGTACGCAGGCTTGGCGTGCTGTTCAGCTCTTTCAGCGGGATCCAGGCCGTACGTCCGGTACTGTCTTTTACCTGGGCGTAGTTGGTGCTGGCATCGGTCTGTAACAGAATGACTTCCTCGCCGGCGTTAACCGTACCCACGAGGCGATAATTATCTCCCGGACCGCTGCGGACCCAGGTGTTCAGTTCATCAGAGACATAGCGCTTTTCCTCTGCATGGGTGACGGCAGTGGCGCTAAGTGCGAGTAAAGTTAATCCAATCAGGCGTAATTTTGGCATC
The DNA here is from genome assembly GCF_005280825.1 of Citrobacter sp. wls829. NCBI lineage: Bacteria > Pseudomonadati > Pseudomonadota > Gammaproteobacteria > Enterobacterales > Enterobacteriaceae > Citrobacter > Citrobacter sp. wls829. The sequence continues at coordinate 15,741 of NZ_SZWP01000106.1, forward strand.
AGGCTGTCGTTATTGTCATAGAAAGTGGAACGATAGTAGTGGCATCAGTGTCTCTACGCAAAGCATTCAACATCAATCGGAATCATCTGTGTCCTTTTTGCCACCACTCGAAACTTTTACGCCCGTCAAATTGCTCGTTGCATGGCAATTTGGCGCAAAATACTATCTACTGACAATCAAGAACGCACTTAGTTCGCAGTCTGTTTTCTCAACTGTGACATAACCCATAAGTACAAGATCATGACCCAGGAAATCGAATTAAAATTTATTGTCAATAATGATGCTGTTGATGCATTGCGCGAACGTCTGAATACGCTGGGGGGAGAGCATCATGCGCCCAGCCAGTTGCTGAATATCTACTATGAAACGCCGGATGGGTGGTTGCGTAGCCATGATATGGGGCTGCGTATTCGCGGTGAGAACGGTCGTTATGAAATGACCCTGAAAATTGCCGGACGGGTGACGGGGGGGTTGCATCAGCGACCAGAGTATAATGTTGCGTTGAGCGAGCCAGAACTGGATCTTGCGCTGCTTCCAGCCGAAGTCTGGCCAAATGGCGAACTGCCAGCCGATCTCGCCTCTCAGCTACAACCGCTGTTCAGCACTGATTTTAACCGTGAGAAATGGCTGCTTGAGGTTGACGGTAGCCAGATTGAACTCGCCCTCGATCTGGGTGAAGTGAAGGCCGGAGAGTTCGCTGAACCGCTCTGTGAGCTTGAACTGGAACTGGTCAGCGGCGATACCCGTGCGGTGTTGAAGTTGGCAAATCAGCTGGTTGCCGAGGAGGGTTTACGCCTGGGTAGCCTGAGTAAGGCGGCACGGGGTTATCATCTGGCGCAGGGGAATGCCCCACGCGAGCTGAAGCCGACGCGTATTCTGAAAGTCCCGGCCAAGGCCAGCATTGAGCAGGGGCTTGAAGCCGCGCTGGAACTGGCATTGTCGCAATGGCAGTACCATGAGGAGTTATGGGTTCGCGGCGTAAAAGGCGCCAAATCGGAAGTGTTGGCGGCGATGGGGCTGGTACGCCACATCCTGATGCTGTTTGGCGGGAATGTTCCACGTAAAGCGAGCGCTCACTTACGTGATTTGCTGACCCAGTCGGAAGCGATTATTGCCGCTGAAACTTCTGCGGTATCTGCGGCTTACAACCCGCAAACGGCAATGGCAAAACTGGCACTCACCGAGTGGTTGGTGACTAAAGGGTGGCAACCGTTCCTCGATGCGAAAGCGCAGGCCAAAATCGCCGACTCCTTCAAGCGTTTCTCTGATACCCATCTTTCACGTCATGCGGCTGAACTGAAAACGGTGTTTGGTCAGCCATTGGGCGATCAATATGCCGACCAAATCCCGCGCCTGACGCGAAACATTGACAGTATTCTGATGCTGGCAGGCTATTACGATGAGAAGGTGGCATCGGAATGGATTGCGACCTGGCAGGGTTTACGTCATGCCATCATGACGCGCCAACATATTGAAATTGAACATTATCGTAATGAAGCGATCTCTGAGGAGCCGTTCTGGCTGCACAGCGGTAAACGATAATCAGGACCGAGATCAGGATGCCTTTATCAGGCCTACGCGATGGGCGTAAATGTCTTGTAGGCCGGATAAGGTGAAACGCCACTATCCGGCATCATTTAAAGGATAACCCGTAAATGCAGCAGCTCTCTTCACCGTTACAACAGTACTGGCCGACCGTTGTTGATCGGCTGCCAGCAGCAATACCTGAAGCGTCACTCAGCCTGCAGGCGAAGTCAGTGCTCACATTCAGTGATTTTGTTCGCGACAGCGTTATCGCCCATCCCGAGTGGCTGGCAGAGCTGGAAAGCGAACCGCCGCTGGCGGATGAATGGCAGCACTATGGCGTCTGGTTGCAGCAAGCATTAGCTGACGTCGGTGATGAAGCGGCGCTGATGCGTGAGCTGCGCCTGTTTCGCCGTCGCATCATGGTGCGAATTGCCTGGGCGCAGACGCTGTCGCTGGTGACGGAAGAGAGCATTTTGCAGCAGTTAAGCCATCTGGCTGAAACGCTGATTATCGCTGCACGAGACTGGCTGTATGACGTCTGCTGTCGTGAGTGGGGAACGCCGTGCAACCCTGACGGTGTCCCGCAGCCGTTGCTGATTTTAGGGATGGGAAAACTGGGCGGCGGCGAGCTTAACTTTTCCTCCGACATCGACCTGATTTTTGCCTGGCCAGAACACGGATCGACGCAGGGCGGACGGCGTGAGCTGGATAACGCTCAGTTCTTTACGCGTATGGGCCAACGGCTGATTAAAGTGTTGGATCAGCCGACTATGGATGGATTTGTCTATCGGGTGGATATGCGTTTACGCCCGTTTGGTGACAGCGGTCCGCTGGTGCTGAGCTTCTCGGCGCTGGAGGATTATTACCAGGAGCAAGGGCGTGACTGGGAACGCTACGCGATGGTTAAGGCGCGTATTATGGGGGATGCTGACGGTACTTACGTCGCTGAACTGCGCGCCATGCTGCGGCCTTTTGTTTTTCGTCGTTATATCGATTTCAGCGTGATCCAGTCGCTGCGTAACATGAAAGGGATGATTGCCCGTGAAGTCCGCCGCCGTGGTCTGAAAGACAATATCAAGTTGGGGGCGGGCGGTATTCGTGAAATCGAATTTATCGTACAGGTCTTCCAACTGATTCGCGGCGGGCGTGAGCCATCGCTACAATCCCGCGCGCTGTTACCTACGCTCAGCGCCATCAACGCGCTGCATCTACTGTCTGATACCGATGCAGAGCATTTACGAAGTGCCTATCTCTTTTTACGTCGTCTGGAAAACCTGCTGCAGAGCATCAACGATGAACAGACCCAGACGCTGCCGGGCGATGAGCTAAATCGCGCGCGTCTGGCATGGGCCATGGGTGCGGATGACTGGTCGCAGTTGACGGCTGTCCTGAACGTTCACATGGGCAACGTGCGTCGGGTGTTCAATGAGTTAATCGGTGATGATGAAACCGAAACCCAGGAAGAGTCGTTGTCGGAACAGTGGCGCGAACTGTGGCAGGATGCTTTGCAGGAAGATGACACCACGCCAGTGCTGGCGCATCTTGCGGAAGACGATCAGCGCCGCGTGCTGACTCTGATCGCCGATTTCCGTAAAGAGCTGGATAAGCGCACCATCGGCCCACGTGGACGCCAGGTTCTGGATCATTTGATGCCGCACTTGCTGAGCGATGTTTGCTCCCGCGCTGATGCCTCGGTGCCGCTGTCGCGTATTACTCCGCTGCTGGTGGGCATTGTCACCCGTACGACCTATCTGGAGCTGTTGAGTGAATTCCCTGGCGCGCTGAAGCACCTGATTTCGCTGTGCGCCGCCTCGCCGATGGTCGCCAGCCAGTTGGCGCGCTATCCGCTGCTGCTGGACGAGTTGCTGGATCCGAACACCCTGTATCAGCCCACCGCAACCGATGCCTACCGTGATGAGCTACGTCAGTATCTGCTGCGTGTGCCGGAGGATGACGAAGAACAGCAACTGGAAGCGTTGCGTCAGTTCAAGCAAACTCAACTGCTGCGTATTGCGGCGGCCGATATCGCCGGGACGCTGCCAGTGATGAAGGTGAGCGACCACTTAACATGGCTGGCCGAAGCGATTATCGATGCCGTGGTTCAGCAGGCGTGGACGCAAATGGTCGCCCGCTACGGGCAACCAACGCACCTTGGCGATCGCGAGGGCCGCGGTTACGCCGTTGTCGGTTACGGCAAGCTGGGCGGTTGGGAGCTGGGCTACAGCTCCGATCTTGATTTGATCTTCCTGCACGATTGTCCGATGGCCGTGATGACTGACGGCGAGCGTGAAATTGACGGGCGGCAGTTCTATCTGCGTCTGTCACAGCGCATCATGCACCTTTTCAGTACCCGCACGTCTTCCGGCATTTTATATGAGGTGGATGCGCGGCTGCGCCCATCCGGTGCCGCAGGCATGCTGGTGACATCAACCGAGGCTTTCGCCGATTACCAGCGCAACGAAGCCTGGACATGGGAGCATCAGGCGCTGGTGCGTGCTCGGGTGGTGTATGGCGACCCGCAGCTGACCTCTCAGTTTGACGCGGTGCGTCGCGATATCATGACGCTCGCTCGTGACGGAAAAACGTTGCAGACCGACGTGCGTGAAATGCGCGAGAAAATGCGTGCTCATTTGGGTAATAAGCATCGCGATCGCTTTGATATCAAAGCAGATGAAGGCGGGATCACCGACATTGAGTTTATTACTCAATATCTGGTGCTGCGCTATGCCCATGAAAAACCGAAACTGACGCGCTGGTCAGATAACGTGCGCATTCTGGAATTACTGGCACAAAACGACATTATGGAAGAGCAAGAAGCCCTGGCGCTGACCCGCGCCTATACTACGCTGCGTGATGAACTTCATCATCTTGCTTTGCAGGAACTTCCGGGCCATGTGGCGCCGGAGTGCTTCAGCGCTGAGCGCGCGCTGGTGCGTGACAGCTGGCAGAAGTGGCTGGTTGCCGAGTGAAGTGTGCTATGATCGCGCGCAAATTTTAAGACCCTCAGAGAATCTCTCAGGAGACAGGAATGAAAGTAACGCTGCCAGAGTTTGAACGTGCAGGAGTCATGGTTGTCGGTGATGTGATGCTGGATCGCTACTGGTACGGGCCTACTAGCCGTATTTCACCAGAAGCCCCAGTTCCGGTAGTCAAAGTGGATACCATTGAAGAACGTCCCGGCGGCGCGGCAAACGTGGCGATGAACATTGCCTCTCTGGGCGCAAATTCCCGTCTGGTAGGGTTGACTGGTATTGATGATGCGGCACGTGCGCTGAGTAAAACGCTGGCGGACGTGAATGTGAAATGTGACTTCGTTTCGGTGCCAACGCACCCGACGATCACCAAACTGCGCGTACTCTCACGCAACCAGCAGCTGATCCGTCTGGACTTCGAGGAAGGTTTCGAAGGCGTAGATCCACAGCCGCTGCACGATCGTATTAACCAGGCGCTGGGTTCTATCGGTGCTCTGGTACTGTCTGACTACGCCAAAGGCGCGCTGGCCAGCGTGCAGCAGATGATTGCGCTGGCACGAAAGGCTGGCGTACCGGTGCTTATCGATCCGAAAGGCACTGATTTTGAACGCTATCGCGGTGCGACGCTGCTGACACCAAATCTTTCCGAGTTTGAAGCGGTTGCCGGTAAGTGCAAAAGCGAAGAAGAACTGGTTGAACGCGGCATGAAGGTGATTGCGGATTTCGATCTTTCCGCGCTGTTGATCACCCGTTCCGAGCAGGGCATGACGCTGCTACAGCCGGGCAAAGCACCGCTGCACATGCCGACCCAGGCGCAGGAAGTGTATGACGTGACCGGTGCTGGCGATACGGTTATTGGCGTGCTGGCGGCAACGCTGGCGGCGGGTAACTCACTGGAAGAAGCGTGTTATTTTGCTAACGCTGCGGCGGGCGTGGTAGTGGGTAAGCTGGGGACGTCCACCGTTTCGCCTATCGAACTGGAAAACGCCGTGCGCGGTCGTGCGGATACCGGTTTTGGTGTGATGACAGAAGCCGAGCTGAAACAAGCCGTGGCCAGCGCGCGCAAGCGCGGTGAGAAGGTGGTCATGACCAATGGCGTTTTCGACATCCTGCACGCGGGCCACGTCTCTTATCTGGCGAATGCGCGCAAGCTGGGCGATCGTCTGATCGTGGCGGTAAACAGCGACGCATCCACCAAACGTCTGAAAGGTGAAACGCGCCCGGTCAACCCTCTCGAGCAGCGTATGATCGTACTGGGTGCGCTGGAATCCGTCGACTGGGTGGTCTCTTTTGAAGAAGATACCCCACAGCGACTGATCGCAGGTGTTCTGCCGGATCTGCTGGTAAAAGGTGGTGACTACAAGCCGGAACAAATTGCGGGTAGCGAAGAGGTATGGGCGAACGGCGGTGAAGTGCTGGTGCTGAACTTCGAAGACGGCTGCTCAACGACCAATATCATCAAAAAGATCCAGAAAGACAGCGATAAGTCATAGTCTGGTCGATTGCCGGATAGCGGTATAAACACCTTATCCGGCATTTCTGTCTCTTATGCTTCAGTTTTCTCCACAGGCTGTGGACTGTTTTTCAGCGGCTCAGCCAGGGCGTGAAGCGAACCGCCGGACAAACCAATCTCATTTAACAGCGAATCAATCAGCGGAGCCTGAAGTTCTGCAGGTTCCTTACATCCGAAAAAAGACATCTCCCCCTCTCAGATTTCGTAGGAAAGTGTGAAGCATAGCTCTCAATTTGCGCACATTATGTACAGAACAACTTTCTGTATAGGGAAATACTGAAATCAGAAAAAGCATATGGCCTTAACAGATATTCAATAACTGGAGGGTATGCTCATGAACAGCAATATGTATTCACTGAACAATTTCGATTTCCTGGCCCGGAGTTTTGCCAGGATGCAGGCTGAGGGGCACCCTGTTGATATCCAGGCCGTAACCGGCAACATGGATGAGGAGCACCGCAGTTGGTTTTGCAAACGCTACGCGCTGTATTGCCAGCAGGCAACTGAGGCGAAAAAATTAGAGCTGGAACACTAACAGATAAACGGGCCTTGCGGCCCGTTGTCGTTTTTACGCTTGCGGATCGACGGGCGGGATAGCAGGTGCAGGCTTCACTTCAGTCGGTTTCTCGCGCGCTTCCAGCTCGGTCAGGCGTTGCTCAAGCAGCGCGAGCTTTTCGCGGGTGCGCAGCAAAACCTGGGTTTGTACATCAAACTCTTCGCGGCTTACCAGATCCAGGCGCGTCAGCTGTGACTGCAGCGTTTGGCGAATCTTTTTCTCGACGTCTTCCCCAAACTCGCGGATCCCTTTCGGCATCGACTCGTGGACCTGACGAGCAATCTGCTCAATTTTTTTCGGGTCAATCATGGTGGTTTCCCTGAACTGGTACGTGTTGCTGCCTATTGTAGTGCGAACTGGCAGCGGCATAAACCAGAATTGTGTGAAGTGAAGTCAAGCAAAGGCGTTGATGAAGGTAATCAATAGCGTTATAGTTAACTCGCTTATTCTCAGGGCGGGGCGAAATTCCCCACCGGCGGTAAATCAACTGATGTTGAAAGCCCGCGAGCGCTTTTCGTTAACGCGAAAAGGTCAGCAGATCCGGTGTAATTCCGGGGCCGACGGTTAGAGTCCGGATGGGAGAGAGTAACGATCCAGTCGGGCATGGACCCGCTCACGTTATTTTTTTGCCGCTTAGACGGTACTCCTAAGACTGCCCTGATTCTGGTAACCATAATTTTAGTGAGGTTTTTTTACCATGAATCAGACGCTACTTTCCTCTTTTGGTACGCCTTTCGAACGTGTTGAACTTGCGCTGTCTGCGCTGCGTGAAGGACGCGGTGTGATGGTGCTTGACGACGAAGATCGTGAAAACGAAGGCGATATGGTTTTCCCGGCAGAAACCATGACCGTTGAACAGATGGCACTTACCATCCGTCACGGTAGCGGTATTGTTTGCCTGTGCATCACTGAAGATCGACGCAAGCAGCTCGATCTGCCAATGATGGTGGAAAATAACACCAGCGCTTACGGCACGGGCTTTACCGTGACCATTGAGGCCGCTGAAGGCGTAACTACCGGTGTTTCTGCCGCTGACCGTGTTACCACGGTTCGCGCGGCAGTTAAAGACGGCGCTAAACCTTCCGATCTGAACCGTCCGGGACACGTTTTCCCGCTGCGTGCTCAGGCTGGCGGCGTGTTGACCCGCGGTGGTCATACTGAAGCAACCATCGATCTGATGACGCTGGCAGGTTTTAAACCGGCTGGTGTACTGTGTGAGCTGACCAATGATGATGGCACCATGGCGCGTGCGCCAGCGTGCATCGAATTTGCAGGCAAGCATAATATGGCTGTGGTCACGATCGAAGATTTAGTCGCTTACCGTCAGGCGCACGAACGTAAAGCCAGCTGATAGCACACGCTTTACCGCGCCAGTTGCGGTGGCAATAAAAAACCGAAGTCAGTTTTCTGGCTTCGGTTTTTTGTTATTACGGCCCGCCTATTTAGCTTTGCCCGGACGAACGGTATCCTTTAACGAGGATATACTGCTTTATATTTTATCGACATATAATATATTCCGCATGCGCTATTTTTGTATTTTTTACCATATAAGAATATGGCTAAATCTTTGTGATAAGTAAATGTGTTTATTGTTTTAGGTCTGTTTGTTATCAACCCTAGTGTGTTGATTTAATTAAGTAAAGTAAGTTTGGAATGTACTTATTATAATTAATGTTATTTATAGATGCTTGCAGGTTCTGTATTGTTTTATTTTGAATGCACGTTTTTCAATTGGCTCTATCCGCTGGTTTATATGATCGAAATCATCTATTTGTTTCTGTAATGTGCCACTATAGTGGTAGGTTGAAATAAGGATATGTGAAATTTTAACGTTAAATGTTTAATGATGTTAAATTTTAAGGGTAAAAGAATGTTTATTGCCTGGTATTGGATGGTATTAATTGCACTCGTTGCTATTGGTTATTATTGTCATATGAAGCGTTATTGCCGCGCGTTTCGACAAGACCGAGATGCGTTGCTTGAGGCGCGTAACAAACTCTTTCGCCGTACGAGCGAAGAGGCTGGCACGGTCAGGGAGCATGAATAATCCCTGTCGCTTTGCTGTTGTAGAGGCGGATGGCCTGCAGGGCAGGACAGCATCCGCCGTCTGTATTATCCGATGCCCATTGATTGCAGGATGACAAGGCTGAGTCCCATCACCGACATTCCGCAGAGTACACCATAGCTGGGGTTATTATTCGGGTCGATTTCTTTTGCCAGCGGCATCAGTTCATCGACGGACAGTGCGACCATAATTCCGGCAACAGCCGCCATAATTGCCGCCATGACCACCGGTGAAATTAAACTCCCCAGAATTAACCACGCCAGTACGCCGCCGAGTATTTCCGCCATACCGGAGATCCCAGCCCAAAATATCGCGGTACGTTTCGAACCGGTTGCAGCGTACACGGGTCCGGCAACGGCCAAACCTTCAGGAATATTATGCAATGCCACGGCGAGGGCGATACCAAAACCCAGCTCGAGGTTGCTGCTGGCAGTAACAAACGTCGCGACCCCTTCCGGGAAATTGTGCAGACTAATGCCAAGCGTGAGCAAAATGGCGGTGCGTTTAATAGAACCGGGTAAAGGTTGTGTTGTTTTTTGCACGAGATCCTGAGGATGGGCGTGCGGCAGCAAACGATCCAGACCAAAATAGCCCAGTAAGCCTACGATAAACATCCCGTAGCCAAGTACGGGTGACATTCCTTTTGCAGCCAGTGCGGCGGGTAGCATCTCCATCAGGGAGATAAGCAGCATAATGCCCGCGGCAAAACCCAGAGAAAAGGCGAGCACGCGGTTTGAGGGCTTTTGTCCCAGCACGCCAAGAAAGGCGCCAATAAAGGTGGCGGCACCCGCCAGTAAAGTCAGAAGTAAAGGTACTGACATCGACAAATCCAACTCCTTATCCATCAGCTGTCCGGGCCAGACCGTCAAAATAACTGATGATCTTCATCATGGTTATCTGAGTTCTTCATCAACCGAAAAAGCGTATTGTGATGATATCAAAATGACTCCCTCAGTAAGGATATCATCATGTCTTTAACTCGTATGCCAGCATTGTTTTTGGGGCACGGCAGCCCGATGAATGTTCTGGAAGATAACGTTTATACCCGTGCCTGGCAGCAACTGGGGGAAACGTTGCCGCGACCGAAAGCCATAGTCGTGGTTTCGGCGCACTGGTTTACCCGTGGCACTGGCGTAACTGCCATGGAAGCACCGAAAACGATTCATGATTTTGGTGGTTTTCCGCAGGCTCTGTATGACACACATTATCCGGCGCCGGGCTCGCCAGAACTGGCGCAACATCTGGTGGATTTGCTGTCTCCCGTCCCTGTCGCCTTAGACAAAGAAGCCTGGGGTTTTGACCACGGGTCGTGGGGCGTGTTGATCAAGATGTACCCGAATGCCGACATCCCGATGGTGCAATTAAGCATTGATAGCACGAAGCCGGCCGCCTGGCATTTTGAAATGGGTCGTAAGCTGGCGGCGCTGCGCGACGAAGGTATTATGCTGGTCGCCAGTGGTAACGTGGTGCATAACCTGCGCACGGCACGCTGGCACGGTGAAAATACGCCATACCCGTGGGCGTCCTCATTCAACGATTATGTGAAGGCCAACCTGACATGGCAGGGACCGGTTGAACAACATCCGCTGGTCAACTATCTGGATCATGAAGGCGGATCGTTGTCGAATCCAACGGCGGATCACTATCTGCCGCTGCTTTACGTATTAGGTGCGTGGGATGGAAAAGAACCCGTGACAATTCCTGTGGACGGCATTGAGATGGGCAGTCTGAGTATGCTGTCGGTGCAGGTTGGATGATTAATGCCCGATGGCGCTGCGCTTATCGGGCCTACAGTTCGTGTCGTAGGCCGGGTAAGGCAGAGCCGCCACCCGGCACTTTCATTCATTCGACAAAAATATGCGGATAGAAGCGGGAAAGATCTTGAGTGATCAGCGCTCTGTCTTCGCGAATGCCAATCCCGGCTGGCTGATCGTTAATCAGCCAACTGCCGATCAGCACGTAGCTATCGCCAAACTTCGGTAGCTGATGGAACTGCTGTACGATCATACCTTCTTCACCGTACGGGCCTTCCACCGATTCGATCGTTTTACCGTTCTCAACGATCGACACGTTAGCGCCTTCACGCGAGAAGATCGGTTTCACGACGAATTTTTCCATCTGTGGATAGTCGTCTTCGGCGAAATACGCAGGCAGCAGGTTCGGATGGTTCGGGAACATGTCCCACAGCAGTGGTAACAGCGCTTTGTTGGAGATGATGCTCTTCCAGGCCGGTTCCAGCCAGCGAACGCCGGCATCTTCCAGCTTGGTAGAGAACATCTCGCGCAGCATAAATTCCCACGGATAGAGCTTAAACAGGTTGGCAATCACCTGATCTTCTAAGTCCGTGAACTGACCTTTCTCACCGAGGCCGATATCTTCGACATAGAGGAATTCGGTGGCGATTTCCGCTTCGGCCGCGCAATCCTGCAAATACTGGATGGTCCCGCGATCTTCGACGGTGTCACGACAGCAGGTCAGGTGCAGTAGCTGAAAACCATACTGTTCGCGCAGCGCGGTGAAGCGTTCAATCAGCTTTTCCTGCAGGCTGTTGAACTGATCGCTGCCTTCCGGCAGGTTCCCGGCATTGAGCTGATCCTCTAACCAGATCCACTGGAAGAATGCAGCTTCGTACAGCGAGGTTGGCGTATCGGCGTTGTTTTCCAGCAGCTTAGGTTCGCCGATGCCATCCCATGCCAGATCGAGGCGGGAATAGAGCGACGGCTGCTGAGTCAGCCATGACTGGCGGACAAATCCCCAGGTGTGTTTGGGAATACGAAACTTGGTCATCAGCTCGTCGCTGGCGATGACCTTTTCAACCACCTTGAGGCACATTTGGTGCAGTTCAGCGGTGACGTCTTCCAGCTTTTCGACCTGTGCAAGCGTGAGCTTGTAGTAGGCGTCTTCACACCAGTACGGTTCGCCGTACATGGTGTGAAAGTTAAAACCGTATTCGGTGGCTTTTTCGCGCCAGTCCGGGCGCTCAACAATACTGACTCTTTCCATGTGGATCAGCCGCCCATTGAACGCGTGGTGGTACCGCTGGCGCTACGTTGCATGGTGCTTTGTTTGGCGACAGATTCACCAAAGCCGCCGCGCGTGACGGTTGATGTGGTTGCCGGTTTCGGCGCCATGGCGGTTTTCGGTACGGTCATGGTACGGCCCGGCGTTGCTGCGCCGTAGTTTTTTCCGCCAGCATCGGTATATTTGCCGTAGGCCGGGCTGGCCGGATTTTTCGAGCTGAACAGCGGCTGCTGAGCGCCCATACCGCCGCCCATCATGCGGCCCATCATGTAGCCTGCCATCAGCGGCATCCAGAAGCTGCCGCTGCTCTGATTCTGTGCCTGAGCCTGGCCTTCACCCGTTGGTGCCATACCAGCCTGTGCAGGTGCCTGCTGGCACTGACCTTCGCCGAATTCAGCGATACAGTCTTCGCGGGTGGCGTACTTCGGCGCCGTGCGCTCAGCTTCTTTCAGCGCGTTGTTGAATGCGGTTGTACATTCAGCGCTTTTACCCGGATTCGCCGTCGAGCAGTCGTCCGCATTTTGGTAAAGCGATACTGTTTCGTCGCTCTGCTCACAGCCCGCCAGCATAATAACGGCGGTAACAGCCAGGGCAACAGGAGTCAGGTGGCGTGCGCTCCAGCTTTTGCGGAACGACGCGTGATGTATAGATTTTGTCCGTTTCATTTATGTCTTCCAGGACCCAGTGGTAAATACTGCTCAGAATAGAGGATGACTGGTCGAAATTGAAGCGGGAAGAGGCGAGAATGCGGAAGAAGGGGCGGATCTTTACGTTGTCTTACGTTCAGACGGGGCCGAAGCCCCGTCATCACCATCAGTTACGGAACGGATTGTTGCCGGTGCTGCTGGTTGAACGTGCTGCCGTCGGCTGAGCGACTGCCGCGTTGTTGCTCGCGGTATAGCCGTCTGCTGCAGCGTCTTGCTGTGTGTTTTCCGGCGCGACGGTGTCAGGCGCGGTCGGAATCGGTTTGCCCAGCGTATTGTTCAGCGCCACCAGATCCTGTTCGTTCAGCGTACCGAGCGCAGATTTGATGTTTAACTGGTTAATCAGATAGGTATAACGTGCGTTAGCCAACTGCTGTTTGGCGTTGTACAGCGTGGTGGTGGCATCCAACACATCCACGATGGTACGTGTACCAACGGAATAACCGGCTTCCATCGCGTCCAAAGAGCTTTGTGCAGAGACAACCGCTTGTTTGTATGCGTTAATGCTACTGATGGACGCATTAATGTTATTGAAGGATGAACGTACGGTCTGTACCACGCTGCGGTGCGCACTTTCCAGCTGTTCGCTCGCGCCCACAAAGTTGTACTGTGCTTGTTTCACCTGCGAGTTAACCATGCCACCCTGGTACAGCGGCAGCGAGAAATTCAGGCCAATTTTGTTCTGACCCATATTGCTGTCGTCATACTGAGTACCGGTTGCCGCGCGGGTTTTAGAGCCGCTGTAAGAGGTATCAGAAACACCGGTAGAGGCGGTTAAATCCAGCGTCGGCAGGTGACCGTCCTGCGCCAGACGAATTTGTTCACGCGCCAGGTCCTGGCTTAAACGCGCCTGCAGCAAGGTCAGGTTGCGATTTTCGGCTTCTTTCAGCAGTGCATTCACCGCCTGCGGCTTGTTGGTTTTAAAGCCGTCAACGTTCAACGAGGCCAGTTCCGGGTAGTAGTTGCCGGTAACCTGGCGCAGCTCTTCCACCGCGTTGTCCAGATCGTTACGTGCGGTAACTTCATTTGCCAGCACGGTATCGTATTGTGAACGGGCGTTCTGTACGTCAGTAATGGCGACCAGGCCGACGTTAAAACGCTGGGTAGTCTGATCCAACTGACGGTAAACTGCGTCTTTCTGTGCCTGGGTGTATGACAGCACATCAATCGCGTTCAATACTTTAAAATAGGCCGTGGCAGTATTCAGGATCAGCGTTTGCTGATCGGTCTGATAGGTCACATCCTGGATGCCCGCTGATTTTTCTTGCAGCGTCAGGGCACGCCATTTCGACATATCAAACAGAGACTGAGTCAGGGTTAACGAAGCAGAGGTGGCGTTGGAATTCACGCCGTTTGCATCACGGTAGCCATTGCTGTAGGTGTAATCGGCACCTAAGCCCAGCTGAGGCAGTAACGGACTACGCGCTTCGTTAATTTTTTCGAATGCAGCATCGCGATCGGCGGCGGATTTACGCAATTCCGGGTTGCTCAGGCGTGCTTGCTGATAAACCTGCATCAGGTTCTCTGCCTGGCTCAAAGTACTGAACCCCGACAGGCTCAGGCCGATAAGGATGGGGAGCAATTTCTTCATTTGCATTCCTTGTTGTGAAGCAGTATTTAGCGCTGATCAAATGGTAAAAATAATTGTTGATTCTAGCAGAATCCACCACTTCAAAAAGTTGGCGTTACGTGCCATACGGCGTTAATTTGCATCAATTTAACACAAGGGCGCCCAAACAGCAGTCAAACGACCTTGAAATTCACATTTTAATCACTATTGGTATCAGGACAGCACAATGCGTAAACCAGACAGCTTGCCAATGACTTTCACGAAAAATGATGTAGAAATTATTGCACGAGAAACGCTATACCGCGGTTTTTTTTCACTGGATCTTTATCGGTTCCGCCATCGCCTGTTTAACGGTGGAATGAGTGAGGAAGTCACGCGCGAAATTTTTGAGCGCGGACACGCGGCGGTCTTGCTACCCTTTGACCCTGAGCGGGACGAAGTTGTGCTGGTTGAGCAGATTCGTATTGCGGCATTTGATACCAGCGAAAGCCCGTGGCTGCTGGAAATGGTCGCCGGGATGATCGAAGAAGGTGAAACCGTTGAGGACGTTGCCCGCCGTGAAGCGATGGAAGAAGCCGGACTGGACGTAAAACGAACCAAACCTGTGCTGAGCTATCTGGCAAGCCCCGGCGGCACGAGCGAGCGCCTGTCCATTTTGGTCGGCGAAGTGGACGCCACGACCGCAAGCGGGATCCACGGTCTGGCGGATGAAAACGAAGATATTCGCGTTCATGTTGTAAGCCGGGAACAGGCTTATCAGTGGGTGGAAGAGGGAAAAATCGACAACGCGGCTTCTGTCATCGCCTTGCAATGGTTGCAGCTGCACTATCAAGAGTTAAAAACTGAGTGGAAAAAATGAAGCGTTATACACCTGATTTCCCTGAAATGATGCGCCTGTGCGAAACCAACTTTTCGCAACTGCGCCGTCTGTTGCCGCGAAATGATGTGGTCGGCGAAACAGTGAGCTATCAGGTGGCAAACGCACAATATCGGTTAACGATTGTTGAATCGACCCGATACACTACGCTGGTTGCGATCGAACAGACGGCGCCTGCTGTCACTTACTGGAGCCTGCCATCGCTTACCGTCCGCCTGTATCATGATGCGAGGGTGGCTGAAGTGTGTTCAAGTCAGCAGATCTTTCGCTTCAAAGCGCGGTATGATTACCCAAATAAAAAGTTGCATCAACGCGACGAAAAGCATCAAATTAATCAGTTCCTGGCCGACTGGTTACGGTACTGTTTAGCACATGGAGCGATGGCGATTCCGGTTTATTAGCGTCGTGAAACCTAAGGACACCATTTGGAAAGCCTGTTAACCCTTCCTTTGGCTGGTGAGGCCAGAGTCAGGATCTTGCAAATTACAGACACTCACCTGTTTGCCGAAAAGCATGAAACGCTGCTGGGAGTGAACACCTGGGACAGCTATCAGTGCGTATTGGACGCTATACATGCTGAGTCGACCGACTTCGATCTGATCGTGGCGACAGGCGATTTAGCGCAGGATCAATCCGCTGCGGCGTATCAGCATTTTGCTGAGGGTATCGCAAGCTTTCGTGCGCCTTGCGTCTGGTTACTTGGCAATCATGATTTTCAGCCAGCCATGTACAGCGCCCTGCAGGACGCCGGAATTTCGCCTGCGAAACGCGTCTTCATTGGTGAACAGTGGCAAATTTTGCTGCTCGATAGCCAGGTTTTTGGCGTTCCCCACGGAGAATTAAGTGAGTTCCAGCTTGAATGGCTGGAGCGAAAACTTGCCGATGCGCCTGAACGGAATACCTTGCTGCTTTTGCATCACCACCCACTGCCTTCGGGCTGTAGCTGGCTCGATCAGCACAGCCTGCGCAATGCTGCTGAGCTGGACAACGTGCTGGTGAACTATCCGCGCGTGAAGTATCTGCTGTGTGGGCATATTCATCAGGAGTTGGATCTCGACTGGAACGGTCGCCGCCTGCTGGCTACGCCGTCGACATGCGTGCAGTTCAAGCCGCATTGTGCCAACTTTACGTTAGATACCATTAGTCCCGGCTGGCGTACGCTGGAACTTTTTGCTGATGGTTCGCTGCACACTCAGGTGTGCCGTCTGCCGGGAATTCGGTTCCACCCTGATACCGCTTCAGAAGGCTACTGATGTCTACGCTTCTCTATCTACACGGATTTAATAGCTCTCCTCGCTCGGCGAAGGCGTGTCTGCTGAAAAGCTGGCTGGCAGAGCACCACCCGCACGTTGAGATGATCGTACCGCAGCTGCCACCGTATCCTGCCCAAGCGGCAGAGATGCTGGAATCAATAGTCCTTGAGCATGGCGGAGAGTCGCTGGGGATTGTTGGCTCCTCTTTAGGGGGCTATTACGCCACCTGGCTGTCGCAATGTTTTATGTTGCCTGCGGTGGTGGTGAACCCTGCGGTGCGGCCTTACGAACTGCTGGTCGACTACCTTGGCCAAAACGAGAACCCCTACACGGGCCAGCAATATGTGCTAGAGTCTCGCCATATTTACGATCTTAAAGTCATGCAGATTGACCCGCTGGAGGCGCCGGATTTGCTCTGGCTGCTACAACAAACGGGCGATGAAGTGTTGGACTACCGCCAGGCGGTGGCGTATTACGCCTCCTGCCGTCAAACTGTTATTGAGGGCGGAAACCACGCATTCACAGGCTTCGAAGATTATTTCAACCAGATTGTCGATTTCCTTGGACTGCACAGTTTTTGACGATCAATTCGAATTGCTAATTTAAACCATGACGCAAACTTATAACGCTGATGCCATTGAGGTACTCACTGGGCTTGAGCCGGTTCGCCGCCGCCCGGGGATGTACACAGATACGACTCGTCCTAACCATATGGGGCAGGAAGTTATTGATAACAGTGTGGATGAAGCGCTGGCCGGGCACGCGAAACGTGTCGAGGTTATCCTTCATGCCGATCAATCACTGGAAGTCATTGATGACGGACGTGGCATGCCCGTCGATATCCACCCGGAAGAGGGCGTCCCGGCCATTGAATTGATCCTTTGCCGTTTGCACGCAGGGGGGAAGTTTTCTAACAAAAACTACCAGTTCTCCGGTGGCCTGCACGGCGTGGGGATTTCGGTGGTTAACGCCTTGTCAAAACGTGTTGAAGTGGCCGTTCGTCGTGATGGTCAGATTCACAGTATCGCCTTTGAACACGGTGAAAAGGTCGAAGACCTGCACGTTTCCGGCACCTGTGGAAAGCGCAATACCGGGACCAGCGTGCACTTCTGGCCGGATGAAAGCTTCTTTGACAGCCCACGTTTCTCCGCTTCTCGCCTGAGCCATCTGCTGAAAGCCAAAGCGGTACTCTGCCCGGGCGTGGAGATCATCTTCAAGGATAAGGTCAACGATACCGAACAGACCTGGCGCTACGCCGATGGCCTGACCGACTACCTGAGCGAAGCGGTGAACGGCCTGCCGTTGCTGCCGGAAAAACCGTTTGTTGGGACGTTCTCCGGTGATACGGAAGCGGTGGACTGGGCGCTGCTGTGGCTGCCGGAAGGCGGTGAACTGCTGACCGAAAGCTACGTTAACCTGATCCCAACCATGCAGGGCGGGACGCACGTCAATGGCCTGCGTCAGGGTCTGTTGGATGCGATGCGTGAATTCTGTGAATACCGCAATATCCTGCCGCGTGGCGTGAAGCTGTCGGCGGAGGATATCTGGGATCGCTGCGCCTACGTGCTGTCCGTGAAGATGCAGGATCCACAGTTTGCCGGTCAGACCAAAGAGCGTCTCTCTTCGCGCCAGTGCGCGGCGTTCGTTTCTGGGGTGGTAAAAGATGCCTTTAGCCTGTGGCTGAACCAGAACGTGCAGTCAGCAGAGCTGCTGGCGGAAATGGCGATTTCCAGCGCTCAGCGTCGTCTGCGTGCAGCGAAAAAAGTGGTGCGTAAAAAGCTCACCAGCGGTCCGGCACTGCCGGGTAAGCTGGCGGACTGCACCGCACAGGATCTTAACCGCACCGAGCTGTTCCTGGTGGAAGGTGACTCGGCGGGCGGATCGGCCAAGCAGGCGCGCGATCGTGAGTATCAGGCGATCATGCCGCTGAAGGGTAAGATCCTGAACACCTGGGAAGTCTCTTCTGATGAAGTGCTGGCCTCCCAGGAAGTTCACGATATCTCGGTAGCGATCGGCATCGATCCGGACAGCGACGATCTCAGCCAGTTGCGCTACGGCAAGGTGTGTATCCTCGCGGATGCGGACTCCGATGGTCTGCATATTGCTACGCTGCTGTGCGCATTGTTTGTGAAGCACTTCCGCACGTTGGTCAAACACGGACACGTCTACGTGGCGCTGCCGCCGTTGTACCGTATCGACCTCGGGAAAGAGGTGTATTACGCGCTCACGGAAGAAGAGAAAGCGGGCGTATTGGAGCAGCTGAAGCGTAAGAAAGGCAAGCCGAACGTCCAACGCTTTAAAGGTCTGGGTGAAATGAACCCGATGCAGCTGCGCGAAACCACGCTGGATCCAAATACCCGTCGCCTGGTGCAGCTCATCATTGATGATGAAGACGATCAGCGCACCAACGCCATGATGGATATGCTGCTGGCGAAGAAGCGCTCTGAAGATCGCCGTAACTGGCTGCAGGAGAAAGGCGACCTGGCGGATCTCGAAGGGTAAGCATGATGTTGTGAATGCCGGATAGCGCTTCGCTTATCCGGCCTACATTCGCATTGTGCCCGTAGGCCTGATAAGACGCATTAGCGTCGCCATCAGGCGTTACGGCTTATGCCGCTTCCTGTACTGTAACGGCGTCTCGCCAATGCCTTTTCCGAAGGCGCTGATAAAATAAGTCACATCAGAAAACCCCACTTTTTGCGCAATCTCTCTGACGCTTGCCTCGCTGTGTAACAGCGCCTCGCAGGCTTTTCTCAACCTCAGCGTGTTGAGATACCCGAGGATGCTCTCGCCTGTTTCTACCTGAAAACGCCGAGAAACATAACTTTTTGATTTTCCTAACGCTTGTGCCAGCGTCTCCAGGCTAAATTTATGCATGTAGTGCTCATCAAGCCAGAACATCACCTGGCTGGCCATCCCCGTATCACTATCATGCATATTGACGTTATCTTCGGGTAACAGGCTGAATAAATTCAATAACAGGCAGGCAACGTGCTCAGTGTTAAGCGGTTTCTGCGCGGCCAGTTTTGCATAGCGGCTGAACAGAAAATCAATGTGCGTATGGACGTCTGCGGCGTCGATGACCCACGCCTCGCTCCCGCGTACACTCAGGTGTTGTAGACGCTGTTGATGAAGTGGAAAGTCGCGTAACACCTTCAGCACTGCGTGCTGATCGAGATGAATAATGGTCCGCCGATAACGGTCCCGCACCTGCTCGTCGACAAAAATTTTATGCAGCGTAAACGGCGGGAAAAAGAACATTCGCCCTGGACGCATGGTGTATTGCTTATGATCGACCGTCACCACGCCAAACCCTTCTTCCACGTACAACACTTCCAGACACTGATGCCAATGGTGATAACGAACCGTATTGGCAAATAAACGACTGAACGACACCACCGCGTCGTTGAGGGCAATCAGCTCCAGGTACTCTTGAGGGGAAGATAAGTTCATAGTGCAATAAATTTAAACTTTTGCCGGCGAATTCCTGTTTATAAACCCTATTTTTAAATTTCTTCAATCACTGTTTTATTTTAATGTTTGTCGTGTGATTGAAGTAACATTTCTGCTTGTCTGCCATTCACTATTCTTTAGCCACTTAATTCAGAGGGGCAGAGTATGTGGTCGGCAACTGAAGAAAAATCAAATCCATTGTCATCCCGCGAAGACGTTACGCGTGCCGTTAATACCCTTTTACGGGCACTCGACAAGCAATTCCCAGCGGGACAGGCTCAGTTTTCTCTCGGTGATACCTGCGCGCATTACAGCGTGGATATTGCCTGCATGGAAGGGCTTTCCCGAGCGCTGTGGGGGCTATTTCCGCTGATGGCCGGCGGGGCGGATGTGCCGTTTGCCGACAAATATATTCAGGCGATAAAACTCGGCACCGATCCCCACAGCTCGCACTATTGGGGGGACACCGGTCCTTACGATCAGCGTCTGGTCGAGATGGCGGCGTATGGTCTGGGCCTGGCGTTATTGCAGACGCGTTTAACCGGGATGTTCAGCGCAATGGAGCAGGACAATCTGCACCGCTGGCTGAATCAAATTACCGATGCTCAGATGCCGGACAGCAACTGGAACTATTTCGCCATTATCGTGCAGCTTGGCTTTAAACGTGCAGGATTACCGTTTGACCAACAGGCTATCGATCGGCGATTTGAGATGATGGACGCCTACTACCTCGGCGATGGCTGGTATTCCGACGGTCCCGGGCGACCTAAAGATTATTACATCTCCATGGCCTTTCATTTTTATGGCCTGCTGTATGCCACCCTCAGCCCGGAAGACACCCGTCGCGCCGCTACGTTGCGTGAACGTTCCCGGCTGTTTGCCGCGGATTTTATCTTTATGTCTGCCGCCGACGGGGCATCGGTGCCGTTTGGTCGCAGCCTGACCTACCGCTTTGCCATGGTCGCCCTCTGGAGTGCGGTGGCCTTTGCTGAACTGGATGTGTTCTCTCCTGGGGTTATCAAAGGGGTGATCCTGCGCCATCTGCGCTGGTGGCAACAGCAGCCGATTTTTGATCGAGACGGCATCCTGACGTTGGGCTTTGCCTATCCAAACCTGGCGATGTGTGAAGACTACAATTCGCCGGGATCGCCGTACTGGGCACTGAAAGTCTTTTTGATCCTCGCGTTACCGGACGATCACGCGTTCTGGCAGGCTGAAGAGTTGCCGCTCCCGGTGCTTGACGAAAAACGGGTGATTACCCATGCCGGGCAGATCCTGCAACACAGCGAAGATTCTGCGCATGTCACGATGCTGGCGTCAGGCCAGCTTGAGCTGAACAACTATGTGAATACCGAGGCCAAGTACACCAAATTTGCCTACTCCAGCCGTTTTGGCTTCACCATTGAGCGCGGGCGCTACGGCATCAAACATGCGGCGTGCGATTCCATGCTGCTGCTGGCAGATGGCGATAATTACTTCCGTGGACGTCGTCAGTGCGATGACGTTCGCGTTGATGAAAATTATCTCTGGTCCCGTTGGTCGCCGTGGCATGACGTCAGTATTGAGACCTGGCTGGTGCCGTTTGGCGAGTGGCATATTCGTTTGCACCGCATTCACAGTGCGAGAACGCTGCAAACGGTAGAAGGGGGCTTTGCAGTGATGAAGACAGAGCCGCAGCTCAGCGCACGGGGATGTCTGCTGGCAGCGCGTAACGGGACCAGTGCGATTGTGGATCTGTCGCCTGCCATCATCCGCCAGCCGGACAGTGTGGTCACGCCGCCTAACAGCAGCATTATGTTTGCCGAGTGCGCGGCTATTCCGACGCTGACCACCGAGATCCTGCCGGGCGGGAGCTGGCTGTGCTGCGCCGTGAATGCCAGCGGCAAGCAAAAAAACGTGCTCACGGTCCCACTGCTGCAAATTAACCGTAACCAGGTCGTTATTCGCGAACCTGACGGTGCACGTCAGTTGTCGTTCTTTTTATAGCGAGGATGGTATGAAAAAGAGTTCAGCGAGTAACAGAACAGAATATTATAAAATTAGTAGCTTTATTTTTCTTTATTTCTTTACCTGGTCGGCCAGTATTGGTTTGCTGGCCATTTGGTTGGGGCAGAAAGCGCAGTTAAGTGGGACGGTTATCGGTACCGTATTTGCTGTGAACGGTATTTTCTCGGTGATACTGAAGCCGATTTATGGCTATATCCTCGACAGAATCGGTATGAGTAAATACCTGCTCTATTTTGTCGTGATTATGTCGGCATTAATGGCACCGTTTTTTATTTATGTATATCAGCCGCTATTAATCTCCAATACCCTACTGGGTATTATTGTCGGCGCAATTTACTTAAGCTTTGCGTGGTACGCCGGTGTGGCCGCCTGCGAATCCTATTCTGACCGCTACAGTCGTTTAAACGGCATGGAGTTTGGGCAAATCCGCATGTGGGGATCGCTCGGTTGGGCAGTCGCGTCGTCGTTCTCGGGGCTGCTGTTTAACCTCTCTCCGGCGTATAACTTTATGTTAGGTAGCGTGGCGTCGGTGGTAATGCTGATTGTCCTGCTAAGCCTGAAAGTGAACGTAAATTCAGCCAATGCCTCAGAGGTACTGACCAAAGATAAAATCTCTCCTGCGGATGTTTACGCGCTGCTACGTAACCGCAAATTTTGGGCGTTTTGCCTGTATGTCGCAGGCGTGGCGTGGATGATGTTTATCGCCGAACAGCAATTCTCGCGTTATTTTGTCACCTTCTTTGCTGATGTACATAAAGGCAATGCGGTATTCGGATATCTGGGCACCGTGCAGTCAGGTATGGAATTTATCATGTATATGGTGATCCCGCTGTTCGTTAACTACATCGGCGCGAAGCGGGGATTGCTGATTGTCGGGGCACTGGTCGGCGCGCGTCTGGTTATCTCCGGACTGTGCGACTCGCATCTGTTAATTTCAGTGCTAAAACCGTTGTATGGCCTGGAAATCTGTTTATTGCTGGTTTCTGTCTTTAAATACATTGCCGAACATTTTGATAAACGCGTCAACGCAACCATGTATTTACTGGGTTATCAGGCGATGCTGTATGTTGGCAACGTGGTGGTGTCTTCACCTGCCGGATTAATGTATGACCGAATTGGTTTTGAAAAGACCTATATCATTATGGGTATTATTGCGCTGACCTTTACGCTGATTTCGGCATTTACGTTATCCGCCTGCCAAAGTAAACGTCGTAATAATACCGCGCTCGATATCGCTGAAAATAACGCGACAAGATAATCTACGTAATAAGGAACCAAAATATGTTAAAGCATATCGTTGAGGAAACGTTGCGCGCTTTTCCTGGTAGCCCGCTTAATACCGCAGCCTTTCAGGAACAAATGAATGGCGCCAGGGAACATGTCCTCGAGCTGCTTAGCCGTCATTTAACGGAATTCGGTGAAGACTTTCCTGCCGAAACCTGCGTCAACGGTTATTACCCGCTGACGGATAATGTGGAGTGGACCACCAGTTTCTGGACTGGGCAACTGTGGCTGGCGTGGGAAATGAGCGGTGAAGCGACATTTCGTGAAATGGCCGAAAAGCACGTGCGCTCATTTGGTTTGCGTATTGCCGGGCGTCATGACACCAACACCCACGACCTGGGCTTCCTGTACACGCTCTCCTGTGTGGCGGCCTGGCGGTTGACGGGCAATCGCGATGCGCGCGGTTTTTCGCTGATGGCGGCAGAAGCGCTGCTCGAACGTTTTCACGAGAAGGCGCAGATCATTCAGGCATGGGGCGATCTCCGCGATCCAGAGCAGGCCGGTCGGATGATCATTGACTGCAATATGAACCTGCCGCTGCTGTACTGGGCCAGTGAACAGACGGGCGATCCGCGCTTTGCCAATGCGGCAAAAGCGCACGTGGCGCAGGCGGCGAAATATCTGATCCGTGAAGATGCCTCGACGTTCCATACCTACTACATGGACGTGCAAACCGGCGCGCCGCGCTACGGTAATACCCAGCAGGGTTACGCTGATGATTCATGCTGGTCGCGTGGGCAGGCGTGGGGGATTTATGGTTTTCTGTTGAGCTATATCTATACCGGCGATCGCGAGATGGTGCAGCTGTCGAAAAAACTGGCCAACTACTTTCTCAATCGCCTGCCGGATGATGCCGTTTGTCACTGGGATCTGGCGCTGGTGGGCACCGATGCGCTGCGTGATTCTTCTTCGGCGGCCATTGCGGTATGTGGCCTGCTGGAGTTGATTAAACACCTGCCGGTGACCGATCCGGATCGTGAACGTTATCAACAATGGGCGATGGGGATCATGTCATCGCTGACGCAGCATTATCTGATGGGCAAAGATGAGAAGGGCAACGGGCTACTGAAACACTCGGTTTACCATCTTGCGAGCAATAAAGGGGTCGATGAGTGCGCAAGCTGGGGAGATTACTTTTACGTTGAGGCGTTAACCCGTTTTACGCAGTGCTGGAAGTTGTACTGGTAAGTTTATTGGCCCGGTTGCACTGTGCTTACCGGGCTTACAGATCGTGTGTAGACCGGATACGTCGCGGGCGACGTCATCCGGTACATCAACAACCTTAAATACCTGATTCCAGAATACGAATGCTCATGTCCAGCACATCACCTTTCACGGCTTCACTGTAAGCTTTCATATGCGGGGTTTGCAAATGCGCTTCAAGGTGCGCAATGCTTTCCCACTGTTCAATCATCACGATTGAATCCGGCGCTGTGGTTTGAAAACTCACACCCGCGGCGTGATCGACCATCGGCGCGTAGCCATGACAGCCTTCTTCCTTCAGGACGGTTGGAACGATTTTAGCAAACTGATCCAGCACCGCCTGGCGGTGGTGTTGACCTGGACGTGTACGGATTTCTGCAATAACGGTAAGCATGGTTAACTCCTTCTAATTCCAGGTAACTAGTTAACCAAAAATCTCGGTCAGATGCTTGCGATATTCTGCGATATAACGCGGGACATCCGGCATTTTAATCACATCATTGGTGATAAAAGTCGGCAGCGCTTCCATACCTAAAAACTGGTTTGCTTTATGGAACGGCAGATAAACGCCATCAACGCCGACGCCGTGGAAGAACTGATCTTTGTCAGTAAAGGCTTCCATCGGTGCATTCCAGGTCAGGGACAACATGTATTTTTTGCCCTGAATCAGGCCGCCAGAACCGTATTTTTTAGTGGCATCAGAACGTGTGCGACCATCGCTGGCGTACAGCGTACCGTGCCCTGCAGTGAACACATCATCGATGTATTTTTTCACTGTCCACGGTGCACCCATCCACCAGCCCGGCATTTGCCAAATAACGGCGTCAGCCCAGACAAAGTTCTGCACTTCTGTTTGTACGTCGTAATCGCTGTCTGCGCGCACGACTCTAACATCATGTCCGAGGTCGCGCAGGATACCGTCCGCGACCTCGGTCAGGGTGTCATTCAACTGACCATTGGAATGGCCGAATTTTTTAGCGCCATTGATAATCAGAATGTTGCTCATGTTGTATCCTCAAAGAATTACGTTTGAAGGCGATTTTACGCCGATGAGCGGTGCGGTGAAATTAGCAAAATGTGCAAAGTCTTTTGCTGGTAGCGCAATAATTCAACGCTACCAGCTGATTTTGGCTTCAAATCCACCTTCCGCGGCGTTGGCGAATGACACGGACATACCGTGCAACGTCGCAATACGCCGGACGATCGACAGACCCAGCCCACTGCCGGTCGCGTTTTGTCCCGGTGGACGATAGAAACGCTCACCAATGTGCAGTAATACCTCTGGCGCAACGCCCGGACCGTTATCTTTGACGCTGAAACAGTGGGTGTTGAGCGTCACGTCCACGACACTACCCTGCGGGCTGTAGCGGATTGCATTATCCAGCAGATTGCGGACCATCAGGCTAAGCAACAGCGGTTGTCCGGTGCGTTTAACGTCGTGAGCGTTAATCTGCAAGCGCACGTCGATGTGGGCCTGCTGTGCCGGGTGGTAGATATCCATGACGGCGGATTGCAGTAACTCTTCGAGTGAGATATCGGCGACATCCTGAAGATTGTTGAGCGAATCAAGACGCGAAAGCGTCAGCAGCTGATCGACCAGGCGAGTGGCGCGGTCAATTCCCGTCTGCATCTGCATTAGCGCTTTTTGTCGTGACTGCGGGTCATCGTCAGACAGTTGCGCCACTTCGGTTTGAACCTTGAGCGCCGTCAGTGGGCTACGCAGTTCGTGCGCGGCATCTGAGGTAAAGCGCCGCTCGCGTACCATGGTGGTGTGAATACGGGTAAACAGCTGATTGAGCGACTCAACCAGTGGGCGAACCTCGCCGGGAATGCCTTTCAGACTCAGTGGTTCTTCAGATTCCGGATCGCGCAAACGTAAAGCCTGTGCCAGCTTTTTCAGCGGCTTAAGTTCAAGACTTAACAGTACAATCAGGATCAGCAGCATCAACGGCAGGGCGACCAGCCACGGCACCAGCTGGGCCGTCACAATCGCCAGCGCCATATCTTCGCGGTATTCCCACTCCTGACCGACCACGACCCGGTACTTTTTATCTGCTGAAGTCAGCCAGATAAAGCGCCATTTATCGTTGTCACCGTTCAGATATCCGTCGTCAAACCCTTCCCGGCGATAGCTATAGGGAATGTACTGACCATTGTCGCCGTCGTGCAGAACCATTTTTCCGTCCGGGGTGTAGACCGCAAAGGTCAGCACATCGTCGTCAATATGGCCGTGTTTGAATTTCTTTGGCGTTTGGGCAAAGCGCTCAGAGGCTTTTAGTTCGTCAAGATCCAGCGTGACCAGCCGTTTGGCAAACAGCATCAGCTGTGTGTCAAACATCTCGTCGACGTTATCGGTGGTTTGCTTCCAGGCGACAAAACTGGAAATCAGCCAGGTCACCAGCACCAAAATGGTGAAGATAAGCGTTAGCCTGACGCGCAGGCTGAGGCGTTGTGTGAATTTCATGCATCACCCAGGGTGTAACCAATACCGTGCACGGTGCGGATAAAATCACTGCCGAGCTTACGGCGTAAGTGATGGACGTGCACTTCAACCGCATTGCTGGAGACGTTTTCGTCCCAGTTATACAGTTTTTCTTCAATGTGTTTACGGGGCAGGACGCGCCCTTTATTACGCATCAGCAGTTCCAACAGTGCGAACTCCTTCGGCTTGAGCGACAATGGCTCGCCTGCGAACGTGGCGACCAGTGCGCCGGGATTAAGCGTCACCTGACCGTGGCGTAGTTCGCTGGTAGCCTGACCGCTGGCGCGACGTACCAGCGCTTCCAGTCGGGCGGCCACTTCAATCAGTGCAAAGGGTTTACACAGGTAGTCATCCGCACCGAGGCGCAGACCTTCCACGCGTTCTGCCAGCGCGTCGCGGGCCGTTAAAATCAGCACCGGCTCCTGTTTTCCTTTTGTGCGCCATTCGCGCAGGATATCGCGGCCGTCAATACCCGGCAGCGTCAGGTCGAGGATCACCGCGTCATAAGGCGCACTGTAAAGCGCCTCTTTACCCTGACGACCTTCGGTAAACCAGTCGATGGTGAACCCCATTTTACTCAGGCCCGTTTTCAGACCGTCGCCAATCAACGCGTCATCTTCTACCAGTAAAATACGCATATGTTCTTCCCTGCGCTCACTCAGTTGGCTGCCAGTAAACCTTGTGTCAACCGGGGATGTACAGCAAAAAAAGAATCTTTTTTTGCCTTAAGAAGTTGTTAAGGATTAACTTATTAAATAGTCGTGAAACAACATGATAAGGGAGACATGAAGATGAAAAAATTAGCTGCAATGGTTGCCGTGATGGCACTGTGTTCCGCACCTGTTCTGGCAGCGCAGCAGGGCGGATTCTCTGGCCCAACGGCGACGCAAAGCCAGGCGGGCGGATTTGTGGGTCCGAATGGCAGCAGTACGACGGTAGAAAGTGCAAAATCGCTGCGTGATGATGCCTGGGTTACCCTGCGCGGTAATATCGTCGAGCGTATCTCCGACGATCTGTACCTGTTTAAAGATGCATCTGGCACGGTGAACGTGGATATCGACCACAAGCGCTGGAACGGTTTAACCGTCACGCCGCAGGATGTCGTAGAAATCCAGGGCGAAGTGGATAAAGACTGGAACTCCGTTGAAATCGACGTAAAACAGATTACCAAAGTCACCAAATAATCCCCATCAGGGCCGCGTTCGTGGCCCTTTTCTTTGTGACTCAACTCGCCAGATAGGGTAGTATCTGCGGCAATATTGCCTGACGAATACCGGGTATTGTTCGGGCTAACAGTTGAGGAACCACGATTAATGAGCGATATGGCAGAGCGCCTTGCGCTGCATGAATTCACGGAAAACGCCTATCTGAACTATTCCATGTACGTCATCATGGACAGGGCGTTGCCGTTTATTGGTGATGGTCTGAAACCCGTTCAGCGACGCATCGTTTACGCGATGTCCGAACTGGGGCTGAATGCCAGCGCCAAATTTAAAAAATCCGCCCGTACCGTCGGCGACGTACTGGGTAAATACCACCCACACGGCGACAGCGCCTGCTATGAAGCGATGGTGCTGATGGCGCAGCCGTTCTCTTACCGTTATCCGCTGGTTGACGGGCAGGGGAACTGGGGGGCACCGGACGATCCGAAATCGTTCGCGGCGATGCGTTATACCGAATCTCGACTGTCTAAATATGCGGAACTGCTGCTGGGGGAACTCGGTCAGGGGACATCGGACTGGGTACCAAACTTCGACGGCACCATGCAGGAGCCGAAGATGCTGCCTGCGCGTTTGCCGAATATTCTGCTGAACGGCACCACCGGTATTGCGGTCGGCATGGCAACGGACATTCCGCCACATAACCTGCGTGAAGTGGCAAAAGCGGCGATTACGCTGATTGAGCAGCCGAAAACGACGCTGGATCAGCTGCTGGATATCGTCCAGGGACCGGATTACCCGACCGAAGCAGAAATCATTACCCCGCGTGCAGAAATTCGTAAGATTTACGAAAACGGACGTGGCTCCGTGCGTATGCGTGCGGTCTGGACCAAAGAAGATGGCGCGGTGGTGATTTCCGCGCTGCCACATCAGGTTTCCGGTGCCAAAGTGCTGGAACAGATTGCCGCCCAGATGCGCAATAAAAAGCTGCCGATGGTGGACGATCTGCGCGATGAGTCGGATCACGAAAACCCGACCCGTCTGGTGATCGTGCCGCGCTCCAACCGTGTGGATATGGAGCAGGTGATGAACCACCTGTTTGCCACCACCGATCTGGAAAAAAGCTACCGCATCAACCTGAACATGATTGGCCTCGACGGTCGCCCGGCGGTGAAAAACCTGCTGGAGATCCTCACCGAATGGCTGGCGTTCCGCCGCGATACCGTGCGTCGTCGTCTGAACTATCGTCTGGAAAAAGTCCTCAAGCGCCTGCACATCCTCGAAGGTTTGCTGGTGGCGTTCCTCAACATTGACGAAGTGATTGAAATCATTCGTCATGAAGATGAACCGAAGCCTGAGCTGATGTCGCGGTTTGGCATTTCTGAAACCCAGGCTGAAGCCATCCTCGAACTGAAGTTGCGTCATCTTGCCAAACTTGAAGAGATCAAAATTCGTGGCGAGCAGGACGAGCTGGCGAAAGAACGCGATCAGCTGCAGGGCATTCTGGCCTCTGAGCGCAAGATGAGTAACCTGCTGAAGAAAGAGCTGCAGGCAGACTCAGATGCCTATGGCGACGATCGCCGTTCTCCGCTGAAAGAGCGCGAAGAAGCGAAGGCGATGAGCGAGCACGACATGCTGCCGTCTGAGCCGGTCACCATTGTACTGTCGCAAAGCGGCTGGGTGCGTAGCGCCAAAGGCCATGACATTGATGCGCCGGGCTTAAGCTATAAGGCGGGTGACAGCTACAAGGCGGCGGTGAAGGGCAAGAGCAACCAGCCGGTGGTGTTCGTGGATTCAACCGGGCGCAGCTATGCCATCGACCCGATTACGCTGCCGTCGGCACGTGGTCAGGGTGAACCGCTGACCGGTAAGCTGACGCTGCCGCCGGGAGCGACGGTTGAGCATATGCTGATGGAAAGTGATGACCAGAAACTGCTGATGGCCTCCGATGCTGGCTACGGTTTCGTCTGCACCTTCAATGACTTGGTGGCGCGCAACCGTGCAGGTAAGGCATTGATTACGTTACCGGAGAACGCGCATGTGATGCCGCCGGTGGTGCTTGAAGATGAAAGCGACATGCTGCTGGCGATCACCCATGCCGGGCGTATGCTGATGTTCCCGGTCAGTGATCTGCCGCAATTGTCGAAAGGGAAAGGGAACAAGATCATCAACATTCCGTCTGCAGAAGCGGCGAAAGGGGATGATGGGCTGGCGCACCTCTACGTGTTGCCTCCGCAAAGTACGCTGACCATTCACGTTGGTAAACGCAAAATTAAACTGCGTCCTGAAGAACTGCAGAAGGTGACCGGCGAGCGTGGGCGTCGCGGTACGCTGATGCGCGGTTTACAGCGCATCGACCGTATCGAAATTGACTCACCACGACGTGCCGGTCAGGGCGACAGCGAAGAATAACGCTGTCGTCTGACTCTCCCTGCTTTTACGCAGGGAGAGTCAACATTAAAAATTCCCGTGAAACCGTTGTTTATTCGTGCATTGCGATTAACAATACGCTTTTCCAGAGAGCCGCTCTTAACAAAGCCCTAACCTGACGCAGGGTTCTGCATCTGGTGACGTAAAATGCCAGGCTCTTAGGCCTTAGAGGTTGTTATGCTATATATTTTTCGTTTATTCATTACCGTAATTTACTGCATTCTGGTCTGTGTTTTTGGTTGTATATATTGTCTGTTCAGCCCACGAAATCCTAAACACGTCTCAACGTTTGGCCATATGTTTGGTCGACTGGCCCCCTTGTACGGCCTGAAGGTGGAATGCCGCATGCCGCCGGACGCAAAGGACTACGGCAACGCTATCTATATTTGTAACCACCAGAATAACTATGACATGGTTACCGCCGCGAAGATCGTGCAACCACCGACGGTTACGGTCGGTAAAAAAAGCCTGCTGTGGATCCCGTTCTTCGGCCTGCTGTACTGGCTCACCGGTAACCTGTTGATCGACAGAAACAATCGCGCCAAAGCGCACAGCACCATTGCGACGGTCGTTAATCATTTTAAAAAACGTCGTATCTCTATCTGGATGTTCCCGGAAGGTACGCGTAGCCGTGGCCGTGGTCTGCTGCCGTTTAAAACTGGCGCGTTTCATGCGGCAATTGCCGCGGGTGTTCCGGTGATCCCGGTGTGCGTCTCAACGACCTCAAATAAGATTAAACTTAACCGATTAAATAATGGTCTGGCGATCGTCGAGATGTTACCGCCAGTAGATATCAGCCACTATGGTAAGGATCAGGTTCGTGAACTGGCCGCGCATTGCCGCACGTTAATGGAACAAAAAATCGCCGAACTCGACAAAGAAGTTGCCGAGCGTGAAGCTACCGGTAAGGTGTGATTCGCGCCATCCGAGTTTGTTACAGGAAATACTTTCCTGCGTGTTAATCGCCAGTTTTACATGGAGCTTATATGTCACTCAGTCGGCGTCAGTTCATTCAGACATCGGGGATCGCACTGTGTGCAGGTGCTATTCCGCTGAAGGCTAATGCTGCCGGTCAGCAACAACCGTTACCTGTTCCACCGCTGCTGGAGTCTCGCCGTGGACAGCCGCTATTTATGACCCTGCAACGCGCTCACTGGTCCTTTACGCAAGGCACCCGCGCGCCGGTCTGGGGGATTAACGGGCGTTACCTGGGGCCGACCATCCGCGTCTGGAAAGGGGATGACGTCAAGCTTATTTACAGCAACCGTCTTACCGAGAATGTTTCAATGACCGTCGCCGGGCTGCAGGTTCCTGGCCCACTGATGGGCGGGCCGGCACGCATGATGTCACCGAATGCGGACTGGGCGCCGGTATTGCCCATTCGCCAGGACGCCGCCACGTTGTGGTATCACGCCAATACGCCGAACCGTACCGCGCAGCAGGTCTATAACGGTCTGGCTGGTATGTGGCTGATTGAAGATGAAGTCAGTAAGTCGCTGCCGATTCCCAACCATTATGGCGTGGATGATTTTCCGGTCATTATTCAGGACAAGCGGCTGGATAACTTCGGCACGCCTGAATACAGTGAGCCAGGCAGCGGCGGGTTTGTTGGTGATACGCTATTGGTTAACGGGGCACAAAGCCCGTATGTAGAAGTGTCTCGCGGCTGGGTGCGTTTGCGTTTACTCAATGCGTCGAACTCGCGTCGTTACCAGCTGCAAATGAGTGACGGTCGTGCGCTGCATGTGATTTCCGGCGATCAGGGCTTTTTACCCGCGCCGGTTTCGGTGAAGCAACTCTCGCTGGCCCCGGGTGAACGTCGTGAGATTTTGGTGGACATGACCAACGGCGATGAAGTGTCGATCACCTGTGGTGAGGCCGCCAGCATTGTCGACCGGATCCGCGGCTTCTTCGAGCCCTCCAGTATTCTGATTTCCACGCTGGTACTGACCCTGCGCCCGACCGGGCTGCTGCCGCTGGTGACCGACAACCTGCCGATGCGTTTGTTGCCTACGGAAATTTTAAGCGGCTCACCGATTCGCAGTCGTGAGATCAGCCTTGATGACGATCCCGGCATTAATGGGCAGTTGTGGGATGTAAACCGCATGGACATTACCGCTCAGCAGGGCTCCTGGGAGCGCTGGACGGTGCGGGCGGATATGCCGCAGTCTTTCCATATCGAAGGCGTCTCTTTCCTGATCCGCAATGTGAACGGCGCGATGCCGTTCCCGGAAGACCGGGGCTGGAAAGATACCGTTTGGGTGGATGGTCAGGTTGAGCTGCTGGTGTATTACGGACAGCCTTCCTGGGCGCATTTCCCGTTCTACTTTAACAGCCAGACGCTGGAAATGGCCGATCGTGGCTCGATCGGACAGATGTTGGTGAACCCGGCGCCATAATGTGCCGGGCAGGCTATTACGCCCGCCAGAACATGCGCGAGAAAAGGATCAAAATGGGGTAGATTTCCAGACGCCCCATGATCATGGCCGCGCACATCAACAGCTTTGCCTCTTCGTTTAAAGTACCAAACGTGACCGCCGTGACGCCAAATCCCAGCCCCATATTATTGATACAGGCCGCGGCGGTGGCGAACGAGGAAAAGAGATCGTAGCCCATCAGATTAAGCGCCCAGACGAAAAAACTGGTAAACAAAGCATAGAGAAAAAAGAAGCTCCACACTGAGCGGATCACGCGCTCGTTAACCACGCTATTACCCACTTTGATATTCAGTAATGCACGAGGATGGGCCAGTTGGTGTAATTCCTGTCGGCACTGCTTGAACATAATTAAAAAACGCAGCGCTTTAATACCCCCGCAGGTCGAACCGATACACCCCCCGAAGAAACTGGCGATGAGAAGCATGAAGATAGTATGTGAAGGCCACTGGGCGTAATCCGCCGTCGACAGGCCGTTGTCTGTGAGCATTGAGCTTGCCAGAAAAAAAGCATGCACCAGACTGTCCGTTAAATTGTACATACCTGCCCGCCAGACCTGCCAGGTGGCTATCAGGGTGATCACCAGCGCAATGATCAGAAACAGCTGCAGTTCGGCATTACGGCGAAAGGGCTTGAAGGTCCGTTTGACGATGGCGACGTACCAGAGGGTGAAGTTAAAGGCAGAAAGCAGCGAAAACAGCCCGGCGACAAGCTCAATGGCGTGGCTGTTATAAAAACCGATACTTTCGCTTCGGGTAGAGAACCCACCGAGGGAGACTGTCGAAAGCCCATGGCATAACGCATCGAAAAACGACATGCCGGCAATCCAGTAGGCCAGCGTACAAACAAACCCCAGGGTGACATAGGTTAGCCACAACGTGCGTGCGGTATCGGCAAGTCGTGGGGTCAGGCGTTCTTCTTTAAACGGCCCAGGCATTTCAGACTGATACAGCTTCATGCCGCCGATCCCCAGCAGCGGCAGGACGGCAACGGCGAGGACGATAACGCCAAGACCGCCGATGAAATTAAGCTGCGCCCGATAATACAGATAAGATCTGGGCATCGCGCCGACATCGTCAATGACCGTCGCCCCGGTGGTGGTAATACCGGAGACGCCTTCAAACAGGGCGTCGGCAAAGGAGAGATTTAACCCGTCTTCCATCCACATCGGCATGGCGCTGATGAATGAAAAAAGTAGCCAAAAAAGAACGATAATGACGAACCCATCGCGGGTTCGTAGCTGAATGCCCGCACGTTTTGTCGCCAGCCAGGCACCGCCGCCGAGGGTAAAAAAAACGGCAAAGGTGCTCAAAAAAGCAAAATAACTCCGTTCTTTGTTCAGCAAGGCGATGGCCATCGGCGGCAGCATAGAGAAGCTGTACAGGAGAACCAGAAATCCGCACAGGTGAAGAACAACCCGCAGCTGGGAAATATTAAGTGATTCGTTGCGATGCAATGGAAAATCCCCCGCCAAAAAGACCTGGTCCGGCTGGCAAGACATGATGTCAATTATGATATACCCGTCATACTTCAAGTTGCATGTGCGTTAGCTATGTTCGTTCACCCCAGTCACATAGTTATCTATGCTCCTGGAGATTAATGAGGGACATCCATGTCCCTCACCGGAGGCCAGCCTTTGGCTGTTCAAATTCTTTCCTGACGAATTTGTCACTCACTTGCCGCCTTCATGCAACTCGAATTATTTTGGGTATAGATAAAAGTAGGCGTAGTAAAATTTAACAATTTATTTAACTTTCTACTCGTCTGGCTCAGACTCCGCTTCATTTCTGGCGGACATACAGCGTATAATCCCCGGCCTTTGATTATTTTTTTACCATTTTTGGAAGCATTATGAGCGCAATATCCCTGATCCAACCGGACAGAGACCTTTTCTCCTGGCCGCAGTACTGGGCCGCCTGTTTTGGCCCCGCGCCGTTTCTGCCAATGTCGCGAGAAGAGATGGACCAACTTGGCTGGGATAGCTGCGACATTATTCTGGTTACCGGTGATGCCTATGTTGATCACCCGAGTTTCGGTATGGCCATTTGTGGCCGTATGCTGGAAGCCCAGGGTTTTCGCGTCGGGATTATCGCCCAGCCGGACTGGAACAGTAAAGACGACTTTATGCGTCTGGGTAAACCGAATCTGTTCTTCGGCGTAACCGCCGGTAACATGGACTCGATGATCAACCGCTATACTGCCGATCGTCGCCTGCGCCATGATGATGCCTATACGCCGGACAACGTCGCCGGTAAGCGCCCGGACCGCGCCACACTGGTTTATACCCAACGTTGTCGTGAAGCATGGAAAGACGTGCCGGTGATCCTTGGTGGTATTGAAGCCAGCCTGCGTCGTACCGCGCATTACGATTACTGGTCTGATACCGTGCGCCGCTCGGTGCTGGTGGATTCCAAAGCGGATATGCTGATGTTCGGCAACGGTGAACGTCCGCTGGTTGAGGTTGCGCACCGCCTGGCGATGGGTGAAACCATCGACCAAATCCGCGACGTGCGTAACACCGCGATTATGGTTAAAGAAGCGCTGCCCGGCTGGAGCGGTGTGGATTCCACGCGTCTGGATATGCCGGGGAAAATTGACCCTATCCCGCATCCGTACGGTGAAGATTTACCGTGTGCAGATAACAAGCCAGTAGCGCCTAAAAAGCAGGAAGCCAAAGCGGTGACCGTTCAGCCTGCGCGTCCGAAGCCGTGGGAAAAAACCTACGTGCTGCTGCCGTCTTATGAGAAGGTGAAAGGCGACAAAGTGTTGTACGCTCACGCCTCACGTATTCTGCACCACGAAACCAACCCTGGCTGCGCGCGCGCCCTGATGCAAAAACACGGCGACCGCTACATTTGGGTTAACCCTCCGGCGATCCCGCTGTCGACCGAAGAGATGGATAGCGTATTCGCACTGCCGTATAAACGTGTCCCGCACCCGGCATATGGCAACAGCCGTATTCCGGCCTACGAGATGATCCGTTTTTCCATCAACATTATGCGCGGCTGCTTTGGCGGCTGTTCTTTCTGTTCGATCACCGAGCATGAAGGACGCATCATCCAGAGCCGTTCTGAAGATTCGATCATCAACGAGATCGAGGCGATTCGCGATACCGTACCGGGCTTCACCGGCGTGATTTCCGATCTGGGTGGCCCAACGGCCAACATGTACATGCTGCGCTGTAAGTCGCCACGTGCGGAACAGACCTGCCGTCGTCTGTCGTGCGTTTATCCGGACATCTGCCCGCATATGGACACCAACCACGAACCGACGATTAACCTCTATCGTCGCGCGCGTGATTTGAAAGGCATCAAAAAGATTTTGATTGCGTCCGGCGTGCGCTACGACATCGCCGTGGAAGATCCGCGCTACATCAAAGAGCTGGCGACCCACCACGTTGGTGGCTATCTGAAGATTGCACCGGAACATACCGAAGAAGGTCCGCTGTCGAAGATGATGAAGCCGGGCATGGGTAGCTACGACCGCTTTAAAGAGCTGTTCGACACCTACTCGAAGCAGGCCGGTAAAGAGCAGTATCTGATCCCTTACTTTATCTCTGCGCACCCGGGTACGCGTGACGAAGATATGGTGAATCTGGCGTTGTGGTTGAAGCAGCGTCGTTTCCGCCTTGATCAGGTACAGAACTTCTACCCATCACCGCTGGCGAACTCGACAACCATGTATTACACCGGGAAAAACCCGCTGGGTAAAATTGGCTATAAGAGTGAAGATGTAGTGGTGCCGAAAGGCGATAAGCAGCGTCGTTTACATAAAGCGCTGCTGCGTTACCACGATCCGGCTAACTGGCCGTTAATCCGTCAGGCGCTGGAAGATATGGGTAAAAAGCACCTGATTGGCGGTCGTCGTGAATGTCTGGTTCCGTCGCCTACGCTGGAAGAAATGCGTGAAGCGCGTCGCCAGAATCGTCATACTCGCCCGGCACTGACCAAGCACACACCTGTTGCACACCAGCGCCAGACGCCCGCCGCGAATAAAAAACGTGGCAAAGTAGCAGGGCGTTAATCCTGAAGCCCGGTAGCGCTCTGCTTACTGGGCCACTGCTTTGAAAGCCGGATGAGGTGCTTGCACCGCCATCCGGCAAATCTGTTTTAGTACAGCCCCAACACCTTCCACCACATCAGACCTACGGTAATAAAGACTGCCTGGTTAAACAGGCTGACGATAAACCCTGTTCGCCACCAGACGCCCGTCGGCACATACCCCGCACCAAACAGGATCGGACCACGCGCATGTGTGTACTGGGTGAGAGAGCAGTACAGGCTGCTGGTGAAAGCCAGCATCAACGCGGTCGGGGCTGCCGGGATATTCAGATGCAGGCCGACGCCAAGGAATACCGCGTACAATGCGGCGATCTGCGCATTTCCGCTCGCAAAAAAGTAGTGGGTGTAGAAGTAGGCGGCGTTAAGCAGCAGCAGGACGACCACCCAACTGGTGCCATGCATGGTACTGCTGAGGCTATCGCCAATCAGATTACCAAACCAGGTGGTGAAACCGAGCTTCTTCAATTGGTTTGCCATCATCAGCAGTGCGGCAAA
Source organism: Citrobacter sp. wls829 (assembly GCF_005280825.1). Lineage (NCBI taxonomy): Bacteria > Pseudomonadati > Pseudomonadota > Gammaproteobacteria > Enterobacterales > Enterobacteriaceae > Citrobacter > Citrobacter sp. wls829. Next base: position 52,809 of record NZ_SZWP01000106.1, read on the forward strand.
CCAAATCAGCGTGTCCCATGCACCTTTTTCGCTTTTGACGTCTTCCCAGCTCAGCACACCGCTGAGCAGTAAAATTGAGAGTCCAACGAACGACGCGGTGGTGGCATCGACGCCTAGCGTATCGCCAAAAATCCACAGCACCAGCAGGACGCCAACGGTACCCAGCATCAACCACTCACCGCGTGACATGCTGCCCATTTCCGCCAGTTCCTGACGGGCCAGGTTCGGGGCATCCGGCGTGTGTTTAATTTCCGGACGCACCAGCCAGTACACCAGCAGCGGAACCAACAGCAAAGACACCATGCAAGGCAGCAGCGCCGCCATAAACCAGCTTCCCCAGGTTAGCGTGACCCCGGCGTTGGCCGCCAGTTTTACTGCCAGTAGGTTGCCGGTATAGCCGGTCATAAACAGTGCGGCGGTGACGTCGTTGACGTTGCCAATGCAGGTAATGAGGAAGGTGCCGATTTTGCTGCGCGATTCATCTTCCGGATTGGAATGAAAACTGCGCGCCAGTGAGTCGGCAATCGGATAGATGACGCCGCCGCAGCGTGCCGTATTGCTGGGCATCGCCGGAGAGAGGATCAGATCGGCAAACGCCAGGCCGTAGGCAAGTCCGAGCGTGCGCTTGCCGAGCAGGCGGATCATCTGCAGGGCGATACGTCGACCAAGGCCGGTTTTGATAAACCCGCGGGCAATCATAAAGGCAACGACGATCAGCCAGATGAGTGAACTGTTCAGTTCGCTCAGAGCGGTGGTAATCGCACCGCTGGCGGTTTTATCCCCGGCGGCATAGGCGAGGGCAAAGACGGTTATGCCAATAATACCGACTGCGCCAATGGGCAGAACTTTTGCCACGATAGAGGCGATAGTGGCCACGAAAATAATTGCCGAATGCCAGGCGGAAGCGCTTAACCCCGTTGGTGGGGTAAGTTGCCAGAGCCCGGCTGAAATCAAAATTATTAGAATTAATTGGAGCCATTTAACTCCCTGCGGTTTTTTTTCAGCCACGGTCATGCACCTATATACATTGTGAATATATTCATCGTATGAATATATTTAGTGAATAATTAGTAGGTTATGTGGCGCAATGCTGCTCCAGCGACTGAAATAAATACATCAATAAATGTAAGTGAATTGTTTCTTGATATTTCCATGCAGGAAGAGCCCGACTGGGATGCCGGGCTGGAGAGAAGGGATTAGCCGCCGAACTGGTCCGGGTCCGGCCCCAGACGTTTGCCCTGGTCGAGTTTGGCCATTTCGCCTAGTTCATCTTTGTCCAGGCGGAAGTCCCAGACATCAAAGTTCTCCGCGATACGCGCAGGAGTGACTGATTTAGGGATCACCACCAGGCCGCTATCCAGATGCCAGCGAATGACAATTTGTGCCGGTGATTTACCGTATTTTTCGGCGAGATCGCGAACTATCTTTTGATCGAACACATCTTTGCCGCCTTGTGCCAGCGGGCTCCAGGATTCAGTCTGGATTTTATGCGTGGCGTTCCAGGCATGAAGCTGCCGCTGCTGTAAAAGCGGGTGCAGCTCGATTTGGTTAATCACTGGCGCAACGCCCGTTTCATCCATCAGGCGCTGGAGATGGTTGATCTGGAAGTTGCACACGCCAATGCTTTTAATGAGTCCCTGTTTTTGCAGGTCGATCATGTTTTCCCATGCTTCAACGTAATGGTCGATTGCCGGGACGGGCCAGTGCATGAGGTAAAGATCGAGGTAATCGAGCTGGAGTTTCTCCATGCTTTCGAGCAACGCTTCTCGGGGACGTTTCTGGTCGTCATTCCACAGTTTAGTGGTGATGAATAACTCCTCCCGGGGCACGCCGCTGTCGCGTAATGCTTTACCGACACCGTCTTCATTTTTATACGCGGCAGCGGTATCAATAGAGCGATAACCGACTTCCAGCGCTTTATGGATCGCGGAGATGACTTCCTCATTACTTGCCTTCCAGACCCCCAGGCCCAGTTGAGGCATGACGTTACCATCCTGTAGCTTGATAATGGTCGGACTGGTCATAATTCCCCCCTACACTGAATCCTTCAGGCTGCCTCTTTGTTGGCTGCTTGCGTTTACCCCGGTCACGTACTTATGTACGCTCCCGGGGATTCACTCAATTGCCGCCTCGATGCATCATGAATGATTGGGTGTAAATTGAGTTCACCGGAGCAGCCCCGGTGAGGTGTGTGTGACTTAAGCCTGGTATAAATACCCAAAAACGAAAGTCAGAGGTCAAAAAACCTAGCGTGCCGCTTCGTAAATGCGGCGGCTGACGTCCAGCGTAATGTCCTGATGTTCGCCCAGTTTCGTCCCACCGTGCGCTGCCAGTTTTTCCAGCAACGCCGGGATGGAACTGCCATCCAGACCGTAGTCGGACATGCGGGTTGGGACGCCCATCTGCTCGAAGAATTGACGCGTCGCGGCAATGGCGGCATCGATACGCTGGTCATCACTCCCTTCGGTGATATTCCAGACGCGCTCCGCGTATTGCAGCAGTTTGGCGCGCTTGGTGTCGCGTTTTTCATTCCACAGTGCCGGCAGAACGATGGCCAGTGTTTGTGCGTGATCGAGACCGTGCATCGCGGTCAGTTCGTGACCGAGCATATGGGTAGCCCAATCCTGCGGTACACCTGCGCCAATCAGGCCGTTCAGCGCCTGGGTCGCTGCCCACATGACGTTGGCGCGGACATCGTAGTTTTCTGGCTCCTGCAACGCTTTCGGGCCCTCTTCTATCAATGTGAGCAAAATACCTTCGGCAAAGCGGTCCTGTATTTTGCCGTTGACCGGGTATGTTACGTATTGCTCTACGGTGTGAACAAACGCGTCCACTACGCCGTTTGCGACCTGACGCGGCGGCAGAGTGTAGGTGTAAACCGGATCCAGCACGGCAAAGACCGGCTGCACAAACGGTGTCATAAAGGCCAGCTTATCGCCGGTGGTTTTGCGGGAAATTACCGCGCCGGAGTTTGATTCAGAGCCGGTTGCCGGCAGGGTCAAAACGGAGCCCATCGGGATGGCGCTTTTTACGTCGTTGCCGTGAGTTTCCAGGATGCGCCACGGATCGACACCTTCAGCGTAATGGGCCGCTGCGGCGATGAATTTAGTGCCATCGAGAACAGAGCCGCCGCCGACGGCCAGCAGGAATGTCACCTTCTCATCACGCACGATGTTGACCGCATTCATCAGCGTTTCATAAGACGGGTTCGGCTCAATTCCGCCAAACTCCAGTACATCCAGACCTTTCAGGGCATCCTGAACCTGTGCCAGTACGCCGGTTTTTTTCACGCTGCCGCCGCCGTAGGTAATCAGCACGCGAGCATCCTGAGGGATTTGATCGCGCAGTTCAGCGATAGCGCCTTTACCGAACAAAATGCGGGTTGGGGTATGGAGGTTAAAGTTATTCATTGCTCGTTACCTTGTGTGGGTAAAAAAAGAGGGCAGGTGAGTGTCTGCCTGATGGTGAACATTGTGGTCGTCAGACGCATTCCTCTCAATGCTCATTTCTGCCAATGTCTTGCCTATTTCTACAGACTACTGGAGAAAACGGATAAAAATACGCACACTGTGGACGTTACAATTCGATGACGAAAGGGCGCTCTATGAACCGTGATGATGTCTGCCTTCTGCTGACGGAAAAAATTAAGCAGCTGAAAAATAATGAAAATAAACTCAATAAATTGCTGCCTGATGTGCGTTTACTGTATGGCATGGAGCCTGGGCTGCGCACCCCTGTGATGTATGAACCTGGCATTATATTTCTCTTCTCTGGTCATAAAATTGGTTACATCAATGAGCGTGTATTTCGTTATGACGCCAACGAATACCTGCTGCTCACCGTACCTTTACCCTTTGAATGTGAAACGTATGCGACACCGGAGATTCCACTGGCCGGTCTGCGGCTGAATGTCGATATCCTGCAATTGCAGGAACTCCTGATGGACATTGGCGAAGATGAACTGTTCCAGCCTGCAATGGCGGCGAGCGGAATAAACTCGGCCACGCTTTCTGATGAGATTCTTTGCGCGGCCGAGCGTTTGCTGGATGTGATGGAGCGACCGCTGGACGCGCGAATTCTGGGAAAACAGATCATCCGTGAGATTTTGTACCATGTGCTGACCGGTCCACGCGGTGGCGCGCTGCTTGCGTTGGTCAGTCGTCAGACGCATTTCAGTTTGATCAGTCGCGTGCTGAAGCGCATCGAAAACAAGTACACCGAGAACCTCAACGTTGAGCAACTGGCGGCAGAAGCCAACATGAGCGTGTCGGCGTTTCATCATAATTTTAAATCGGTGACCAGCACTTCACCGCTGCAGTATCTGAAGAGTTATCGCCTGCATAAGGCTCGGATGATGATCATTCACGACGGCATGAAGGCCAGCGCGGCAGCAATGCGGGTTGGCTATGAGAGCGCGTCGCAGTTTAGCCGCGAGTTTAAACGGTACTTTGGCGTAACGCCGGGGGAGGATGCGGCAAGAATTCGGACGATGCAGGGAAGTTAATGATGTTCACCGTTGGCCTGATTAGCAAAGCGGCATCAGGCGAAAATGCCGGGTGATTTTACCCGGCCAACGATGACGACTCAGGCGCTACAGCATTTTTTTTTAATCACCACGAACAAGGTACCTAGCAGACCAGCAGTTAACAGCGCGATGGGTAGGATCATCAGAAAGGTCATCACCTGATCTTCATGGCGTTTAACGAATGGGATCATGCTGAGAGCATAGCCAAAGCTGGTGACCACGGTGACCCACAGCAGGCCGCTCAGCCAGTTAAAGAACTGAAACCGGCGGTTAGGCAGACCTGAAATCCCCGCCATTGTTGGCAGCAGGGTGCGAACAAATGCCAGGAAACGTCCCGCGAGCAGCGCCATCAGACCGTGTTGGTCAAACATACAGGTGGCACGCTGATGATATTTTTCAGGTAATTGCGCCAGCCAGCTTTTCACCGTCCGCGTATTGCCCAACCAGCGCCCTTGAATATAGCTCAGCCAACAGCCCAGACTGGCTGCGGCAGTCAGAATAGCAATTGTCGGGAGAAAGCTCATCACGTCCTGCGCGATCAGCGCTCCGGCCAGTAACAGCAGGCTGTCTCCGGGTAAAAAGGAAGCAGGCAGCAGACCATTTTCTAAAAACAACGTGGCAAACATGACGAAGTACACCACACTCACAACGTGCGGATCTGCCAGCGCGGCAAAATCGTGTTGCCAGAGCGCGGAGATAATATCTTGAATGACTACCATGGACTTTCCTGTGGAACAGCATTTATGAGTGGATTGTACTCCTGAATTGTCCGGGATGCCTTGATCCCGGACGCAACAATTGCAGACTTTTCCACCAGAAGTGTCTGCATATATGTCCAACTGCGGCAATGTTACTCGATTCGGGCGAATCCGGCGGCTAAATCCGCAATCAGATCGTCAACATTTTCTAAACCGATGTGTAAACGGATGAGCGTTCCGCTGAAGTCCACGTTGCCTTCAGGACGGATGGCGGCAATGTGTTCGGGTTGATTGGCCAGAATCAGTGATTCAAACCCGCCCCAGGAGTAGGCCATGCTGAACAGCGTAAAGTGATCCAAATACGCTGATAGCTCGTCATTGTTCAGCTTCTTATTCAACACAAACGAGAACAGACCGCTGCTGCCGGTAAAATCACGTTTCCAGAATTCGTGCCCTTTGCTGCCGGGAAGCGCGGGGTGGTTGACGCGGGCGACCTGCGGACGATCGGCCAGCCATTCGGCAACCTTCAGGCTGCTTTCGTGATGCTGGCGCAGACGAACGCCCAGAGTCCGCAGTCCGCGGCTGGTCATATAGGCGGTATCGGCATCCAGCATTTGCCCCATTAAATAGGCGTTTTCGCGCAGTTGGTCCCAGCAGCGGGCATTTGATACCGCCGTACCGACCATTGCATCGGAATGGCCAATCAGGTATTTGGTGCCCGCCTGAATTGAGATGTCGATTCCAAAATCCAGCGCGTTGAACAGCACCCCGGCAGCCCAGGTGTTATCGATCATAATGATGGCGTCCGGCGCTACGCTTCTGACGGCAGCGACAATCGCCGGAACATCATGCACTTCCATAGTGACGGAGCCGGGAGATTCCAGAAATACCACTTTGGTGTTCGGCTGAATGTGCTTCACAATATCGGCACCGACTAACGGATCGAACCAGCCGGTGGTTACGCCGAGCTTGCCGAGGATTTTCGTGCAAAAATCCTGGCTCGGCTCATAGGCCGTGTTGGTCATTAGCACGTGGTCGCCGTGTTCAACAAAGGCCAAAATCGTGTTGGCAACGGCTGCGGCGCCGCAGGGAAACAGGGCGCAACCCGCGCCGCCTTCCAGCTCACACATGGCTTCCTGCAGGGAGAAATGTGTCAGCGTGCCGCGGCGTCCGTAAAAAAGTGCGCCGTTAGCGCGGTTGTGGGTGGCCTGTTTTTTAGCCTCAACGGATTCGAATACCAGTGAAGAGGCGCGTTGGATCACGCTGTTGACGGAACCCTGCGTGTACTTTTTACTGCGTCCTGCCTGAACGAGTTTGGTCTCAAGATGCTTGTCTGCCATGTTGGGTTACCTGTTTTTATACGTCTGGATGTCTAAACTAGCATGGATCTTCGGCGACGCATCCTGCAGAAGGGCCATAAAGTAGAAAATAGTCCCAAAATGTGTCTGCTGACTTTTTTACTGCGTAAGCGCAAGGAAAAGAAACCAAAGGTGCGGCACTATGTAAATAGTAATGAGAACGACTATCAATTCGACGTCTTTTTGATATCATTACGCTCAGATTTTGTGATTTGCGTCCTGGAGATACAGAGTGGGTAATAATTTGATGCAGACGGACCTTTCCGTCTGGGGTATGTATCAGCACGCCGATATCGTGGTTAAGTGCGTGATGATTGGGCTAATTTTGGCGTCCGTGGTCACCTGGGCTATCTTCTTCAGTAAGAGCCTTGAGTTCTTTACGCAGAAGCGTCGTCTTAAGCGCGAACAGCAACTGCTGGCAGATGCCCGCTCTTTAGACCAGGCAAGTGAGATTGCCGCTGGATTCGATGCCAAAAGCCTGGGCGCAATGTTAATTAACGAAGCGCAGAACGAGCTGGAACTGTCAGAAGGCAGCGATGACAACGAAGGGATTAAAGAGCGTACCGGGTTCCGCCTGGAACGTCGCGTTGCAGCTGTAGGGCGTCATATGGGGCGGGGTAATGGATACCTGGCGACCATTGGGGCTATCTCTCCCTTTGTGGGTCTGTTCGGTACAGTATGGGGCATCATGAATAGCTTCATCGGTATTGCACAAACGCAAACGACGAACCTGGCCGTGGTTGCGCCGGGGATTGCAGAAGCGCTGTTAGCCACCGCGATTGGTTTGGTTGCCGCTATACCTGCTGTTGTTATCTACAACATCTTCGCCCGTCAGATTGGCAGCTACAAAGCCATGCTGGGTGATGTTGCGGCACAGGTGCTGTTATTGCAAAGTCGCGATCTGGACCTGAGTGCAAGCGCTGCGGCGCATCCGGTACGCGCTGCGCAGAAATTACGTGTAGGATAATGTTCCATGGCAATGAGTTTTAATGAAAACCTGGACGATAACGGTGAAATGCACGACATCAACGTCACGCCGTTTATCGATGTTATGTTGGTGTTGTTGATCATTTTTATGGTGGCCGCGCCGCTGGCAACGGTGGATGTGAAGGTGAATCTACCGGCTTCGACCAGCACGCCGCAACCGCGTCCTGAAAAACCGGTTTATCTGTCAGTGAAAGCGGATAACACGATGTTTATCGGCAACGATCAGGTGACCGATGAAACCATGATTAACGCGCTAAACACGCTGACAGAAGGCAAGAAAGACACCACTATCTTCTTCCGGGCTGATAAAACTGTCGACTATGAAACCATGATGAAAGTGATGGATACGCTGCATCAGGCAGGTTTCCTGAAGATTGGTTTGGTTGGTGAAGAGACCGTGAAAGCGAAGTAATCTCTGTTGCCGGGTGAAGGGTTTCGCCTTACCCGGCCTCCTCTTTCGGCTTCCTCCATCCCCTCATTTCTTTTCGTCCAGCGCGACGGTAGTGACTCTGGTCGCGGCATAACTCCCTTCAGATAGCTTACGCGTCAGGCGCAATGTCGCCGTTTCTCGCGCGAGTAAATGCTGGTACGCGCTTTCCAGACGGGCCATGATTTTGTCCCGCAGCGCCGGCTGTTGGGCAATAATGGCTTCAATGGTGGCACCGTAGATCTCTTCTTTGGCTTGCAGAGCATAGATTTCCCGGCGGTTTTGCCACTTCATGCGTACCAGGGCTGCGGGTATTGATACCATTTCCTGAGCCACGCTCTCCAGCGTGGCATTTTTATTGGCAATTAAGATATCCAGATTCTGCTTTAAGACAAATTCGTCACTTTTATGGTTGTCTAAAGCCAAATAAACGTTGTTATCCTCAACATCTTTCATTTTATTTCTCTTCCAGAGAATAAAAAATCGGATCGCTGGTTTCGCGAGTCAGTAAATTAAGCCAAATTTTATTGCCCTGCTCATTTATTAACGCAGTGTTTTTCGCCAAAATTTTACTTAATTCTTGTGCGTTAATGTCACCTTCTGCTTGCAGTGAATTAAGCAGACGGGTGAACGATTCGATTTTTGCTGCGCGAAACAGTCGCTCTTTTAAATGGCGGTCACATTCTTCAAATAACATGTTACGGGTCTGACCGGTAGCGGTGGCGCTAATTAAAATATCCGCTTCAAACTCGCTTAAGGTTGTCTTTCCCTGAGTCAAATTTTCACTATTTTCTACGGTATCAGTATTGGTTGGGGATGTAGATAAATGAAAACGAGAGGGAACAAGATGCTCGGGAAGCATGTTGAAATATCCTTTACTGCCAGTGAGGTAAGTTTTTTTAATAAGACAGGCTGCGTTGACAATAGCATGGGGTAATTTTAAAATCAAAAAAAATGGAGCCTGTATATGAACAGTATATTTTATTCTGTTATTACCCTGCTATTGCTTACCTGCGGGGTTCTTGTGCTGATGCGCGGTGCAAATAAAAATCGATCGAATGAGGAACTTACCTCTTATCCCAAACTGGAAACGCTTAGCAAAGAAGAGGGGGAAGATCATTTCTCAGCATTGATGAATTCGATTACGCCGGTATGGTATTGGCGGGTCAATCATGAATATATTGATTTTATCCACTCGACAATAAAGCGTATGACCATGGTGGAGTTAAATGAAACACCAGGGCTATTTGATGCACAGCGGCGCTGCAGCGATCTCAATTCAGCGGTCTACAAATATTACGACAACATCAAAAAACGCTGCCTGAGCGGAGAGAAAGTCCCGCACGCCGATTTAGATGTGCTCAATTTGCGTCAATGTTTCAGGGAGTTCAGCCTGGAAGCCTATCCTGCACTCGTCGCACTGGTGTGGCCAGAGCTCCAGCGCCCGCCCATCAATGCCGAAGAGGTTTGAGGCGTATGTTGTTTCGATGTTGCACAATTGCGATATACTACTGCCTGGTTTAGTTACAAGACAGGATCATATGGAACGTTTTCTGGAAAACGCAATGTACGCGTCCCGCTGGCTGCTTGCTCCCGTGTATTTTGGCCTTTCTCTTGCTTTGGTTGCCCTGGCGCTGAAATTCTTTCAGGAGATCTTTCACGTTCTGCCCAATATCTTTTCGATGGCAGAAGCCGATCTCATTCTGGTACTACTGTCGCTGGTCGATATGACCCTGGTCGGTGGGTTACTGGTCATGGTGATGTTCTCCGGCTACGAGAATTTTGTCTCACAACTGGATATTACTGAAGGCAAAGAGAAGCTGAGCTGGCTGGGTAAGATGGATGCCACGTCACTGAAGAATAAGGTTGCGGCGTCTATCGTGGCCATTTCTTCCATCCATTTATTGCGTATTTTTATGGATGCTAAAAATGTCCCTGATAACAAGCTGATGTGGTACGTCATTATCCACCTGACCTTTGTGCTCTCAGCCTTTGTGATGGGGTATCTGGATCGACTGACGCGCCACAATCACTAAATCAGTACGGCCGGGTCGGCAATTTTACCGCCCCCCCGGCATACTGTTTAGACGATTATTTATCTGATGAGGCCTGCCACAGATTGAGCTTGCCGTCGGTGACGTGCTTATCTATCTGCGCCAGTTCTTCAGCGCTGAATGCCAGGTTATTCAACGCCTGAACGTTTTCTTCTAACTGCTCGGGACGGCTGGCGCCAATTAACACTGACGTCACGCGGTTATCTTTGAGTAACCAGCTCAATGCCATTTGCGCCATCGACTGTCCACGCCGTTGCGCCATCTCGTTCAGCAACCGCAGGCTGTTAAGATTTTCTTCCGTCAGCATATTTTCCGTCAGGCCACGGGCTTTTTTCCCTTCACGCTGCATACGCGAACCTTCTGGAATACCGTTCAGGTATTTCCCCGTCAGCAACCCCTGAGCCAGCGGGGTAAAGGCGATGCAACCAATACCGTTTGTGTCCAGCGTATCCAGCAGGCCACTGCTGTCGACCCAGCGATTAAGCAGGTTGTAGGACGGTTGGTGGATCAGCAGCGGAATTTTCCATTCCCGCAGCAGGTCGGCCATTATTTGCGTGCGCTCCGGGGAATAAGATGAAATACCAACATACAACGCTTTGCCACTTTGCACGGCGTGAGCCAGCGCCGCAGCGGTCTCTTCCATTGGCGTGCTTTCGTCAACGCGGTGAGAATAGAAAATGTCGACGTAATCGAGGCCCATGCGTGTCAGGCTCTGGTCGAGGCTGGCAAGCAGATACTTACGCGAGCCGCCAGAACCGTACGGTCCCGGCCACATGTCGTAGCCAGCCTTGGTAGAGATGATTAATTCGTCACGGTACTGCGCGAAATCCTCACGCAATAATCGGCCGAAGTTTTCTTCAGCGCTGCCCGGCGGCGGCCCGTAGTTATTGGCTAAATCGAAATGCGTGATGCCTAAATCAAATGCTTTACGCAGCAGGGCACGCTGTGAATCCAGTGCTTGGACGTGTCCAAAACTGTGCCATAAACCCAGCGACAGTGCAGGCAAGCGCAAACCGCTGCGACCACAGTAGCGATAGAGCATTTGCTCATAACGTTCAGGGTTGGCAAACCAGGCCATGAGATCTCCTTAGTGCAGGTTAATCGTGCAGGTGAATTTCGAAACGACGTTTCTATTCTAGCTGTTTCACGATGATTATCCCGTTCACCAGGTCACATTGAGATGAAAAACTGAGAGTTGTGTTTCGTGTTGAAAGTAACCCTCAGGCGTCGGGCCAGATAGGTACGCACTTAATTAACGTATGGACTTGATTCCCCAGGTAATAATAATTGCTGGTTTTATTAGCCTTCATATCGATATAACGGGGAGGAACAGGAAGAGTCGATGTGCTTAAAAAAGTAAAAAAATAAACAACGCATTATATCTTCTTCGTGACCTGCCGATAACAAGGATAAGTCTCGCCTGATGGCGAAAATCCTCATCTACGGCAAGGAAACTATTATGCGTTTGCTGCAAAACTTCACTATTCGTATTGTCATGCTGGCAATACTGGGACTATTTTGCCTGCTCTGGTCGGGCGTGGGGTTATTTAGCCTCCATTCGTTATCTAAAATATCAGAAGGCAATGAGATTGATCGTCATCTCGTACAGCAGATGACGGTTCTTAGTCAGGGGAACGATCAGTACTTTCGCTTTGTCACGCGGCTAAGCCGAGCTGTGGATGTCAAAATCGGCGGCGGAACGCCTGACTTTGGTCCGGCTCAGCAATCTCTGGATGGCATGCGTAAAAAACTTGAGCAGATGAAAACGCTGTCGCCGGGGCCGATGGATGCGGAAATTGCCACCGCGGTGCTGACGACGTGGCAAGCGCTGCTGGAGAAAGGTGTGATCCCGCAGATGCAACTGGCGCAGCAGGGATCGCTTACCGCATGGTCAGAGCATGCCAGCACCGTTACACCGGCGCTAAGCCGCGATTTTGGTGCCAGTGCCGAGCGGTTTAATACCGCTGCCGGTAAGCGACTGGATGCGACGCGCATTATGGTCGACGGTAAAACATCGATTATCCGCACCTTGATTATCACCGCCGTTATCCTCGGTATTGCCATTCTTATCTTTACCGACCGCTATCTTGTGGCAATGATGGTGAAGCCGCTGGCACGCATTCGCCAGCAGTTCCGCCAGATTGCCCACGGCGACCTTAGCCATCCGATTGAAGAATTTGGTCGTAATTGCGTAGGGCAACTGGTGCCTTTACTCAGTGCGATGCAGGACAGCCTGCGTGAAGCCGTCAGTACGATTCGGTCAGGCAGTGACAACATCTGGCGCGGCGCGACGGAGATTTCCAGCGGCAATAACGATCTTTCTTCGCGTACGGAAGAGCAGGCCGCAGCGCTGGAAGAGACCGCCGCCAGCATGGAGCAACTCACCGCCACGGTGAAACTGAATGCTGAGAATGCGCGCGAGGCCAGCCAGCTTGCCGATACGGCATCAGAAACGGCGGGCAAAGGCAGCACGCTGGTTTCGCAGGTAGTGGATACCATGGACGGGATTGCTGCCAGTTCTAAGCAGATCGCCGAAATTACCTCAGTTATTAACAGCATCGCATTCCAGACCAACATCCTGGCGCTCAACGCCGCCGTCGAAGCGGCCCGAGCGGGCGAACAGGGCCGTGGTTTTGCGGTGGTTGCCGGTGAGGTGCGAAATCTTGCCAGCCGCAGCGCAGGCGCGGCGAAAGAGATTGAGACGTTGATTGGCGAGTCGGCGCGCCGTGTCGATCAGGGCGCGCGTCTGGTCAAGGAGACCGGCTTGACGATGGACGCTATTCTGCGCGGAGCAACCGAAGTTACGGCAATTATGAAACAAATTGCCTCCGCCTCTGAAGAGCAGAATAAAGGCATCTCACAGGTGAGCGTCGCGATCACACAAATGGACAGCGTGACCCAACAAAACGCCGCGCTGGTGGAGCAGGTATCGGCAGCGGCAGTGGCGTTGGAGCGACAAACCGAAGACCTGCAGCGTGCCGTTCAGCAGTTCCGGCTTTCCGCAAGTGACGTGCAGCATGCACCAACCAACACCGTTTTACCCGCCGAAGAAAGCGCTGCGCCTAAAGCATCTAAACCGGATGAATGGGTGGCCTTTTAATCTGGCACAAAAAAGTGCGTGATACCTCTGGCCTTTGCTTAAAAAATCGCTATATAATTTATTATATAGCGATTGGAGGTAATGCATGGATAACCATTTTGGAAAAGGCCTGATGGCAGGATTAAACGCCTCAAGTGCAGATAGTGCGCGAACGGTGGCGAATTTTTGTGCTGACTATAAGCGTGGCTTTGTGCTGGGCTTTTCACATCGGATGTTTGAACGAACGGGCGATCGGCAACTGAGTGCGTGGGAGGCGGGGATCCTCACGCGCCGCTACGGGCTGGATAAAGAAATGGTGATGGATTTCTTCAAGGAGAACCAGTCCAGTACAACAATTCGCTTTTTCATGGCCGGCTATCGGCTCGAAGCTTGATCCGAAAGGGGTATTATCTTGCTTTAATTAATTACACTATTGACCTACACCTTCGTTTTGTTGCCCTGCCGAAGTATTATAACGCACATAACCATATAAAAAGTGTGGTAATGGCGCGCCGATCGCAATAAGCAACATGCGAATGGTGCAAAATAAAAGCCAGGTCTTCGCAACGGAATAACAATAAAATGACTGGAGATAACTCTCTCATCAATTCGAACGGCATTAATCGCCGTGATTTCATGAAGCTTTGTGCAGCATTGGCCGCTACCATGGGGCTCAGTAGCAAAGCCGCCGCAGAAATGGCGGAATCAGTATCCCGCCCTCAGCGCCCGCCGGTTATCTGGATAGGTGCTCAGGAGTGTACGGGCTGTACTGAATCGCTACTTCGTGCGACACACCCTACCGTGGAAAACCTCGTCCTGGAGACGATCTCTCTGGAATACCATGAGGTGCTTTCCGCCGCCTTCGGCCACCAGGTCGAAGAGAACAAACATAACGCTCTGGAGAAGTACAAAGGGCAGTATGTTCTGGTCGTAGATGGTTCTATCCCACTGAAAGATAACGGTGTTTACTGCATGGTTGCCGGTGAGCCTATTGTGGATCATATCCGCAAGGCGGCCGAAGGCGCTGCGGCGATCATTGCTATCGGCTCATGTGCCGCATGGGGTGGTGTTGCTGCCGCTGGCGTTAACCCAACGGGGGCAGTTGGCTTGCAGGAAGTCCTGCCAGGCAAAACCATCATCAATATTCCAGGCTGTCCGCCGAACCCGCATAACTTCCTCGCAACGGTCGCACACATCATCACCTACGGTAAGCCACCGAAGCTGGATGCGAAAAACCGTCCAACGTTTGCCTACGGTCGTCTGATCCACGAACACTGTGAGCGTCGTCCGCACTTTGATGCGGGTCGTTTTGCTAAAGAGTTCGGCGATGAAGGCCATCGTGAAGGCTGGTGCCTCTACCATCTGGGCTGTAAAGGGCCAGAAACCTACGGCAACTGCTCAACGTTACAGTTCTGTGATGTTGGCGGCGTGTGGCCAGTGGCGATCGGTCACCCTTGCTACGGCTGTAACGAAGAAGGCGTCGGTTTCCATAAAGGCATTCACCAACTCGCTTCTGTGGAAAACCAAACTCCGCGTTCAGAGAAGCCGGATGTCAACCTGAAAGAAGGTGGCAACATTTCTGCTGGGGCTATTGGGCTGCTGGGTGGCGTAGTAGGACTGGTGGCCGGCGTCAGCGTGATGGCGGTACGTGAACTGGGACGTCAGCAAAAGAAAGATAACGCTGACTCACGGGGAGAATAACCGTGAACAGACGTAACTTTATTAAAGCAGCTTCTGGCGGAGCATTGCTGTTGGGCGCTGCGCCGTCCGTCAGCCATGCGGCTGCAGAAAACCGTCCGCCGATCCCGGGTTCCCTTGGGATGCTGTATGACTCGACGCTGTGTGTCGGCTGTCAGGCCTGTGTCACCAAGTGTCAGGACATCAACTTCCCAGCGCGCAACCCTGAGGGGGAGCAAACCTGGTCGAACAACGACAAACTGTCACCGTACACCAATAACATCATTCAGGTGTGGCGTAGTGGAACAGGCGTTAACAAAGACCAGGAGCAGAACGGCTACGCGTACATCAAGAAACAGTGTATGCACTGCGTCGATCCGAACTGCGTTTCTGTTTGTCCGGTCTCCGCGCTGAAAAAAGATCCGAAAACCGGCATCGTCCACTATGACAAAGATGTCTGTACCGGTTGCCGTTACTGCATGGTCGCTTGCCCGTACAACGTGCCTAAATACGACTACAACAACCCGTTTGGTGCACTCCATAAGTGCGAGCTGTGTAACCAGAAAGGTGTAGAGCGCCTGGATAAAGGTGGTTTACCGGGCTGTGTTGAAGTGTGTCCTGCCGGTGCGGTGATTTTTGGTACGCGCGAAGAGCTGATGGCTGAGGCGAAAAAACGCCTGGCGCTGAAGCCTGGCAGCGAATACCACTATCCGCGTCAGACGGTGAAAGACAGCGATACCTATCTGCACACGGTGCCGAAATATTACCCGCACCTGTACGGCGAGAAAGAAGGCGGCGGTACGCAGGTATTGGTACTGACGGGCGTTCCTTATGAAAATCTGGATCTCCCACAGCTGGCTGACCTGTCAACCGGTGCGCGTTCTGAGCATGTTCAACATTCCCTGTATAAGGGCATGATTTTACCCCTGGCAGCGCTGGCGGGCATAACCGTGCTGGTTCGTCGTAATATAAAAAACGACCATCACGATGGAGGAGACGATCATGAGTCATGATCCTAAACCGCTGGGCGGAAGAATAATCAGCAAGCCGGTCATTATTTTTGGGCCGTTAATCGTCCTGTGTATGCTCCTGATCGTAAAACGTCTGGTCTTCGGGTTGGGCTCAGTCTCCGATCTGAACGGTGGATTCCCGTGGGGTGTATGGATCGCGTTTGACCTGTTGATCGGCACCGGTTTTGCCTGTGGCGGTTGGGCACTGGCATGGGCGGTCTATGTTTTCAACAAAGGGGAATATCACCCGCTGGTGCGCCCAGCCTTGTTGGCGAGCCTGTTTGGTTATTCTCTGGGTGGCCTGTCGATCACCATCGACGTCGGTCGTTACTGGAACCTGCCGTACTTCTACATTCCGGGCCACTTTAACGTGAACTCGGTGCTGTTCGAAACGGCAGTCTGTATGACCATTTATATCGGCATCATGGCGCTGGAATTTGCGCCGGCCTTGTTTGAACGCCTGGGGTGGAAAGTTTCGCTCAAGCGTCTGAACAAAGTGATGTTCTTTATTATCGCCCTCGGCGCACTGCTGCCGACAATGCACCAGTCTTCAATGGGTTCATTGATGATTTCTGCCGGTAATAAGGTGCATCCACTGTGGCAAGCCTATGAAATGCTGCCGCTATTCTCGGTGCTTACCGCCTTTATAATGGGCTTCTCGATAGTCATCTTTGAAGGTTCGCTGGTACAAAGCGGCCTGAAAGGTAATGGGCCGGACGAGAAGAGTTTGTTCATCAAACTGACGAATACGATTAGCGTCTTGTTGGCGATCTTCGTGGTTCTACGCTTTGGTGAACTGATCTATCGGGACAAGTTGTCGTATGCGTTTGCAGGCGATTTCTACTCAGCCATGTTCTGGCTTGAGGTTGTGCTGATGGTCTTCCCGCTGGTGGTACTGCGTATCGCGAAACTGCGAAATGACTCGCGCATGCTGTACCTGTCTGCGCTGAGCGCATTGCTGGGTTGTGCAACATGGCGTCTGTCCTATTCGCTGGTGGCGTTCAATCCTGGTGGTGGCTACCACTACTTCCCGACCTGGGAAGAACTGTTGATTTCTATTGGTTTTGTGGCTATTGAGATTTGTGCATACATCGTACTCATTCGTCTACTGCCGATACTTCCTCCTTTAAAACAAAACGATCAAAATCGTCATGAGGCGAGCAAAGCATGAGCCAGAGAATTACTATTGATCCGGTAACCCGTATTGAAGGCCATTTACGCATCGACTGCGAAATCGAAAATGGCGTGGTATCAAAAGCATGGGCGTCCGGTACCATGTGGCGCGGCATGGAAGAGATCGTGAAGAATCGCGATCCGCGTGATGCGTGGATGATTGTGCAGCGTATTTGTGGTGTGTGTACCACCACGCACGCTATCTCTTCCGTGCGCGCTGCTGAAAGCGCACTGAACATTGATGTTCCCGTGAACGCGCAGTACATCCGTAACATCATTCTGGCAGCGCACACCACGCATGACCATATCGTGCACTTCTATCAGTTGTCTGCGCTGGACTGGGTGGATATCACCTCCGCACTGAAAGCCGATCCAGCAAAAGCCTCGGCGATGCTGAACGGCGTGTCGACCTGGCACCTGAACAGCGCGGAAGAGTTCACTAAGGTTCAGAACAAGATCAAGGACCTGGTTGCCAGCGGTCAGTTAGGTATTTTTGCCAACGGCTGCTGGGGTCACCCGGCAATGAAACTGCCACCGGAAGTGAACCTGATTGCAGTTGCACACTACCTGCAGGCGCTGGAATGCCAGCGTGATGCCAACCGCGTCGTGGCGCTGCTGGGCGGTAAAACACCGCACATCCAGAACCTGGCGGTCGGTGGGGTGGCGAACCCAATCAACCTCGACGGTCTTGGCGTGCTGAACCTTGAACGCCTGATGTACATCAAGTCCTTCATTGATAAGCTGAGCGACTTTGTTGAGCAGGTGTACAAAGTGGATACCGCGGTTATTGCCGCATTCTATCCGGAGTGGCTGGAACGCGGCCAGGGTGCGGTAAACTACCTGAGCGCGCCGGAATTCCCGACTGACGGCAAAAACGGCAGCTTCCTGTTCCCTGGTGGTTACATTACCGATGCAGACCTGTCGACCTATCGTCCGATCACCTCTCATTCTGATGAATACCTGATCAAAGGGATTCAGGAGAGTGCGAAACATGCGTGGTACAAAGACGAAGCGCCGCAGGCGCCGTGGGAAGGAACAACGGTTCCGGATTACACCGGCTGGTCTGACGATGGCAAATACTCCTGGGTTAAAGCGCCAACCTTCTACGGCAAAACGGTGGAAGTGGGCCCGCTGGCTAACATGCTGTGTAAACTGGCGGCAAAACGCGAGTCTACCCATGCCAAGCTGAATGAGATCATTGCGATTTACACCAAGCTGACCGGTAAAACCATCGAAGTGGCACAGCTGCATTCGACGCTGGGTCGTATCATTGGTCGTACCGTTCACTGCTGTGAACTGCAGAACGTTCTGCAAAATCAGTATAACGCGCTGATCGTAAACATCGGCAAAGGCGACCACACCACCTTCGTGAAACCGAATATCCCGGCCACTGGCGAGTTCAAAGGTGTCGGCTTCCTCGAAGCACCACGCGGTATGCTTTCTCACTGGATGGTGATTAAAGACGGCATTATCAGCAACTATCAGGCGGTTGTACCTTCAACCTGGAACTCTGGCCCGCGTAACTTTAATGACGAAGTGGGACCGTATGAGCGTTCACTGGTAGGCACGCCGATCGCCGATCCGAACAAACCGCTGGAAGTGGTGCGTACTATTCACTCCTTCGACCCTTGTATGTCATGTGCGGTGCATGTGGTGGACGTTGACGGGAACGAAGTCGTCTCAGTTAAGGTTCTGTAATGCGGATATTAGTCTTAGGGGTCGGCAATATTTTGCTGACTGACGAAGCCATCGGGGTACGTATCGTTGAGGCATTAGAGCAACGGTACATCCTGCCTGATTTCGTTGACGTTCTGGATGGCGGTACAGCGGGGATGGAGCTGCTCGGCGATATGGCGGACAGAGATCATCTGATCATTGCTGACGCCATTGTGTCGAGAAAAAGCACGCCGGGAACCATGATGGTCCTGCGGGATGAAGAGATCCCGGCGCTGTTTACCAATAAAATCTCGCCGCACCAGCTTGGCCTGGCCGACGTGTTGTCGGCCCTGCGTTTTACCGGCGAGTTTCCGAAGAAGCTGACTCTGGTCGGCGTTATTCCGGAATCGCTGGAGCCGCATATCGGGCTAACGCCGACGGTTGAAGCCATGATTGAACCTGCGCTTGAGCAGGTTCTCGCCGCGCTGCGCGAATCGGGTGTGGAAGCCATCCCTCGGGAGGCGGCCCATGTCTGAAGAGTTTTTAGGCTTTCAGACAGCCCCAAAAGCGCAGATTCAGGCCGCGTTTGAAGAGGTAGCCCGCCGTTCGATGCACGATCTCTCGTTCCTGCATCCGAATATGCCGGTGTATGTCTCTGATTTTACGCTGTTTGAAGGCCAGTGGACGGGATGTGTGATCACGCCCTGGATGCTGAGCGCGCTGATTTTTCCTGGGCCAGATCAGATCTGGCCCCTGCGAAAAGTCAGCGAGAAAATGGGGCTGCGTTTACCGTATGGTGAGATGACATTTACCGTAGGCGAGCTAGATGGAGTATCGCAATACCTGTCCTGTTCGTTAATGTCGCCGCTTTCGCACAGCATGTCGGCACAAGAGGGTGTCCGCCTGACTGACGATTGCGCAAAAATGTTGTTATCGCTGCCGGTGAGCGATCCGAACGCACCGCAACTTGGTCGTCGCGCGTTGCTGTTGGGCCGTCGGAGCTGTGAAAATGCATGAGTTGTCGCTTTGCCAGAGCGCCGTTGAGATTATTCAGCAGCAGGCAGAGCAGCACGATGTTAAACGTGTTACCGGCGTTTGGCTGGAAATTGGCGCGCTCTCCTGCGTTGAGGAGAGCGCCGTTCGTTTCAGTTTTGACATCGTCTGTCAGGGCACGGTCGCGCAGGGATGTGCATTGCACATTGAATACAAACCCGCTCAGGCCTGGTGCTGGGATTGCAGTCAGGTTGTGGAAATTACCCAGCATGATGCGCAATGTCCACGTTGTCAGGGCGATCGTTTGCGGGTTGAAAGCGGCGATTCACTGAAAGTGAAAAGTATTGAAGTCGAATAGCCCATAGGTCGCTATGGGACGGAGTCAGATATGTGTATTGGAGTCCCGGGTCAGGTTCTGACCGTCGGTGAAGATATTCACCAGCTTGCGCAGGTTGAAGTTTGCGGTATCAAGCGCGATGTCAACATTGCCCTGATTTGTGAAGGCGATCCGGCTGAGCTGGTCGGGCAATGGGTACTGGTGCACGTAGGATTCGCTATGAGCATCATCGATGAAGATGAAGCCAAAGCCACGTTAGACGCGTTACGCCGCATGGATTACGACGTCACCAGCGCGTGACGACTTCGCTTATCAGGCCTACGCCTTATATGTAGGCCGGATAAGGCATCTTGCGTTAGCCCTGGCGTTTGTCTTCGGTATTGGTATCGAAGTCACTGGCGTCATGGCGTTCATGAAGCTGTTCATCCAGCGGCCCGTTAGTGCGGTTCACAATCCGTCCACGCTTAACCGCCGGACGCGCTGCAACCTCTTTGGCCCAACGTTGAACGTGTTTGTAGCTCCCCGCATCAAGGAATTCTGCCGCGTCATAGACGTTGCCCAGCACCACATTGCCAAACCACGGCCAAATGGCCATATCGGCAATGGTATATTCATCCCCCGCCACAAACTGATGCTGCGCCAGTTGCTTATCCAGAACGTCGAGTAAACGCTTGGCTTCCATAGTGAAGCGATTGATCGCGTACTCAATTTTTACCGGCGCATAGTTGTAGAAGTGGCCGAAACCACCGCCGAGGAAGGGCGCTGCGCCCTGTAACCAGAATAGCCAGTTCAGTGTTTCAGTGCGTTTTGGCAAATCCTGAGGCAGGAAATAACCATATTTCTCCGCCAGATAAAGCAGGATAGCGCCAGACTCAAACACGCGTACCGGTGGGTTTTGCGAATGGTCGCGCAGTGCCGGGATCTTCGAGTTTGGGTTCACCTCAACAAAGCCGCTGGAAAACTGGTCACCATCGCCAATACGGATGATCCAGGCATCATATTCCGCGCCGGTCACGCCCTGCGCCAGCAGCTCTTCCAGCATAATCGTCACTTTCTGACCGTTTGGCGTACCCAGCGAATAGAGCTGCAGCGGATGCTTGCCGACCGGTAGCGTTTTCTCGTGGGTGGCACCGGAAACCGGACGGTTGATGTTGGCGAATGCACCGCCATTGGATTTATCCCACGTCCAGACTTTCGCGGGCTGATAAGTATTGTCTGACATAGTGACCTGCCTTCTGAGTGGTTGTGTTGAAGCAGTGTAGCAGTTAGGGAAAACTCAATTTAACAGATTGGGACTTTATGTCGTGTTGTGCTGAAAGGGGAAGATAAATCTAACCCGTTCATTGTACGCAGACCGTACTCCATGAAGAGGAAATCAATGTTGGACGGAAATTGCTACCGTACTACCCTCAATAATTGGCGGTGAAAAAGCAGTAACAATGAAAAATGGTGTTCCAGGAGTAAGCGGTTATCAGGGCCCGGCGGGTGGGTGGGGCGCGGTAAAAGCCGTCACTGCTTCGGTGTTTTCGCAAAAGGCCGTCGCGCGCGACATTATCGCGATGTTCAAAATGAACCAAGTGAAAGGGTTCGATTGCCCGGGGTGTGCGTGGCCCGATCCGAGCCATCGTGCGCCGATGGAACTGTGCGAAAACGGCGTAAAAGCAGTGTCCTGGGAAACCACCAGTAAGAAAGCCTCACCTGCATTTTTCAGCCGCCACCCGGTATCGGCACTCTGGCAGTACAGTGATTATGCGCTGGAAAATATAGGCCGTTTGACGCACCCGATGAAATACGATGCCGTGACGGATACCTGGCAGGCCGTGGCGTGGGACATTGCGTTTCAGGAAATCGGCGAGCGACTGCGCAGCTATGACTCTGCACAGCAGGTTGAGTTTTACACCTCCGGTAGAACCTCAAATGAGGCGGCGTTCCTGTATCAACTGTTTGCCCGCGAATACGGCAGCAGCAACTTCCCGGACTGTTCAAACATGTGTCATGGCCCAACCAGTGCCGGGCTGACGCGGGCCATTGGTCTTGGGAAAGGGACCGTGGAGCTTGATGATTTTGAACAGTGTGAACTGGTGATTTGCATCGGACATAATCCTGGCACCAACCATCCGCGCATGCTGACCACGTTACGCGACGTTGCCAAACGCGGGGCTAAAATTATCTCAATTAACCCGCTTACCGAGCGCGGACTTGAGCGCTTTAGCTTCCCACAAAGCCCGAAAGAGATGTTCACCGGCCAGACGACAGCACTTAGCAGCGATTACTACCAGGTCAAAATGGGCGGTGATGCCTCGCTGCTCAAAGGCATCATGAAGGCGTTGATCGAAATGGATGAAGCGCGGATCTTGCTGGGTCAGCAACCGACGCTCGATCATGCGTTTATCGACGAACATACCGCGGGTTATTCGGCGTTGTATGACGATTTACGCCAATGTTGCTGGGCTGAACTGGAGCAGGACTCTGGCCTGACGCGCAGCCAGATGGAAGATCTGGCACACAGCTATAACAAATCTCGCGCGACGATCATTTGTTATGGACTGGGTATCACCCAGCATAAAAACGGTACCGAGAACGTCCAGCAACTGGTGAATCTGCTGTTGTTGAAAGGCAATATGGGCAAACCGGGGGCGGGGATCTGCCCACTGCGTGGGCATTCCAACGTGCAGGGCGACCGTTCCGTAGGGATTAACGAGGCGGCATCAGAAGACTTCCTGCAGCGCCTGGAAGCGCATTTTTCTATCAACGTTTCGCGTCAGCATGGTCGCTCCAGCGTGGAAAGTATTCGGGCGATAGAGCGTGGTGAGGCGAAGGCATTGATTTGCATGGGCGGGAATCTGGCGGTGGCGATGCCTCAGCCGCAGCGTACCTTTGAGGCGATGAAAAAGCTGGATATGCAGGTTCACATTGCGACCAAGCTCAATCGTTCGCATTTGCTGCTGGCAAAACACAACTATCTGCTACCCGCGCTGGGCAGAACTGAACGCGATATGCAGGCAACGGGTATTCAGTCAGTAACCGTCGAGGATTCTATGTCGATGGTCCACGCTTCCTGCGGTGCGCTAAAACCGGCCTCTCAATGGCTAAAATCGGAACCGGCGATTGTGGCGGGGCTGGCTCGCGCCACGCTTCCCCACTCGCCGGTAAACTGGGAAGCGCTGACCGGGAACTATGCGTTGATTCGCGACGCCATCGAGGCCGTTATTCCGGCGTTTCGCGATTATAACGCGCGTATTGCCGAGCCCGGTGGATTTCGTATGGATACGCCGGCTTCGTGGCGTGAATGGCACACCACAAACGGTAAAGCTAATTTTGTCGTCAGTCGTCAGCGTGCAGTCGAGCGGGAAAACCAGCCTGCTGAGGCGCTGGTGCTGGCCACACTGCGTAGCCACGATCAGTACAACACTACTATTTATGGCATGAACGATCGCTATCGTGGCATTAGCGGGCGACGTGATGTGGTGTTTTTAAGCGCCGTGGAAGCAACGGCCCGCGGGCTGAATCAGGGCGATGTCGTTAACGTCCAAGCGTTGGATGACCACGGTAAGCCTTGCGTGGATCGTATGATGCACGGGCTAACGGTCGTCATTTACGACATGGCGGCGGGTTCGATCGGCGCGTATCTGCCGGAAGCGAATGTGCTGCTGTCGCTCGATGCGGTCGATACGGAAAGTCTGACCCCGGCGTATAAAAGCGTGCCGGTTATCCTCAGTAAAACGTAGCTCCTGCTACGAATTTTTCGCCTCTGAGCGCCAGCCGCTGCGTTGAGGTGTATGATAAGTCAACCTCTGTCCGGTTAGTGTCGCAGAGCAGGCAATCAGAGCGAAAAATTCACGCCACCCTGCTCAGGCTGTATTGTTTTGAGGTAAGGTGCATGAGCAAAGGAACGACCAGTCAGGATGCCCCATTCGGGACATTATTGGGCTACGCCCCCGGCGGCGTAGCAATCTACTCTTCAGATTACAGCTCCCTTGACCCACGGGACTACGACGATGATGCTGCGTTTCGCAGCTATATCGACGACGAATACATGGGCCACAAATGGCAGTGCGTCGAGTTCGCGCGCCGTTTTCTCTTTCTCAACTATGGCGTAGTCTTCACCGATGTGGGTATGGCCTGGGAGATTTTCTCCTTGCGTTTCCTGCGCGAAGTAGTGAACGACAATATTCTGCCGTTACAAGCATTCCCTAATGGCTCACCTCGCGCGCCGGTAGCAGGCGCTCTACTTATCTGGCAAAAAGGCGGTGAGTTCAACGAAACGGGCCATGTGGCGGTCGTCACCCAGTTGCTGGAAAATAAAATCCGTATTGCTGAACAGAACGTGATCCACACGCCGCTGCCTCCCGGACAGCAGTGGACCCGCGAGCTGGAGATGGTGGTTGAAAATGGTCACTACACCCTGCGTGATACCTTTGATGACACCACGATCCTCGGCTGGATGATCCAAACTGACGATACCCGCTACAGTCTGCCGCAGCCAGAGATCGACAATGACGCCCTGAAGATTGGCGGCGCGAGACTGGAAGATAGCGGACAGTTTGATGGTAAGTGGCTGAACGAGCAGGATCCGTTGCAAAAAGCCTACGTATTGGCAAATGGTCATGTGATCAATCGGGATCCGCATCAGTACTTCACCATTACTGAAAGCGCGGAGCAGGAGCTAATTAAAGCGACCAACGAACTGCATCTGATGTATCTGCACGCCACCGACAAAGTGCTGAAAGACGATAACCTGCTGGCGCTGTTCGATATTCCAAAAATTCTCTGGCCGCGTCTGCGCCTCTCATGGCAGCGTCGTCGGCACCATATGATCACCGGTCGTATGGATTTTTGTATGGATGAGCGCGGGCTGAAGGTGTACGAGTACAACGCCGATTCCGCATCGTGCCATACCGAAGCAGGCCTGATCCTTGAACGCTGGGCTGAGCAAGGCTACCGTGGGCGCGGGCACAATCCTGCAGAAGGGCTGATCAACGAACTGGCCGGCGCCTGGAAGCACAGTCGCGCGCGTCCTTTCGTTCACATCATGCAGGACAAGGACATTGAAGAGAACTACCATGCGCAGTTTATGCAGCAGGCGCTGCATCAGGCCGGGTTTGACAGCAAAATCCTCCGCGGACTGGACGAATTACGCTGGGATGATGCCGGCCAGTTGATTGACGGCGACGGTCGTTTGGTGAATTGCGTCTGGAAAACCTGGGCATGGGAAACCGCGATCGAGCAAGTGCGTGAGGTGAGCGAAACCGAATACGCTGCCGTGCCAATTCGTACCGGACATACTCAACAGGAAGTACGACTGATTGATGTTCTGCTGCGCCCGGAAGTGCTGGTCTTCGAGCCGTTGTGGACGGTTATTCCCGGCAACAAGGCAATCTTACCGATCCTATGGCAACTGTTCCCTCATCATCGCTATCTGCTTGATACTGACTTCACTGTTAACGACGAGCTGGCGAGAACCGGTTATGCCGTGAAACCTATTGCAGGACGTTGTGGCAGCAACATCGATCTGGTCAGTCACGAGGAAGAACTGCTCGATAAGACCAGCGGTAAGTTTGCTGAACAGAAGAACATTTATCAGCAGCTTTGGTGTCTGCCCAACGTTGCCGGTAAATATATTCAGGTTTGCACGTTCACCGTGGGCGGTAACTACGGCGGCACCTGTCTGCGCGGTGACGATTCGCTGGTGATTAAAAAAGAGAGTGATATCGAACCGCTTATTGTAGTGAAAGGGGCGTAACCTTTCAGGTCTGTTTCTGATTGCGCTAAAGAAGCCGGGGTATGTCTCCGGCTTTTTTATTTGTTTTTACAATGGCTGTGATTGTCATTTATCTAGGGAAGGTGCGAACAAGTTCCTGA
>NZ_SZWP01000101.1:0-38860 GCF_005280825.1 Citrobacter sp. wls829
TTCGAGTCCCGTCCGTTCCGCCACTTATTGAAAGCCCTGAGTTAACGCTCAGGGCTTTTTCTTTTGCTGTCATTCAATTATTGCTAAATCTGCAAAAATCCTCTGCGTTATACGCTCTTTTTATCTACACGTTAGAAGGCCATACTCCTCCGACTAACGAAGACTGTGATTAAAAAGAGGAAATTTATGACTATCCCTGCATTCGGTTTAGGTACTTTTCGCCTGAAAGACGACGTCGTTATCGCTTCTGTTAAAACAGCTCTGGAACTGGGCTATCGTGCCGTCGATACCGCACAAATCTATGATAACGAAGCCGCGGTTGGTCAGGCGATTGCTGAAAGTGGTGTGCCGCGCAGTGAGCTGTATATCACCACCAAGATTTGGATTGAGAATCTCAGCGAAGAAAAACTGATCCCGAGCCTGAAAGAGAGTTTGAAGAAACTGCGTACCAATTACGTTGATCTGACGCTGATCCATTGGCCTTCACCAAACGATGCGGTTTCTGTTGAAGAATTTAT
Source organism: Citrobacter sp. wls829 (assembly GCF_005280825.1). Taxonomy (NCBI): domain Bacteria; kingdom Pseudomonadati; phylum Pseudomonadota; class Gammaproteobacteria; order Enterobacterales; family Enterobacteriaceae; genus Citrobacter; species Citrobacter sp. wls829. The sequence continues at coordinate 519 of NZ_SZWP01000101.1, forward strand.
GCAGGCATTACTGGAAGCTAAAGCACAGGGCCTGACTCGCGAAATTGGTATCTCTAACTTTACCATTCCGCTAATGGAAAGAGCCATTGCTGCAGTGGGCGTAGAGAACATCGCGACCAACCAGATTGAGCTGTCCCCGTATCTGCAAAGCCGTCAGGTGGTTGACTGGGCCAAAGCGCACGGTATTCACATCACGTCTTACATGACGCTGGCATACGGTAAGGCACTGAAAGATGAAGTCATTGCCGGTATTGCCGCGAAACATAATGCGACACCGGCTCAGGTGATTCTGGCATGGGCGATGGGTGAGGGATACTCGGTGATCCCTTCTTCGACCAAGCGAGAAAACCTGGCCAGTAACCTGCTGGCGCTGGATCTGCGTCTGGATGCTGAAGACAACGCGGCGATCGCGGCGCTGGACTGCAACGATCGTCTGGTTAGCCCGGAAGGTCTGGCACCCGAGTGGGACTAATAACCTGACCCAGCGACCCTCTGTGCCCTTTAACCCTCTTTCACAGCTCCTGCGGGAGCTGTTCTTATATGTTCACTCAAAAAGTCGATAAATGCCCGAATGCGAGTGCTTACTGCCCGATCGCTGTAGTAAACAGCGCTGAACGGCATCTCTACTGGCAGGCGTTTATCCGCCAACAATTCGACCAGTTCACCTCGTGCGATCTCCTTATCAATCATATAATCTGAAAGACAGGCAATACCGTTTCCGCTCAGACAAAGTTGTTTTAGCGTTTCGCCGCTGTTAGAAGATAGTCCGCATTCAGCCTCATGAAGCTGCCCATCGCTGCAGGCAATCGGCCAGGTATTGAGTGAAACCGGTTCAGAAAAACCGAGACACAGGTGCTGCTTAAGCGCTTCGACGCTCTCTGGAACACCAAATTTCGCAATATAGTCAGGCGAAGCAATAATCTTACGATAGCTGGTAAACAATGGACGTGCGCGTAGGCTCGAGTCAGTCAGCGTGCCTGCACGTATAGCTACATCCACTTTTCGTTCAATAAGATTGATGAACGTCTCTGAAGAGACCAGCGACAGCGTCATCTCAGGATAGCGTTCGCGGAAGGGCTTGATGAGCGGAATCAGGAAATGCAGCATAACCGGCGTAGCGGCGTCAATGCGCAGCAAGCCACGCGGCGTATTGCGAGACTCCATAATTTCCGTCTCTGCGGCGGCCATTTCCTGCAAGATTAGCTGTACGCGCCTGAAGTAACGTTCACCTTCCTCGGTCAGGCTTAGCTGTCGGGTGGTCCGATTGAGCAAGCTGACGCCCAGTTTCATCTCCAGTTTTTTTACGGCCCGACTGACGGCAGAATTGGCCTGTCCCAACTGCTCTGCGGCGCGGCTAAAGCTACCGCTTTCCACAACAGCCACAAAAATCGCCAGTTCTTCTGAGGTTGCTTTCATTTTTGCACCTGAAGCAAAATTATATTGAGATTTTGAATATTTTTGTTATTAAAGCATCCCGGCATACTGCATGTCATCTGATTACTGATGATATGGAGTTTATTTATGCCACTCGCTTTATTCGCACTGACTATAAGTGCCTTCGCCATTGGCACGACCGAATTTGTGATTGTCGGCCTGGTACCGACTATTGCTGAACAACTGGCCATCTCTTTGCCTTCTGCGGGGATGCTGGTTTCAATTTATGCGCTGGGGGTGGCGATTGGCGCACCAGTGCTGACCGCTCTGACAGGGAGCCTGCCGCGTAAACAGCTGCTGGTTGCGCTGATGGTGCTGTTTACTGCCGGTAATTTGCTGGCTTGGCAGGCTCCGGGCTATATGACTTTAATTGTCGCCCGTCTGTTGACCGGTCTTGCACACGGCGTGTTCTTCTCGATTGGTTCAACCATTGCAACAAGTCTGGTGCCTAAAGAGAAAGCGGCTTCGGCCATCGCCATTATGTTTGGCGGTTTAACGGTGGCCCTGGTGACGGGCGTTCCGCTGGGCACATTTATCGGTCAGCATTTTGGTTGGCGTGAAACCTTCCTCGCAGTCTCAATGCTGGGCGTCATTGCGCTAATTAGCAGCCAGTTGCTGATCCCGGCGAATATTCCAGGTCGGGCTGCCGCCAGTATCCGCGATCAGGTGAAAGTCTTAACCCATCCTCGTCTGCTGTTGATTTATGCGGTTACGGCGCTGGGCTATGGTGGTGTCTTTACGGCGTTTACCTTCCTTGCACCGATGATGCAGGATCTGGCCGGATTCTCCCCGACAGCGGTAAGTTGGATCTTATTGGGATACGGCGTCTCTGTGGCTATCGGTAATATCTGGGGCGGTAAACTGGCGGATAAACATGGTGCAGTCCCTGCATTGAAGTTCATTTTTGCTGCACTGTTTGTTCTGCTGATGCTATTCCAGTTAACGGCATCCACGCAGTACGCGGCGCTGGTAACGATATTGGTGATGGGGATCTTTGCCTTCGGTAACGTACCGGGATTACAGGTTTATGTTGTGCAGAAAGCGGAACAATTTACCCCCAATGCAGTTGATGTCGCCTCCGGACTGAACATTGCGGCGTTTAACGTCGGTATTGCACTGGGTTCGGTGATTGGCGGGCAAACGGTAGAGCATTATGGCTTAGCGCAGACGCCGTGGATTGGCGCGCTTATCGTACTGGCTGCTTTCTTACTGATGGGCATCAGCGGTCGTCTTGATAAACCTGCGCGGATCACGCTGGGATAACTCATTGATGTAAGTACCCACTTACAAAACAAACTGCAATTGCTCGTTGAAAGTAAGCCTTAAAGTCCCTATAACTGAAGAACCAGTCCGGCTGCGGACTGGTTGACGTTACAGAGGTTTGAAAGTCTACAGTGCGAAAAAACACCTATGCTATGCGCTATGTTGCCGGACAACCCGTTGAGCGGATCTTACCGCCACGGTCGTTTGCGCATATTGGTCAGGCATTACCCGCCGGCGTTCCCTTAAGCAGTGAAGACCGTATTCGCGTGCTGGTGTGGAATATTTTTAAACAGCAGCGGGCAGAATGGTTGTCGGTGCTGAAGAACTTTGGCAAAGACGCGCATCTGGTGTTATTGCAGGAAGCCCAAACCACGCCGGAACTGGTGCAGTTTGCGACCGCTAACTATCTTGCTGCCGATCAGGTTCCCGCCTTTGTGCTGCCTCAGCACCCCTCTGGCGTCATGACGCTGTCGGCGGCACATCCTGTTTACTGCTGCCCTCTACGCGAACGTGAGCCTATTTTACGGCTGGCAAAGTCGGCGCTGGTGACGGTATATCCCCTGCCAGACTCACGTTTATTGATGGTGGTGAACATCCACGCGGTTAACTTCAGCCTCGGGGTGGATGTCTATAGTAAGCAGTTACTTCCCATTGGCGATCAGATTGCTCATCACAGCGGCCCGGTGATTATGGCCGGTGATTTCAACGCCTGGAGCCGTCGACGGATGAATGCGTTGTACCGTTTCGCCCGTGAAATGTCGCTACGCCAGGTGCGCTTTACCGACGATCAGCGCCGACGCGCGTTTGGTCGCCCGCTCGATTTTGTGTTCTATCGTGGTTTGAACGTCAGTGAAGCCTCTGTGCTGGTGACGCGCGCATCCGATCACAATCCACTACTCGTTGAATTTAGTCCCGGCAAGCCTGAACAATAAAGGTGTGTCAGGTCTGCCGTGGGGCAGGCCTGTTAGGGTGCTGTCCTTTATCTTTCACCACAACCGAAGGACAACACAATGACTACACGCTCTCATCATGACAACGTCGAAAAGCAGTTTGGCTCGCAAGCGAATGCCTATTTAACCAGCACGGTACACGCCTCTGGCCGTGATTTACAACGGCTGGCGGAAAGGCTGTCGGCATTTCCACAGGCCAGCGTTCTCGACATGGGATGTGGTGCGGGACACGCCAGCTTTGCGGCGGCACATCAGGTAAAACAGGTCGTGGCGTATGATTTATCGGCGCAGATGCTCGACGTGGTCGCGCAGGCGGCAAAAGAGAAGGGATTAGACAATATCGCTACCCGGCAAGGATATGCCGAAAGCCTGCCGTTTGAGGATGGCTCTTTTGATGTGGTGATTAGCCGCTATTCTGCTCATCACTGGCATGATGTCGGACGCGCGCTGCGAGAAGTGAATCGTGTATTGAAACCTGGCGGTGTGGTGATTGTGATGGATGTCATGTCACCTGGGCACCCGGTGCGGGACATCTGGCTGCAAACCGTTGAAGCGTTACGCGATACCTCACATGTGCGCAACTATTCCAGCGGTGAGTGGCTGTCATTGATGAATGATGCCAATCTGATTGCCGATACGGTGTTGACGGACCGCCTGCCGCTGGCGTTTAGCTCATGGGTCGCGCGGATGCGTACCCCGCAGGTGTTGATTGACGCGGTTCGTTTATACCAGCAGAGTGCGTCTGCCGAAGTGCAGGCCTACTTCGCGTTACAGCAGGACGGGTCGTTCACCAGTGACACGATTATGGTTGAGGCGCATAAAGCGGCATAAATAAAAAAGGCACTGGGGGGAAACCAGTGCCTTAATGTTTATACTGCTATCAGGAGTCCGGCATGCCGTTGTTTTTCACAAACAACGTCAGCTGATCGCCCGGCTGCAGATTGTCGGTATCGTTATTCCAGCGCATCACATCCTTGATGTTGACCCCGTGACGTTTAGCAATGCTCGAAAGCGAATCGCCCTTACGTACACGATAGGTAATGCTATCGCTGTTTTTAGCCAGTCGCTGCGCGCTGGTGCCTGCACCTACGGTCAAACTTTGGCCCACTTTCAGAGTCGAACTACGCAGATTATTCCACTGCTTTAGCTCATTCGCATTCACGCCAAGACGTGAAGCGATGCCGGAAAGCGTATCGCCAGAGCGAACCTTGTAGCTACGGCTGTTCAGCGGCGTGTTATCCGCGACCAGCGTTGACTGTACGGCTGCAATTTCGCCTGACGCCAGGGACTCACGCAGTTTCTCCGCGTGCTTCTTTGGCACCATCACATATTGCGGGCCGCTGACACCCAACGTGGAGCCTTTCACGCCAGCATTGAAGGTCTTCAGCTTGCTGACGGAAATACCCGCCATATCGGCAACCTGAGCCATCTCAACCGGACTGTTCAAGCGAACACGTGCCAACGCGCGGCTTTCGTCTGTGGTTGGCAGACGCACGCCATAACGCTTGCTGTTCTTGAGAATATCACTCAATGCCAGCATTTTGGGCACATACTGCTTCGTTTCCTGAGGCAGAGGGAGTGACCAAAAATCGGTGGGCTTGCCACGAGATTTGTTCGCTTTCATTGCCTTCATCACGCGACCTTCACCGCTATTATAAGCAGCAACGGTCAGCAGCCAGTCGCCATCAAACATCTTGTTCAGACGCTGCATCATGTCCAACGCGGCAGTGGTGGAAGCCACAATGTCGCGACGTGCATCATAATTGCGGGTCTGCTTTAAACCATAATTGCGCCCCGTGCTCGGAATGATCTGCCAAATGCCTGCGGCATTGGCGCCAGACGTTGCGTGAGGATCAAAAGCGCTCTCCACTATGGGTAGGAGTACCAGCTCCATCGGCATGTTACGTTTCTTAACTTGCCCGGCTATCCAGTACATATACGGCTCTGCCCGTAACGTTACATCGTGGAGATAGCTCTTATTGCGTAAATACTTCTGTTTCTGTTCGCGAATCCGGTTGTTTTCCGGAATTCCCATCTTTAGCTCGTCACCAATGAAAGCCCACAAATCCTGATCGGCGGCGATAGATGTCCCATCGTCCATCCAGCGCGCCTGGCTTGTAAACTTTCCTGCTTCCCCTTGACCAGCTGCAGAAAGGCTCTGTGCGTGTTGTTGGACGTTACCAGTATTCTGGCACCCAACAAGCAGGACAGAGGCGAGTAATATCGCTTTTGCCTTCATGTGTGTGTCAATAGTTGCTTAAAAGACGACCGATCATAACGGCGAAGTTTTCAAAAGGCAACCCAGAATTGTCAGAACGTATCTTTCTTTGACCTTAACCACGCAAAACGCGCTTCAGGTTGTTGCAATATTGTTTCTTTGTTTATTTCATTAATTAAATCAATATCTTCCGTTCTTAAAAAAATATTATTTCTGCGCTCATTTTTCAGAATTACGGGTAGTGTCATTTGGTTTTTTACGCGTAACTCATTAACTTTACGATAATAATCATTTATGGACGGATCGTGCGGGAGGATGCTTAAGGCAAACTTCATATTTGCTAAAGTGTACTCATGTGCGCAACAAATTAACGTATCATCCGGAAGGGCTCTTATTTTTTTAAGTGATTGATACATTTGTAATGCTGTGCCTTCAAAAAGCCGGCCACAGCCGCCGGAAAACAGCGTGTCGCCGCAAAACAGATAAGGGTGGCTGAAGTAACAGATATGTCCTAAAGTGTGACCCGGCGTGGCAAATACGCTAAATTCATGCCCTAAAACGAGTGCGATATCACCCTCTTCGACTACACGTGTGGTTCCCTTATCTTGTGTTTCAGCAGGTCCATAGACCACTATTTGTGGAAAGCGCTGCACAAGTTCTTTCACGCCGCCAACGTGATCATGATGGTGGTGGGTAAGTAAAATAGCCTCTGGCACCCAGTTGTGCTCAGCAATGGCTTGTAGCACCGGAGCCGCCTCGCCAGGATCGACAATCAGGCAACGGTTCTCATTATTGGTCAGGACCCAGATGTAATTGTCATCAAAGGCGGGAATACTGTTAAGATTCATAAATTACCTCTCAATGCGAAACGGAAGGTTGTGATGAAACCGGCAAGGCTCCCTCAAACTGTCGTAGCGCCCGTGAGCTGGGATGATTTACCCTGGGGCGAACACTATCGTGAGGCGCTGGAGTATCAGCTTAACCCGTGGTTTGCAAAAATGTACGGTTTTCATCTGCTTAAGATTGGTAATTTAAGCGCAGAAATCAATTCCGAAGCGTGCGCGGTTTCTCATCAGGTCAATGTTTCTTCGCAAGGCTCGCCGATGCAGGTGCTGGCGGATCCTCTGCATCTTCCCTTTGCCGATAAATCTGTTGATGTGTGCCTGCTGGCGCATACGCTGCCGTGGTGCTCCGACCCGCATCGCTTACTGCGCGAGGCCGATCGTGTGCTTATCGATGACGGCTGGTTAATACTGAGCGGATTCAACCCGGTCAGCCTGATGGGCCTGCGCAAGCTGGTACCGGTATTACGTAAAACATCACCTTACAACAGCCGGATGTTTACGCTGATGCGCCAACTGGACTGGCTTTCGTTGCTGAATTTCGAAGTGCTGCACGTCAGCCGTTTTCACGTTTTGCCCTGGAAGAAGCACGGGGGAAAAATGTTAAGTGCGCATATTCCGGCGTTGGGATGTATGCAGCTGGTGGTCGCGCGCAAGCGAACTATCCCGCTTACGCTTAACCCAATGAAACAAAACAAAAGCAAAGCGCGTATCCGCCAGGCCGTTGGTGCAACCCGGCAATACCGTAAACCGGACGCTTAAGCTTCGGGTTGATACCCAACATCATCCTGTGTAGGACTCATCGCCGCGGCGCGGGCAAGCTCGTCGCAGCGTTCGTTTTCCGGGTGGCCAGCGTGGCCTTTGACCCATTCCCACTTGATTTGGTGCTGACCCAGCGCCGAATCCAGGCGTTTCCAGAGATCGACATTCTTGACCGGTTTTTTGTCTGCGGTTTTCCAGCCGCGTTTTTTCCAGTTGTGGATCCACTGGGTGATACCCTGGCGCACATACTGGCTATCGGTACTGAGCACCACTTCACATTGTTCTTTAAGTGCTTCTAGCGCGACGATAGCCGCCATTAGCTCCATGCGATTGTTGGTGGTGAGGTTGTATCCTTCGCTAAAGGTTTTTTCTCGCCCGCGAAAGCGTAAAATTGCCCCGTAGCCGCCGGGCCCTGGATTTCCCAGGCAAGAACCGTCGGTGAAAATTTCTACCTGTTTAAGCATCTCTGGTAGACTTCCTGTTTTAGAGATCGATATAAACGACAAGTCTGACATAAATGACCGCTATGAGCACTGGAATTACACGGCAGATCGTCCTCGATACCGAAACCACCGGTATGAACCAGATCGGTGCCCACTACGAAGGCCACAAGATTATTGAGATCGGTGCGGTTGAAGTGGTGAACCGACGCCTGACCGGCAATAACTTTCACGTTTACCTGAAGCCCGATCGGCTGGTGGACCCGGAAGCGTTTGGCGTACACGGCATCGCGGATGAATTCCTGCTCGATAAGCCCACTTTTGCCGATGTTGCCGATGAGTTTCTTGACTACATCCGCGGTGCGGAGCTGGTCATCCATAACGCATCGTTTGATATCGGCTTTATGGATTATGAGTTTGCAAAGCTCCATCGCGATATCCCGAAAACGAACACCTTCTGTAAAGTGACCGATAGCCTGGCGCTGGCGAGGAAGATGTTTCCTGGCAAGCGTAACAGCCTTGATGCACTATGCTCGCGTTATGAGATAGACAACAGCAAGCGTACCTTGCACGGCGCATTGCTCGATGCCCAGATTCTGGCCGACGTTTATCTGATGATGACCGGTGGGCAGACCACGATGGCATTTTCCATGGAAGGTGACAGCCAGCAGCAGAATGATACCGGGATCCAACGGATTGTGCGTCAGTCCGGCAAGTTACGTGTTGTTTTCGCCACTGATGAAGAGTTAGCGGCCCATGAGTCGCGCCTTGACCTGGTTCAGAAGAAGGGCGGAAGTTGCCTCTGGCGGGCATAGTTTGCGCGTTTACCGTGCAGAAATGGCTATTCGGGTGATTTTTGCAGCAAACGATTAAAAACGTGAGAAAAAGCGTTGACGAGGGGCGAGGCAATCCGTAATATTCGCTTCGTTCCCAAGCGGAACACAACGCGGAGTGGTAGTTCAGTTGGTTAGAATACCTGCCTGTCACGCAGGGGGTCGCGGGTTCGAGTCCCGTCCATTCCGCCACTATTCAGAAAGCCTGAATCAGCAATGATTCAGGCTTTCGTCGTTTTAGCCCACAAAAAAAATAACAAGCTCGCTACCAAGGGTAACGAGCTGTCAGCATTACTCGCCCAGCGTCTGTGCGATATCTTTTTGCACCAACTTACGCTGCTCTGGTGTGAGGACTTTGCTCAGGTCAAAGTAGTATTTCACGCGGTAGTAACGTGCCTGCTGTTCGATGTTGCTGAACGCGGCAAGCTGTTTCTTAACAGCGGCATCATCCCATTTTCCGGACTTGATCACGTCAATCAGCACGCCGTCTTTAACGTCGTTCACCGAAATCTGGCTGACATTGGTTTCCAGCTGTTGGTGCAGCTTTTTAATCTGCGCCACCTGGTCGTTGCTCAGTTTCAGGTGCTGTACCACTGGATCCTGGGCCGGGGCCGGAACGTTGGATACGTTTGCTGCAAGAGTGCTAAAAGAGGCGCCCGCCAGGGTAGCAGCCAGCAACGTCATGCGTACGAATTTCTTCATTTTGATATCCTGATAAGGGAATTTACGTGTGAGTATCATTTTCAGAATACGTTGCCTGAAGCATGTCGCCACGCGAATTTGTTTTGCGGTGCGTTACGGAGTGAAACAATCCCGCCACGAGGAAACCGTTCCGTAACGGGCGAGAAGAGATATCTCTATAGTGTAAACGGGTCGGCATCCTGCCAGGCTGGAAACTTCTCGCGATACTCCCGCAATGCTGTAAGCGACAGCTCAGCATCAATCCGCGTGGCCTGGTGCGCCTCGGCGGTGGCAATAATTTCCCCTTGCGGGTTAATTACCCGGCTGTCCCCGCGATAATGATGGCCATTGCCATCGCTACCAACCCGGTTACATCCTGCTACATAAGCCTGGTTCTCAATTGCCCGGGCGACCAGCAGTGCCTGCCAGTGCAGTGAGCGTGGTGCAGGCCAGTTTGCGACATATAATGCCAGGTCATAATCCTCGCGATTGCGTGACCATACCGGAAACCGCAGGTCATAACAGACCAGCGGTAAAATACGCCAGCCGCGCCATTGAACAATGACGCGTTCTTCTCCAGCCTGATAATACTGGTGCTCGTTCGCCATGCGGAACAGGTGGCGTTTATCATAAAAATGAACGCATCCTTCGGGTTCTACCAGTAAAAAACGATTTACCGGGCCACGTTCTGACTGTAACGCGGCGCTGCCGGCGATTAGCGCATTTGTCTGCTGCGCTTTGGCGTGCATCCAGCGAACAACCTCTTCCTGCGTAAGCGACGTGCTGGCCGCTTCCATCGCAAAGCCGCTGGTAAACATCTCGGGCAATACAATGACGTCTCGTCCGGTGATGGTTTCAAGCTGTCGGTCGAAATGGCGCAGGTTAGCCGGGCCATCCATCCAGATCAGTGGTTGTTGCAGTAGGGTAATTTTCAAACCAGGCACAATCGAGGCTCCTCGTTGAACAGCATTTTGACACTGTAGCATGAGCATTACCGAAAATGTGGCAATAAAAAGCCCCGCGTTAAGCGGGGCTGGAAGTCGTGCGCGATCGCTATGCCGCTTCGACTTTACGCACTTTCTCTGGCAACTTTACCGGCTGGGTCGCCAGCTCCTCAGGGTCAAAATCATCCACGTTGATGCTGCGCAGACGGCTCTCTTCCGCTTTCACCAGAATCGCGGCTTCGTCTTTATCAATCAATCCTTTTGCCAGCGCGTTACGCGCCAGTTCATCCAGGCGGGTAAACGGCAGGTTTTTACCCAGCTCTTTGCAGATACGCTGGTGGATAGGGTCGGCGGCAATCACGTCCAGCAACGCTTCTTCCAACAAGCCGACCGGATTGTATTGGCTTGGCGTCAGGTACTGACCGCGACCGATGCGTGAACGGGTTGCGCTCGGCACCTGCAAAATCTTCGCAACTTTATGATCCAGTTTGTCAGAAGGCGCATGGTAGTGGCGACCGGTCGGGAAGATAACCACATTCAGCAGCCCGGCAACGAAACGGTTCGGGAAGTTTTGCAGCAGATCGTCCATCGCCTGTTCCGCTTTATACAACGCATCCTGTACGCCCCAGTGAACCAGCGGCAGGTCGGCTTCATGGCGGCCTTCGTCGTCATAACGCTTCAGCACGGCGGAAGCCAGATACAGCTGACTTAACACATCGCCCAGACGCGCGGAGATACGCTCGCGACGCTTCAGACTACCGCCCAGCACGGCCATGGAGACATCTGAGAGTAATGCCAGGTTGGCGCTCAGACGGTTCAGGTGCTGGTAGTAACGTTTGGTGGCATCACCGGTTGGCGTGCTGCTGGTAAGCCCGCGCGTCAGACCGAGCCAGAAACTGCGTACCTTATTGCTGCCGACGTGACCAATGTGCTTAAACAGCAGCTTATCGAACGCATTCACATCGTTGTTCTGCGCCGCCGCCATCTCTTCCAACACGTACGGATGGCAACGAATTGCCCCCTGGCCGAAGATCATCATGCTACGGGTCAGAATATTGGCACCTTCAACGGTGATGGCGATCGGGGCGCCCTGGTAAGCACGCGCCAGGAAGTTGCTTTCGCCCAGCATAATGCCTTTACCGCCAGTGATATCCATCGCATCGATGATTGACTGCTGCCCGCGGTGGGTACAGTGATATTTCACGATGGCGGAAAGTACCGCTGGTTTTTCGCCGAGCATAATACCGTAGGTAATCAGCGACGCCGCGGCGTCCATCACGTAGGCGTTACCGGCAATACGCGCCAGCGGTTCTTCAATACCTTCCATCTTGCCGATAGAGATTTTGAACTGGCGACGAATATGCGCATAGGCACCTGTTGCCATGGCAACCGATTTCACGCCACCTGTCGAGTTAGATGGCAGCGTAATGCCGCGCCCCACAGACAGACATTCCACCAGCATACGCCAGCCCTGACCGGCCATCTTCGGGCCACCGATAATGTAATCAATCGGTACAAAAACATCTTTACCCAGCGTCGGACCGTTCTGGAACGGGACGTTCAGCGGGAAGTGGCGACGACCAATTTCTACACCCGGTGTTGAGGTGGGGATCAGCGCGCAGGTAATGCCCAGATCTTCCTCGCCGCCCAGCAGTTTTTCCGGGTCGGAGAGTTTAAACGCCAGGCCCAGCACGGTGGCGATAGGGGCCAGCGTGATATAGCGTTTGTTCCAGGTCAGGCGCATACCCAGCACCTGCTGACCCTGCCATTCACCCATGCAAACTACGCCGGTATCCGGAATCGCCCCTGCATCGGAGCCCGCTTCCGGGCTGGTCAGCGCAAAGCAAGGGATTTCCTGACCACGCGCCAGACGCGGCAAATAATGGTTTTTCTGTTCTTCGGTGCCGTAATGTTGCAGCAGTTCACCCGGGCCTAATGAGTTAGGTACGCCAACGGTGATCGCCAGGATCCCGGAGACGCCGGAGAGTTTTTGCAGTACGCGAGCCTGTGCATAAGCAGAGAATTCCAGACCGCCATACTCTTTCTTGATGATCATCGCGAAAAAGCGGTGCTCTTTCAGATACGCCCACAGTTCTGGCGGCAGATCCGCTAATTCATGGGTGATCTGGAAGTCGTTTGCCATGCGGCACGCTTCTTCGACCGGACCGTCAATAAAGGCCTGCTCTTCTGCCGTCAGGCGTGGCTGCGGATAACTGTGCAATTTCTTCCAGTCCGGTTTGCCCTGGAACAGATCGCCTTCCCACCAGGTGGTACCGGCATCAATTGCTTCTTTCTCGGTGCGCGACATCGGCGGCATAACCTTACGGAAGCCGCGGAACACTGGCGCAGAGATCATGGATTTACGCATCGGCGTAAAGTTAAACGGCACCAGAATAATGGCCAGAGGAACCAGCAGCCAGACCGACCACAGGCCAGCTACGCCGAGCGCAGCCGTCCATGCGAGCAAAATTACGCTGCTGAGAAACAAGCTCACGCGGTGATAAAACAATACGCCGAGCAGAACAATCGTTGCGAGAATACTCAAAATCATCATATCGAAAAGCTCCCTTGCTTGTAGGAGGTCTGACCACTTGTGATGATATGGTTGTAGTGGATGTAAATTCTTTTATCAATGTGTTTACAAAATAATTACAACAAAGCTCACATTGTTGTTGTTTTCACCGGCACAAAAAATCAAAAGCCACAGCCATTCCTGTGGCTTATGCTTCTCGCCTGTAGTGCTATCCGGTACACTGCATCTTGTCATTTACATTCATGCTGAAGGATATCCTCATGTACCAGGATCTTATTCGTAACGAACTGAGCGAAGCGGCGGAAACGCTGGCTAATTTTTTAAAAGATGACGCCAATATTCACGCTATTCAGCGCGCGGCGGTCCTGCTGGCAGACAGTTTTAAAGCGGGTGGCAAGGTACTTTCCTGCGGTAACGGCGGCTCCCATTGCGACGCAATGCACTTTGCTGAAGAGCTGACCGGGCGCTACCGTGAAAACCGTCCGGGCTATCCGGCGATCGCTATCTCTGATGTCAGCCATATCTCCTGCGTCAGCAATGATTTCGGTTACGATTATATTTTCTCTCGCTATGTTGAAGCGGTAGGGCGTGAAGGGGATGTCCTGTTAGGCATTTCGACCTCCGGTAACTCGGCAAACGTGATTAAAGCCATTGCCGCTGCGCGTGAGAAAGGAATGAAAGTCATCACCCTGACCGGGAAAGATGGCGGCAAAATGGCCGGCAGCGCCGACATTGAAATTCGCGTCCCGCACTTTGGCTATGCTGACCGTATTCAGGAAATTCACATTAAAGTGATTCATATTCTGATTCAGCTGATCGAAAAAGAGATGGTTAAGTAAGAAGGCTATTGCCGGATGGCGGCTGAAGCCTTATCCGGCCTACTTGCGTTTTGCGTAGGCCTGATAAGTGTAACGCCATCAGGCAGTTCAGCGTTTTAAGGTAGGTGATATATGTGCGAACTGCTCGGGATGAGCGCCAACGTGCCAACCGATATTTGCTTTAGCTTCACCGGGCTGGTTCAGCGCGGGGGTGGTACCGGGCCGCACAAAGACGGCTGGGGGATTACGTTTTATGAAGGTAAGGGTTGCCGTACATTTAAAGATCCGCAACCCAGCTTTAATTCGCCTATCGCCAAACTGGTACAAGACTATCCCATCAAATCCTGTTCCGTGATTGCTCATATTCGTCAGGCGAATCGGGGAGAAGTGGCGCTGGAAAATACCCATCCGTTCACGCGTGAACTGTGGGGGCGCAACTGGACCTATGCCCATAACGGACAGCTAAGCGGTTATAAATCGCTGGAAACCGGTAATTTTCGTCCGGTCGGAGAAACCGACAGCGAAAAAGCGTTCTGCTGGCTGCTACATAAGCTGGTTGAACGTTATCCGCGTACGCCGGGCAACATGACAGCGGTGTTTAAATATATTGCCGTCCTGGCCGGGGAACTGCGTGAGAAGGGCGTTTTCAACATGTTGTTGTCCGACGGGCGCTACGTGATGGCGTTCTGTTCGACCAATCTGTTCTGGATCACCCGCCGCGCACCTTTCGGCGTGGCGACGTTATTGGATCAGGATGTAGAAATCGACTTTAGCTCCGAGACCACACCCAATGATGTGGTCACCGTGATCGCTACGCAGCCGCTGACGGGCAATGAAACCTGGCAAAAGATTATGCCAGGTGAATGGGCGCTATTTTGTCTCGGGGAGCGTGTAGTTTGACGCCAGCTGTGGCTGAATCACTTCATGGCTCAACGGTTTGCTAACGACGTAACGACCATCGACCACGGAAACAGTCGGTGGCTTACGCGTCTGTTCAAAATAGTCGTATCCCGGTTTTAGCTGTGACCAGAACTCTTTGTAATACGAGTTCTGGTGGCGCTTCATGTTGGCATCGGTCATGCGGAACGGGTAAATGCTGACCTGCACGCTGGACTGGCCAAATACTAACGCCCCAGTGACAAACTGGAAAATCTCATCAATGCCGTTGTCGGTCATGGCATAGCAGCCGACAGAAACGCAGGCGCCGTGGATCATCAGGTATTTACCTTCGTACCCGTGCGCGCGGTCATAGGCGTTGGGAAAGCCAATATTAATCGCTTTATAGAAGCGGCTATCCGGTTTGAGCTGACCGCGTTGTACGCTGTAAAACCCTTCCGGGCTTTTAAAATCGCCCTGACGTTGCTTGGGTCCTAACCCGCCGGAATAGTTACAGATCTTGTAGCTGTCGAGCAATTGATACTGTTCGCCCATCTTGACGTACAGATCCAGCGTGCGTTCTTCTTTAAAGATCTGAATATAGACAGGAGATCCCATCAATTGCTGCTTATATTCTTTGCTGACAGGTGCAGTTGGACTGCTACTGCTCAGCAAACCGGCAAATGAAACGCACGGTAATAAAAGCATCGCAAGAAAAAATGCGATTTTACGCATACTGCTTATTCCTTGATAAAACGGTTACACACGCCAGGACGGCAAATAGAGTCGCCAAATCGGATAAATCTGGATTTGGAGCGCTCACATTAGCACCAAGAAAGTTTTTCGCAAGTCTCTCGTGCTGCGTTTACACTTTAGTTTCTCTTTATACGCAACATTGGACTTAAAGGCAGTCAGACAGCGGCGTAATTTGTCGCTGCTATCCGTCCATTGCATAAGATTAATACTGACTTTCTAATCTATTGAATTTAAAAAATTAATCTATTAATAATCAAATATTAAAAAAGATATCCCGCCAATAGCAGTACACTGCGCCGAACGTGTTTGACCAGGTATTCTTTTTTCATGTCTTTTGCCACTGCACCCCGACGCCTTTTGCCGGGCCTGCTGTCTTTGTGTGTCGTGTTGTCATTACCGTGTATCGCCAAAGTTCAGCCTGTCTTATCAAATACCCCCTTAAACTATGCGGCGCAGTTGCGTATGCGTAATCGTGCCCGGTTACTAAAGCAGTATCATGTGCAGGTAAAAAAGCAGGCCAGCTACGTGGTAGAAGGTAATGCGGAAAGTAAAAAGGCACTACGCCAGCAGAATCGCGTGCATATTAAACAGCACCCGGAGTGGTTCCCAGGTCCGCTTAAAGCCAGCGATCATCGCTGGCAGGAACTCGCCGAAAATCCTCATTTTCTCAGTAGCGATCACCTGCACAACATCACCGAAGTGGCGATTCATCGCCTTGAGCAACAGTTAGGTAAACCGTATCTGTGGGGGGGAACCCGTCCGGATGAAGGCTTTGACTGCAGCGGGCTCGTTTTCTATGCCTACAATAAAATTCTGGCGGCGAAACTGCCCCGTACTGCCAATGAAATGTATCACTATCGGCGGGCGACAATTGTCTCTAATCGCGATTTACGTCGTGGTGATTTACTGTTTTTCCATATTCACAGCCGGGATATTGCCGATCATATGGGGGTCTATTTGGGGCAGGGGCAATTTATTGAGTCGCCACGTACCGGCGAAACGATCCGGGTCAGCACCTTGTCCGAACCTTTCTGGCAGGATCATTATCTCGGTGCCCGACGAATTCTGACGGAAAATACAATTCTGTAATAGTCAGGCGGTACTTTCAGCACCGCCTCATCACGCGTTAGCTCAACGCGCCCATAATTTTTAATTCCAGCTCATCCGGCACTTCATTATACGACAGCACCTGTAGCCCCGGCGCGAACAGACGAGCATAGCGAGCGAGCAGCGGACGTAACTGTGGAGCGACCAACAATATCGGTTCTTTCCCCGCGGCTTTCATTTGTTCTTTTATCTGCGGCATATTGGTCTGGAACTGATTAAGCATATTCGGATCGACCGGTACGCTGTCGAGCATCACTTTGCCACTTTGCTGTGCCTGATTGACCACGTTTGCCAGTAAATTCTCCAGTTCACTATTGAGCGTGTAGACCGCCAGCTCATCTTTGCGTACAAACGGGTGAGTAATACTGCGACGCAGCGCAAGACGGACATCTGCCGTCAGCAGAATGGGATCTTTGGTGGTCGCGCTGCTGGCAACCAGCACGGTGGCAATGGTAACGATATCGCGTAATGAAACGCCTTCGATAAGCAGCGTCCGGTAAACCTTCAATAACTGGCTGTAATTCAGCGCTGCACTGAGATCTTCCGCCAGACGCGGTGCCATGGACGACAGGCGGTTATGTAACTGCGTAATATCATCGTAATTAAACAGATCGGGAATATAGCGACGAATAATCTTATTCACGTGCGTGGCAATGACGCTGGCGCTATCAATAACCTGATACCCCATATTTAACGCTTTGGCTTTTTGCGCCGGCACAATCCAGGTAACGGGCATCCCGTAGGCCGGGTCGTTCCCTAATACGCCATCTATTTCGCCGTAAGTTTCGCTGGAGGGTAGCGCCATCAGCTTATCTGAGGGGATATCCGCCTCATCCGCTTTAATCCCATTGATGAAAATGGCGTACTGCGTGGGTTTCAGTCTGAAGTTTTCGCGGATACGAATTTCAGGCAGCAACACGCCGTTGCCGTCAGAAATCACCTGCCGCACGCCACGAATACGCTGGGTCAGCGGATTACCTTTCGATTTATCGACCAGCGCCACCAGCTTATAGCCCAGACTCAGGCTAATGGGCTCAATTAACGGAATGGTTTCCCAACTGACCTGCTGCTCGGTGGTTTCGGTGATGGTTTTGGTCAGCGTTTCGAGATTTTTCTCTTCAGTCTCGGCGACTTTCGGACGCTTGCTCATGCGCCAGGCGGTGAACCCTAACAGCGCCGTAAAAGCCAGGAACGGGAAATGTGGCATGCCCGGCACAACGGCCAGCACGAACATAATGCTGGTGGCGGTATAGAGCACCGAAGGGCTGGCCAGCAGCTGGCTACGTACGTCGGTGGCAATATCGCCGCTGTCGCTGACGCGCGTGACGATAATCGCCGCCGCCGTCGACAACAGCAAAGACGGGATTTGCGCGACCAGGCCGTCACCGATAGTCATCAGCACGTATTGCTGGAACGCGGCCTCAGCGCTTAAATCGTATTTAAAGATCCCAATACAGACGCCGCCGATCAGGTTGATGGCCAGGATCATCATCCCGGCGATGGCGTC
Organism: Citrobacter sp. wls829; assembly: GCF_005280825.1. NCBI lineage: Bacteria > Pseudomonadati > Pseudomonadota > Gammaproteobacteria > Enterobacterales > Enterobacteriaceae > Citrobacter > Citrobacter sp. wls829. Next base: position 18,483 of record NZ_SZWP01000101.1, read on the forward strand.
CCCACGCACGAACTTTGAAGCACCATCCATCGCACCGTAGAAATCTGCCTCACCCGCCACGTCTTTGCGTCGTGTTTGCGCCTGCGCCTGGTTGATCAACCCGGCATTCAGATCGGCATCAATCGCCATCTGTTTACCGGGCATCGCGTCCAGCGTAAAGCGGGCGGACACCTCGGAGATACGTTCAGCACCTTTAGTTACCACGATAAAGTTGATGATCATCAGGATGATAAACACCACAAAGCCGACCACGAAGTTACCGCCGATCACCACCTGACCGAAGGACTCGATCACTTTACCGGCGGCACCGGCACCCATATGGCCATGCAGTAACACCACGCGCGTTGACGCCACGTTTAGCGTCAATCGCATCAGGGTGGTAATCAGCAAAATGGTCGGGAACAGGCTGAATTCGAGCGGTCGTTTTGCGGAAACGGCCACCAATAGCACCATCACCGCCAGCACGATGTTAAAGGTGAACAGAATATCCAAAAGTGCAGGTGGTAACGGCAGGATCACCATCGCCAGAATACACAGGATCACCAGCGGCACGCCGATATTGCCGTTACGCAGCAGCGCCATGAATTGTTTAGTTATTTTCGGCATCCAGTTTAAGAACCTCTTTTGGAATGGAAATATGTCTGTTCAGTGAAGGGCGTGCTTGTGCTCCGTCACGCCAGTGTTTCATTTGCAGGACGTAGGTCAGGACGTGGGCAATCGCCCGATAAAGTTGAAACGGAATTTGCTGATTCACCTGGGTGGTGTAATAAACAGAGCGTGCCAGCTTGGGAAACTCAACGACTTCAATGTTGTTCTCTGCAGCGACCTGGCGGATATACAGTGCAATTTCATCCGTGCCTTTGGCGACAACGAACGGCGCGGCGGCGCGAGCATGGTCATACTGTAAGGCGACGGCGTAGTGCGTTGGGTTGACGATCACTACGTTGGCCTTCGGTACCACTTTGCGAATTTGGCCCATCGCCATTTGCCGTTGCAAACGCCGGATCCTCGCTTTAACCTCTGGTTTACCTTCCTGGTTTTTATATTCTTCTTTTATTTCCTGCTTGGTCATCTTCAGCCCTTTGGTGAACATTTTTTTCGCCAGAGGAACGTCCACGAGAGCAAAAAAGATAAACAAGATGACAAAGTTGCGCATCACGCTGCTGTAGAGTGATAGACCATCGCTAATCGCCTGTTTAAAAAACAGCTCTTGTAACCCGAGAAACGAGGCAAAGTTATTGCGCAGGGTTATCCACAGCATGATTAAAAGCACGATAGCCTTCAGCGTCATTTTTCCGGTTTCCACCAGATGCTCTGTGGAGAACAGACGCCCTATGCCCTTAATCGGACTTAACTTGCTGAAGTCCGGTAAAATTTTCTTCGGCAGGAACAGCCATCCACCCGGCACCAGCGAGGCAAACAGGGCGGCTACGGGCATCGGCAACAGCGTCAGAATAAATTTCGCCAGAATCAGCAGATGATGTTCGAGGAACTGTCCGATGATATCCGGGTCATTAATATTCTGTGCGTACTGATGCACGCTGATGAAGCTTTCGCGCACGAAATCTTCATACCAGGGAAAGCTGCTGGAGATCACCATAAATGCGGCAAACAAGCTGGCGGCAAGCCCCATGTCTTTTGAGCGCGGGATCTGCCCATCCTCTCTGGCTTTGCGAAGTTTTTGCGCCGAGGGTTTTTCTGTTTTTTCTTCGCTGCTGCTATCCGCCATAGTGTCCCTTTAGCGCGTCGAGCTGCTGCAGGACGAAATTCGCCAGGTGCAGATAGTGGTCGGGCAGGTTGTACAGCAGGGTGGCGAAACAGACCAGACCCGCCAGCATATTGATAGGAAAGCCCAGGGAATAAAGGTTGAGTGGGGGCGCAATGCGGTTCAGCAGACCAAAGCAGCCCTGAACAACCAGCATGATAAACGTGGTTGGTAGCGCCAGCAGCGTGGCGGCTGCAAATACCCAGCCCAGCGCCAGGGAAATAGTGCGGAGAGATTGCGGATGCAGCGCATTGCCAATCGGCCTGTAGGTAAAGCTTTTGAATAAAATACTCACCAGCAGCAGATGCCCATCCATCGCGAAGAACAGAATTACCGCGTAAATGTTGATCATTTCCGCCAGCACCGTCGTCGATGCGCCGCTGCTGGGATCGTTCATCACCGCCATACTCATCCCCATGTTAAACGAGAGGATCTGCCCGGCTAACTGGAGTGCTAAAAACAGAAACTGCAGCATCAGGCCAAACAACATACCCCACAGAAACTGTTCTGCGGTCAGGATGATGCTGTTTATTGACAGCAGGCTGATGGGGACGGGATGGGGGATCAACGGCGTAATGATGAATGCCAGCGCCAGTGACAGCACGATACGTATGCGGACCGTCAGCGCGGCGTTATCCAGCACCGGCGCATAGTGTATAAACGCCATAATGCGCACGAAGGGAAACCACATGCCCAGGATCAGGCTGCTTAGCTGTGTGATATCGGTTTCGCGCATGTCAGTGCACCAGAATGGCGGCCTGAGTGAACAGATGCACGCAGAGATCGCTCAACTGGACGATCATCCATTTCCCGGCAATCCCCAATACTGCCAGCGTGACAATCAGCCTGGGTAAAAAGCTGAGGGTCTGTTCGTTAATCTGCGTCACCGCCTGGAAAATGCTGACCAACAGGCCGACCAACAGGCTGGGCACGACCAGCACGCAGACCAGGATAATCACGACTTTTATGCCGCTGGCGACAATATCGGCTGCTACATCAATCGTTAACATAATTATCCCAGCCCCAGACCGCGAATACTGGAGGTGAGCGTCCCGACGGTCAGCGCCCAGCCATCGATCAGCACGAAGAGCATCAGCTTAAAGGGCAAAGAAACGATCAACGGCGACAGCATCATCATGCCCATTGCCATCAACACGCTGGCGACGATCAGGTCGATCACCAGGAACGGAATGTAAATCATGAAGCCTATCTGAAAGGCCGTTTTCAGCTCGCTCAGGACATAGGCGGGAACCACAATGGAGAGATCCTGATCTGCCGCGTTACCGTGCGCATTGGCGATGGTCATGATCTGCGCAATGGCTTTTTTGTTGGTCTGCGCCAACATAAAGCGTTTTAGCGGTGATGCGGCGGTGCTTAGCGCGTCAGAAAGCGTAATCTGGTCGTTTTCAAAAGGCACCACGGCATGATCGTAGATGTTGATCCAGATGGGCCGCATTACCAGCATGGTTAACGACAGTGCGATGCCAATCAGGATGCGGTTGGGCGGCGTTTGCTGCAGCCCCAGCGCCTGACGTAGCAACGAGAGGACAATAATAAAACGGGTAAAACAGGTCATCATCAGCACCAGCGTAGGCAGAATGCCCACCAGCGTCATCAGTAGCAGAACCTGAATCTTGACGCTGTATTCCTGGCTATTACCGTGTGAAATCACATTCAGCAACGGGATATCTCCCCCTTGCGCACAGGCAAAGGGAGAAAGGATGAGCAACGAGATACCCAGTACCAGAGTGAAGGTAGGTGCGCGTTTCATGGGGCCAGATCGTTGATTTCATGCGTGTTGAATTCAAGGACCCGCAGGCCATATTTTTCATTCACTACCACCACTTCGGCCTTACCCAGCAGGATATTATTCACTTTAATATCCAGCGGCTCCCCTGCGAGTTTGTCCATCTCAATGACGGTGTCATCATCAATGTTCAGCAGGTCAGACAGCATGATCTCTACCGAGGAGACTTCCAGCGTTAACGTTACCGGAATACGCTTGAGGAGGGTCATGGATTCGGAAAAACGATCTTCTAACCGCGTCACCAGTGTTTCGGTGACCGACACCGCAGACGCAGTGGTGGCTTCCGGGGTTAACTCGAAGCCTTGCTCTAAAATATCTTGTTGCTTACTCATAGGATTTCTCAGTCTTACTCGTTAACTCGGACAAAAACAGTTTGTCTTTATCTTCGACGATCAGGGCGTTAAATAATTCGGACTTCCCGATATAAACCGGGAACGTATCTGGCATCGCAATGGGTAAAATATCTCCCGGCTTAATGGTCGTCAGGTCGGCAACATTGAGCGGGATCTCGGCTATCTTCACGTTCATGGTCAGCGGCAGCGTATTAATAATCTCTTTGATCAGCGTTTTTTTACGCGCTTGGGCGTGGGGTTTATCAACCAGCTTTTTTTTATCACCGTGTTCACTACGACGAATCAAATTCAAAATATAATCAGTATGTGAATCATCGAGTAAGATCCTGAAACTGGCGTTCTCATCATCGCCTAGTATAAATATCAGTTGATAAGCCCAGTGGGTCTGGACGGTGCTGCTGTCGGGTTTAAGCGTGAGTGGGATACCGGATATGTTTTTATTAAAAATGATATTACAGGTATCAAGTGCCAGCCGACTTTTCAACCGGGTTTCGGTTTTGGTGGGTAAATCTTCTGATGACTTTTCGTCAATCATTGATGACGTCAGACCATAGAAGTTACCTAGCAGCATTAACAATAATGTGCGGTCAATATCAAATGCCAAATGGCCAACTTGCGAAATTAATAACTCAGCACTCTTGTTAATAACATCCATCTCGCAGTGTATCTTCTTGAGTGTTATATTTGTGCGGTGTTTCTTCAGGAAATAGTTTCCGAGATGTGATTCAATTGTATCAAAATTACCCGTAAACATAGTCGGCAGACGATGATATGGACGCCCAAGCCGGTTTCCTTCAAGCTTAAAGATTCCGGGTGTTTGACTATATTTCAGCATGGTACACGTTCTCAGCCGTAATTTTGTTGGTGGATGAATAAATATCACATCCCGACGTTATCAAAGAAAATACAAATCCATTTAATTTTTTGAGCATCCTTGACGCTATTCTCTTTTGTTGGGGACCATGACCTATAAAATGAGGTGCATGGGAACATCGATAATCTCGGGCTGGATATTAAATATTCTGCCCCTCTCTTCTGCAAGTTATTAATGATGTGGTTCTATAATTAAAAAATTATTAATCATATAACTGTGACATTCTCACCAGTTAGCGGCAGCGCTATAAATGCCTTTCTCATGCTTAATTTCTACACGCAAATCATTGTAACTCATTGTTTTTAAATAAATAATATTTTTATTATCTTTTAATTTAAGATTGTTAACAGCACCAGTGGTAATCTTTTTTTAGGAAAAAACCTATTTGAAAATAGTCTTCGAAGGGGCTGCCATGTGGAAGGGCAGTAAAACATGAACAGGGACTGGATGAAAAACATGGCACGGGCGATATCTATTATTCGATAATGTGCTCGCTTTGGAATAATTTGTATATTTCTCGTTATGGATGTTAACTTTACTTCTAAGTGTAAAATAATCATGTTTGAACTTATTGCCGAAGCAACCTCCAGCATCAATGCATTTGCACTAGCTAAGCGTATTGCTGCTTTTAATGTTCCTGTCCTTGTTCATGGTGAAACGGGGACGGGTAAAGAATGTGTTGCGAAATTTATACATTCTATTGCATTTGCACAGGACTCTCAGGCGCCTTATATCGGCGTTAACTGTGCTGCTATTCCTGAAAATATGCTCGAAGCTACGTTATTTGGTTATGACAAAGGTGCATTTACCGGGGCCGTCGCGACCGTACCGGGAAAAATGGAATTAGCCAATAATGGCACTTTGCTGCTCGACGAAATCGGCGACATGCCGTTAGCACTACAGGCGAAGATTTTGCGTGTTTTGCAGGAACAACAGGTTGAACGTCTGGGCAGTAATCGTTTAATTAAACTTAACTTCCGCCTTATTGCCTGCACCAATAAAAATCTTGAAGCCGAAGTTGCCGCAGGACGTTTCAGAGAAGATCTCTATTATCGCATGTCGGTTATCCCGGTGACGATGCCGCCGCTGCGCGAGCGGATGGAAGACATTATTCCTCTGGCTGAATCCTTTATCAAAAAATACTCCACGGTACTGGCGAAGAATATCAAACTCTCGGAGTCATCGCGGCGAGCATTACTCAGCTACGCCTGGCCGGGCAATGTACGCCAGCTCGAAAATGCCATTCAACGTGGCATGATTTTGAATCGAGATGGCGTAATTTATCCCGATACCTTAGGGCTTCCGTCTGTGGGATCCGATTCCTGGAGCGAGCCTGAATGGCAACCTAAGCCCAGTCCGCAAATAAGCGAAGGCGATAATTTGGGCCAGCATGGCCGCAGCGCGCAATATCAGTATATCGCTGACTTGATGCGCAAATATCAGGGCAATAAAACCAAAATTGCGGATTTACTAGGCATTACCCCACGTGCGCTTCGTTATCGTCTGGCGTCAATGAGAAAACAGGGAATCGAAATCTTCTCCTGAATCCGTTGGTCGTGCAGCGAGCACTTTTTTCATTTTAAGAGTAGGTCATGAGCATAAATATCCTAGCCCCAGCCAGTACGATGCAGACGCAAATGATGCAGGACATGCAGCAGATGAAGGAGGTCGCGCAGTCGCCCATCCTCTCGCCGATGCAGATTAACCGTGTTGGTGCGCAGTCGGCATCATCTCAGGTCTCCTTTGGCCAGATTATGCAAGGGGCGCTGAATCATGTTGATCAATATCAGCAGGTCGCCGAGCAACAACAAACGGCCGTTGAGATGGGCAAAAGCGATGATCTGGCGGGGGCAATGATCGCCAGCCAACAGGCATCGCTGTCGTTCTCCGCGCTGGTTCAGGTCAGAAATAAAGTCGCTTCTGGATTCAATGACCTGATGAGCATGTCAGTCTAACGCTATGAATGAATTAATAAAAAAAATAACGCAATCCTTCCCGGCCGTGTCGTTCAAACTGGACGGCAATAAGCGCTGGGCGTTACTGGCAGCAGCGGCCATTGCGGCTACGGCGATAATTGTCAGCGTGCTGTGGAATGGGAATCACGGCTACGTTTCGCTGTACGGTCGACAGGAAAACCTGCCGGTATCCCAGATAGTCACCGTACTGGATGGCGAAAAGCTGGAATACCGTATCGATCCGCAAAGTGGGCAGATTCTGGTTCCTGACGATGCGCTGTCCAAAACGCGAATGACCCTTGCCGCCAAAGGTGTGCAGGCGATGTTGCCCAGCGGCTACGAGCTGATGGACAAAGACGAAGTGCTGGGCAGCAGCCAATTTGTGCAGAACATCCGCTTACCTGGAATTTCAACAGCTGGAAGGGGCCGAAACGCTGGCCAGCCTGGATGAGTTACTGAATGGCGACCTGCCAATTGCACCGCTTGAAGGGCGGGGGCTGGAAGAACAATTTGTGACGCAAGAGATGCTGAGCTATGCCCTCGGTCAACTCAGTGAAAAAGAGGGCCTCGTGCTCTCCATGTATTACCAACACGATATGAATTTAAAAGAGATTGCGCTGGTGTTAGGCGTAACTGAAGCCAGAATTTGTCAAATGAATAAAAAAATCACGCACAAAATTCGTGATTGTTTATATCAAGATTAACAATTTCGAATTGAAATGCGGAGAAGTGAATGCAAAAGATTTTAGGTTTGTTGGTGGTTATTGGCTGTGTTTTTGGCGGCTATTTTGAAGCGGGTGGACAATTAATTGCCATCTGGCAGCCTGCTGAAATTGTTATTATTCTCGGCGCCGGATTTGGTGCCATGATTATCGGCAACCCGAAGCACGTGCTGAAAGAGATCGGCCATCAGTTGAAAGGTGTCCTCAGCAAGAAACAGCTGGGGCCAGAGTTTCAGCGCCAACTATTAATGTGCCTGTTTGAACTGCTGGAGCTGGTACAAAACGGCGGCTTACGCATGTTGGATCAGCACATTGAAAAACCGGCTGAAAGTACCATTTTCCAAAAGTACCCGCTGGTGCTGACTCAAGAGCGACTGGTGACCTTTATCGCTGATAACTTCCGCCTGATGGCAATGGGCAAAATTGACGCCCACGAACTGGAAGGGATCCTCGATCAGGAACTGGATACCGTAGAAGAAGAGCTGTTGACACCGTCTCGTTCATTACAGCGTACGGCTGAAGCTATGCCGGGATTCGGTATTTGCGCCGCGGTACTTGGCATCATTATTACCATGCAATCTATTGATGGTTCCATTGCACTGATCGGCCTGAAAGTAGCAGCGGCGCTGGTAGGGACCTTCCTGGGGGTATTTATCTGCTACTGCCTGATGGATCCGCTGGCGAACTCGATGGAGCAACAGGCGCGTGCGGAACATTCTCTGCTGGAATGTGTGCGTACTGTGCTGGTGGCGCATGCTGGCGGTAAGCCAACGCTGCTGGCGGTGGATGCAGGACGTAAACTTCTGCATCTGGCATCTAAACCAACGTTTGCCAATCTGGACGCGTGGGTGAATGCGATGCTGGAGCAGGAATAAGCATGAGGAAGGCGCCAAATCGTCGCGACCGTGGTGCGAAGACCACCATTATTCGGCGACAAATTAAAAAGAATCATGCAGGTCATCATGGCGGTGCGTGGAAGGTGGCATTTGCCGACTTTACGCTGGCGATGATGGCGCTGTTTATGACGCTGTGGATTGTCAACAGCGTCAGTAAATCCGATCGAGAAAATATCGTTGCGGCGCTGCACGGCCAGTCCATCTTCAACGGGGGAGGGCTCGCACCGTTAAATAAAATTGGCAAACAGCCGATTGCACCGGGGGCCAGCAGTAAAAATGTCACTCGCAGCAAGTCAGATAAACAAGCGCTACCGCAGGAAACGGCTAAAGTGACGGAAGAAACGGCCAAAAAAGTCATGGATGTGAATGAGAAGACGGCGTTGCTGAAGAAAAAGTCCGCGACTGAACTGGGAGAGCTGGCGACTAACATCAACACCATCGCTCGCAATGCGCATATGGAAACTAACCTGGAGATGGAGATCGTCCCTCAAGGGTTACGCGTGCTGATTAAAGATGACCAGAACCGCAATATGTTTGAACGCGGTAGCGCGCGGATCATGCCTTTCTTCCGATCGTTACTGGTTGAACTGGCACCGGTTTTTGACACGCTGGACAATAAGATCATCATCACCGGTCACACGGATGCGATGGGCTATAAAAATAATATTTATAACAACTGGAATCTGTCTGGTGACAGGGCGCTCTCTGCCCGACGTGTGCTGGAAGAAGCGGGGATGCCGCAGGATAAAGTCATGCAGGTCAGCGCCATGGCGGACCAGATGCTGCTGGATGCGAAAAATCCAGAGAGCGCGGGTAACCGCCGCATTGAGATTATGGTGTTGACGCAAAGTGCGTCCGACACGCTGTATCAATACTTTGGTCAGCACGGCGAGAAGGTCGTGCAGCCGTTGGTGGATAAGCTGGATAAACAAAAGCAGGTGACTTCCTTACGTCAACCCCCCGTTGTTGTGCCTCATTAATTCTGTTCTCTCGTCCCCCACGCAACGTGGGGGCATATTATTGCTAAGGAAGGTAATGTGATAGCTGTAACTCAAATTATTCCACTGAATATTCAATCAGATAATGTTACAGATGTGGCCTGTCAGGGCGCGCATTTCGATAATGTATCAGGGATCTGGTACACCGAGCCTGATGGGCTAAAGGAGGGGCTTTTGGACTATGCCTACACTATGGATAGTTACAACATCATCGCGCCCTACTATCTGGTCATTACCTCAAAGATGCACTGCTGGAACTGCCATCAAATCACCGGAATCCATGGGGTTATGTTTACCCGTTATATTAAAAAAATACAGGATGGTGAAGGCTGGCTGTCCGTCAGGCGGAATACGTTTCTGTTCCATATTAATGCGCTGCCAGAAGAGATAATGAAGAACATCAAGGCCAGCAATTACTACCTGGATAAGAGTAAAACCACCGGACTACGCTACTGGATGAACCATTGTGAAATTTGCGGCGAGCGTTTGGGAGACTATGAACTTTTCTGCGTTGAAAATGATGCCTTTCGCCGGATGACCATTGAAAATCTGCTTAAGGCGAATGTGCGAAAAGTGAATAAGCTGTTTGTCAGTACGGCGGGTAACCCTGCAGAGCATGCGTCAAAAGAGGTTGTGCGTTATCTGTGTGATGCCCGTTTCGTCATGAATGGACCCGCAGTACCGTAATACGTGTTCAGACTTCTCATTACATAAAGATACTGTATACTTAAACAGTGTTATGGGAGGGGCGATGCGTAAAATTATACATGTCGATATGGACTGCTTTTTCGCGGCGGTGGAAATGCGTGATAACCCCGCGCTGCGTGATATCCCGATCGCTATCGGTGGCAGCCGTGAACGCCGGGGGGTGATCAGCACCGCCAATTACCCGGCGCGGAAATTTGGCGTACGCAGCGCGATGCCCACGGGGATGGCGCTAAAACTGTGCCCGCATCTCACCTTATTACCCGGTCGTTATGAGGCGTATAAAGAAGCGTCTCGCCAGATTCAGGCGATCTTCGCACGCTACACCTCGCTTATCGAACCCCTTTCGCTGGATGAAGCCTATCTGGACGTCACCGACAGCACGCACTGTCACGGATCGGCCACACTGATTGCCCAGCAAATTCGCCAGACGATTTTTGACGAGCTACAGCTCACCGCCTCCGCGGGGATTGCACCGGTCAAGTTTCTGGCCAAGATCGCCTCCGATCTCAATAAGCCCAACGGGCAATATGTGATCACACCGGATGATGTGCCGGAATTTATCAGAACGCTCCCGCTGGGGAAAATCCCCGGCGTCGGCAAAGTTTCCGCCGCCAAGCTGGAATCCATGGGATTACGTACCTGTGAAGATGTACAACAGTGCGACCTGGCGATATTGCTTAAGCGTTTTGGTAAATTTGGTCGCGTGCTGTGGGAGCGCAGCCAGGGTATTGACGAGCGGGATGTGAATAACGACAGAATGCGCAAATCCGTCGGTGTTGAACGCACGCTGGCAGAGGATATTCATGAGTGGTCAGAATGTGAGGCGATTATCGAGCGGCTTTATCCGGAGCTGGAGCGGCGTCTGGCAAAGGTAAAACCGGATTTATGTATTGCTCGCCAGGGCATTAAATTAAAGTTTAATGACTTTCAGCAGACCACTCAGGAGCACGTCTGGCCGCGCTTAAGTAAAGACGATTTGATTACCACGGCGCGCAAAACCTGGGATGAGCGTCGGGGAGGACGTGGGGTCAGGCTGGTGGGATTACACGTCACGCTGCTGGATCCACAGCTGGAAAGGCAGTTGGTACTGGGGCTTTGAGTTGGATGTATTGCCGGATAGCGGCATAAATACCTTATCCGGCTTACCTACGCGATCGTAGGCCGGATAAGCAGCAGCGCCATCCGGCATTTATTGCAGGGACTTACTTCGCCGGAATAGACTTCAGCAGTTCAGTCAGCAGCGTCCAGTAATGGCCAACGCTTTCGATATGAACCTGCTCATCCGGGGAGTGCGGACCTGTGATGGTTGGCCCGATGGAAACCATGTCCATTTCCGGATACGGCTTCTTAAACAGACCGCATTCCAGACCCGCGTGGATAATCTGGATGTTTGGCGTCTTGTTGAACAGACGCTGATAGGTTTCGCGCACCAGGTGCATGACCGGCGAGTTCGCGTCCGGCTGCCAGCCCGGATACGCACCTTTGGCTTCGGTTTTAGCGCCTGCCAGCTTGCCCAGAGAATCCAGCATGCTTACCACATAGTCTTTACCGCTGTCGATCAGCGAGCGAACCAGGCAGTGAATCTGCACGTTGTCGTCAGTCATGGTGACAACACCGACGTTCAGGGAGGTTTCCACCACGCCTTTTGCCACGTCTGAATTGCGGATCACGCCGTTTGGTGTCGCGTTCAGCAGACGAACAAAGGTATCGCGGGACTGAGCGGTCAGTGCGGCTTTGTCGTTAGAGACGGTATCCAGCAGCAGTGCCAGATTTTTCTCTTTTGCTGCCAGCTCGTTTTTCAGGATTTCCTGATAAGTGCTGACCAGCGCTTTTAACGCATCGACTTTATCTGCGGCAACAGCAAGGGTAGCAAAGGCTTCACGTGGGATCGCGTTACGCAGCGTACCACCGTTGAAATCAACCAGACGCAGATCCAGTTCTTCAGCGTGGCCAGCCAGGAAGCGTACCAGCAGCTTGTTGGCATTACCGAGGCCAACATGGATTTCGCCGCCGGAGTGGCCGCCTTTCAGGCCTTTCAGCGTCAGCTTAAAGGTCTGGAAACCTGCAGGAATGGCTTCACGAGACAGCGGCAGATTGGCGGTGAAGTCGATTCCCCCCGCGCAACCCATGTAGATCTCACCTTCTTCTTCGGAGTCGGTGTTGATCAGAATATCTGCCTGCAGCCAGTTAGCCTGCAGACCAAACGCACCGTCCATGCCCGCTTCTTCGGTCATGGTCAGCAGAACTTCCAGCGGGCCGTGAACCACGCTGTCATCCGCCAGAACGGCCAGCGCAGAGGCCATACCGATACCGTTATCCGCACCCAGCGTGGTGCCACGGGCTTTCACCCATTCGCCGTCAATATAAGGCTGGATCGGATCTTTGGTGAAGTCGTGAACGGTATCGTTGTTTTTTTGCGGCACCATATCCAGGTGCGCCTGCAGAACAACCGGCTTGCGGTTTTCCATTCCTGCGGTAGCGGGTTTGCGAATCAGGATATTACCCACCTGATCGCGCTCGACGTGGAAACCTTTCTCTTGGGCCCAACTCAGAATATGTTCAGCGAGTTGCTCTTCATGGTAGGACGGATGAGGAATAGAACAGATTTTGGCAAAAATATCCCACAGCGGCTGCGGGGATAATTGAGACAGTTCAGACACGTTGAGTCTCCTTGGCGATGCCCTGCAAAATTGACTTACAGGCCACGGGGTTAGCAGAATTAAAAACACCACAAGTCAGGCTTGCGCGATGCAATTGAGAATACCACTTTCTCTGCTCACGGCTAGCAAAAAGCATGCAAAAAGAGGCCTGGATTCCGCTTAACACTGGTTTTTAGCGCGTCAGATCTCTATAATCTCGCGCAACCTATTTCCCCCTCGAACACTTTTTAAGCCGTAGATAAACAGGCTGGGACAACTTCACATGAGCGAAAAATACGTCGTCACCTGGGACATGTTGCAGATCCATGCACGTAAACTGGCAAGCCGCTTGATGCCTTCTGAACAATGGAAAGGCATCATTGCCGTTAGCCGTGGTGGTCTGGTGCCAGGCGCGCTGCTGGCGCGTGAATTGGGTATTCGTCATGTCGATACCGTATGCATCTCCAGCTACGATCACGACAATCAGCGCGAACTGACCGTTCTGAAACGTGCCGAAGGTGACGGTGAAGGTTTCATCGTAATCGATGACCTGGTTGACACCGGTGGTACCGCGGTTGCGATTCGCGAAATGTACCCTAAAGCGCATTTCGTCACCATCTTCGCTAAACCGGCAGGCCGTCCGCTGGTGAATGATTATGTTGTTGATATCCCTCAGGATACCTGGATCGAGCAGCCGTGGGATATGGGCGTCGTGTTCGTCCCGCCGATTTCAGGCCGCTAATCTAAATCGTTTTCAACGCCTGGCTATGCCGGGCGTTGTTCTTTTTGTGCCGTGTCAGGTTACACTATGCCTTAGTGAGTACTCATGGAGGCCGTAATTATGTCACAGGCTAACCTCAGCGAAGTCCTGTTTAAACCCCGCTTCAAACACCCTGAAACGTCAACGCTGGTTCGTCGATTTAATCACGGCGCGCAGCCGTCTGTGCAATCTGCCCTGGATGGCACAACCATCCCGCACTGGTACCGCATGGTGAATCGCCTGATGTGGATCTGGCGCGGCGTCGATCCGCGCGAAATCCTTGAGGTGCAGGCGCGTATCGTCATGAGCGAAGCAGAGCGCACGGATAAAGAGCTCTATGACACGGTTATTGGCTATCGTGGCGGGAACTGGATCTACGAGTGGGCGAAGCAGGCAATGGACTGGCAACAGAAGGCCATGGCAGAACAGGACCCACAAATTAGCGGACGCCACTGGCTGCACGCCTCTACGCTGTACAATATTGCGGCGTATCCGCATCTGAAAGGCGACGAGCTGGCTGAACAGGCGCAGGCTCTGGCGAATCGCGCGTATGAAGAGGCGGCTCAGCGCTTGCCCGGTAAGCTGCGCGAACTGGAATTCACGGTTCCCGGCGGTGCGCCGATCACCGGTTTTTTGCATATGCCAAAAGGTGACGGCCCGTTCCCGACGGTGCTGATGTGCGGGGGGCTGGATTCCATGCAAACGGATTACTACACCCTGTATGAACGCTATTTTGCCCCGCGTGGTATTGCCATGCTGACGCTGGACATGCCCTCGGTCGGTTTTTCGTCGAAATGGAAACTGACCCAGGATTCCAGCCTGCTGCATCAGCACGTATTAAAAGCACTGCCCAACATTCCCTGGGTCGATCACACCCGCGTGGCGGCATTTGGTTTTCGCTTTGGCGCCAACGTGGCGGTACGTTTGGCGTATCTCGAATCTTCGCGCCTGAAAGCGGTGGCGTGTCTGGGGCCGGTAGTGCATGCGCTGCTCAGCGACCCGCAGCGGCAGGCAAGCGTCCCGGAAATGTATCTTGATGTACTGGCCAGCCGTCTGGGTATGCACGACGCCTCCGATGACGCGCTGCGTGTCGAGCTCAATCGCTATTCATTAAAGGTACAAGGCCTGCTGGGCCGACGTTGTCCAACGCCGATGCTGTCGGGCTTCTGGAAAAACGATCCGTTTAGTCCGGAAGAGGAGTCTCGCTTAATCACATCGTCATCTTCTGACGGTAAGCTGATGGAGATCCCGTTCAACCCGGTGTATCGCAATTTTGATAAAGCGCTGCAAGAAATAACCGGATGGATCAATCAGAGATTGTGTTAATAGATTGCTAAATTTTATTGATTTGGTAAAACAGTTGCTTCACCTAAGGAGATCGCAATGACGTTACCGAGTGGACACCCGAAAAGCAGATTGATCAAGAAATTCACCGCGCTTGGCCCCTACATCCGGGAAGGGCAGTGCGAAGATAATCGATTTTTTTTCGATTGTCTGGCTGTTTGCGTCAACGTGAAACCCGCGCCGGAGAAGCGTGAATTCTGGGGCTGGTGGATGGAGTTAGAAGCACAGGAAAAACGCTTCACGTACAGCTACCAGTTTGGTTTGTTTGATCAAGACGGCAACTGGACCGCCGTGCCCATCAAAGAGACTGAAGTGGTAGATCGACTGGAGTACACCTTACGTGAGTTCCATGAAAAATTGCGTGGGTTGCTAACGTCGCTGAATCTGGCGCTGGAACCTGCGGACGACTTTAAAGATCAGCCGGTTAAATTAACGGCATAGTGAACAGCAAAATGCCGGATGGCGGCGCAACCCCATCCGGCATTTTTTATGTTAGATCAGAACTGGTAGGTCATCCCCACTGCGACGATATCATCATTGTTGATGGCCAGCTTATTATCGCTATCCAACTGGTTGATTTTATAATCAACAAATGCTGACATATTCTTGTTGAAATAATAGGTCGCGCCAACGTCGATATAATTCACCAGATCTTCATTACCGATACCTTCAATATCTTTGCCTTTCGACAGCACATATCCCAGGGACGGACGCAGACCAAAATCAAACTGGTACTGAACCACTGCTTCGACGTTCTGTGTTTTATTGGCGAAACCACCGGATATAGGCGTCATTTTGCGCGTTTCAGAGTACATCGTGGCAATATAAATATCGTTGGCATCGTATTTTAAACCGGTTGCCCAGGCTTCGGCTTTATCGCCCGCGCCACGGTTTTGCAGATTCTGCTGATTGGTACGATCGGAATTGGTATAGGCGCCGCTGATGGCGAAATCGCTGCCGCCAAAGTCATAGGTCACCGACGTACCAAAACCGTCGCCATTCTGTTTTTTCACATCGCGGTCTTCGTTTTTACCCTGGTATTGCAAGGTGAGATCCAGGCCATCAACGACGCCGAAGAAGTCGGTGTTACGGTACGTCGCCAGACCGCTGGCGCGTTTGGTCATGAAGTTATCGGTCTGCGCGGAAGAGTCCCCGCCGAACTCCGGGAACATATCGGTCCACGCTTCAACGTCGTACAGCGCACCCAGGTTACGACCGTAGTCGAAGGAACCGAGGTTTTTCAATTTCAGACCCGCGAAGGCCAGACGTGTTTTTTGCTGGTTAGAATCGCTTTCAGCTTTATTGCCTGCGAACTCTGCTTCCCAACGACCATAACCGGTCAGCTGATCGTTAATTTGAGTTTCGCCTTTAAAACCAAAACGGATATAGCTTTGGTCGCCGTCTTTGCTGTCATTATCGGTCATGTAGTGCATGGCTTTAACTTTGCCGTACACATCCAGTTTATTTCCGTTCTTATTATACACTTCCGCTGCCTGTACGGATGCCGATGCCATAATACCCATCACCACTAATGCCAGAGTGCTCTTTTTCATTTTCATTCCTGATTTAAAGTACGCGCGAATATTTACTGGGTGTGTTCCCCGTTCAAAGACAGGAGGGTTTTTAACGTCTGGCAATGAACGTTTTATGACAAAGTAAGAATATTTTTAAAAAAGAATGTTTATTTGTTTCTGTCATAAAAACGTCAAAACTTGCCGCTACGCTTGCTGATCCTGCGCAATAAAATTTCATGCTTTGTGCGCTGGCTGTTGGCAACCGGGGCCAGTCCTGCTAAAACGTTCGTTTGATATCATTTCCCCAATCTTGAATGGCAGAGAATCATGAGTGACAGCCAGACGCTGGTGGTAAAACTTGGCACCAGTGTGCTAACGGGCGGATCGCGCCGCCTGAACCGTGCCCACATCGTAGAACTGGTCCGCCAGTGCGCGCAGCTCCATGCCGCAGGGCATCGCATTGTTATTGTTACATCGGGCGCGATTGCCGCCGGGCGTGAGCATCTTGGTTACCCTGAACTCCCGGCAACGATCGCCTCTAAACAGCTGCTGGCGGCGGTAGGGCAGAGCCGACTGATTCAACTCTGGGAACAGCTGTTCTCCATTTATGGCATTCATGTCGGGCAGATGCTGCTGACGCGTGCGGATATGGAAGACAGAGAACGTTTCCTTAACGCTCGCGACACGTTACGTGCGCTGCTGGATAACAACATCGTTCCTGTCATCAATGAGAACGACGCGGTGGCAACCGCCGAAATCAAAGTCGGTGATAACGACAACCTGTCGGCGCTGGCGGCGATTCTGGCCGGGGCCGATAAGCTGCTGCTGCTCACCGATCAGCAGGGCCTGTTCACCGCTGACCCGCGTACCAATCCGCAGGCTGAGCTGATTAAAGATGTCTACGGGATTGATGACGCGCTGCGGTCTATCGCCGGAGACAGCGTCTCTGGCCTCGGCACCGGCGGTATGGGCACCAAACTGCAGGCGGCAGACGTGGCCTGCCGCGCCGGTATCGACACCATTATTGCCGCAGGCAGCAAGCCTGGCGTGATTGGTGATGTAATGGAAGGCGTGTCCGTGGGGACGCGTTTTCATGCTCAGGCTTCTCCGCTGGAGAACCGCAAACGCTGGATCTTCGGCGCACCGCCCGCCGGGGAAATCACCGTCGATGAAGGCGCAACCTCAGCCATTCTGGAACGCGGCAGTTCGTTATTGCCCAAAGGCATTAAAAGCGTGACAGGCAACTTCTCTCGTGGTGAAGTGATTCGTATCTGCAATCTTGAAGGGCGCGATATTGCCCACGGCGTCACTCGCTATAACAGCGACGCGCTGCGCCGTATTGCCGGACACCACTCTCAACAGATTGACGCGATCCTCGGCTATGAATATGGCCCGGTTGCCGTCCATCGCGATGACATGATCACCCGTTAAGGAGCAGGCATATGCTGGAACAAATGGGCATTGCTGCCAAAGCAGCGTCGTATAAGCTGGCGCTACTCTCCAGCCGCGAAAAAAACCGCGTGCTGGAAAAGATTGCCGATGAACTGGAAGCACAAACCGAAAGCATCCTCAGCGCTAACGCACAAGACGTTGAGCAGGCACGGGAAAACGGTCTGAGTGAAGCAATGCTTGACCGTCTGGCGCTGACCCCGGCACGTTTGAAAGCCATCGCCGACGACGTACGTCAGGTGTGCAACCTCGCCGACCCGGTCGGGCAGGTGATTGACGGCGGTCTGCTGGATAGCGGCCTGCGTCTGGAGCGTCGTCGCGTCCCGCTGGGCGTGATTGGCGTGATTTATGAAGCGCGTCCTAACGTCACCGTTGATGTCGCCTCCCTGTGCCTGAAAACCGGCAATGCGGCGATCCTGCGCGGGGGCAAAGAGACGTACCGGACAAATGCGGCAACCGTGGCAGTGATTCAGCAGGCGCTGGAGGCCTGTGGCTTACCGGCGGCCGCCGTGCAGTCGATTGATAATCCGGACCGCGCACTGGTCAGCGAAATGCTGCGCATGGATAAGTACATCGATATGCTGATCCCGCGCGGCGGCGCAGGCCTGCACAAACTGTGTCGCGAGCAGTCGACTATTCCGGTGATCACTGGCGGTATTGGTGTTTGTCATATCTATGTGGATGAAAGCGCAGATATCATCGCCGCACTCCGGATTATCGTTAACGCCAAAACCCAACGCCCGAGCACCTGTAATACCGTCGAGACGCTGCTGGTGCACCAGAATATCGCCGGACGCTTCCTGCCCGTGCTGAGCCAGCAGATGGCGCAAAGCGGCGTCACGCTGCATGCTGATGAGGCCGCGCTGACTCAATTGCAGGCCGGTCCGGCCAACGTGGTGGCGGTAAAAGCACAAGAGTACGACGATGAGTTTCTGTCGCTGGATCTGAACGTAAAAATTGTCAGCGACCTGGATGAGGCCATCGGCCATATTCGCGAACATGGCACCCAGCATTCCGACGCGATCCTGACGCGCGATATGCACAACGCCAACCGCTTCGTTAACGAGGTGGATTCGTCTGCGGTGTACGTTAACGCCTCCACCCGTTTTACCGACGGCGGCCAGTTTGGATTGGGTGCGGAAGTGGCAGTCAGTACGCAGAAATTACACGCACGCGGACCGATGGGGCTGGAAGCACTGACCACATACAAGTGGATCGGCTTCGGTGACGACACGATTCGTGCGTAATTGAAACCGGGTGATGCAAAAATAGGCGTTTGATTCGCAAGGCCATTGACGCGTCGCCCGGTTAGTTTTAACCTTCTACCCCGTGTTCACAATCGTGGGCATGTCTTTATCAGTGCCGATATAGCTCAGTTGGTAGAGCAGCGCATTCGTAATGCGAAGGTCGTAGGTTCGACTCCTATTATCGGCACCAAGAAATCAAATAGTTACGTAGTGTCTTATCTTTTTCCCACCAAAAATTATTTTCATGTAACTGCTGATGTAAGTAAATTCTATCAACGAAGATCAATCTTATCTACTGACCAAAAAGGCCGGATAGGGCTTCACTCGCTATACCTCCGTGGCTGCAGGTTTAGTTGTCCATGTCTACACCACTCCTAAATTCAATGTGTTGGCAATGTGTTCAATAAAGCTTGAACAAATTAGCTCATTATGATCGGTTAATACTTCACCTTCTGGTTGCATGATGGTTTGTCCGTAAAAGATAACGCGCCAGCCGGGTAGCAGCAGGCGCATTACGCAATAGGTAAACAAGGGAGGAAGTTCAGAAATGTAAATCGGGAAGGTTGTACGCAATGTTCATCGTACTACGTTGCTACGGCTTTGCTGCAACAAGCCAGTTGCCTGCCGCGCTCGCAGAATATCGACAGCCTGAAGATAAGGCGATTGTTCCTGCCAGTTAAATCCCTTCCTGTCGATACGCACCAGTTCGTATTTTTCCACCAGAAAATTCACGGCATCAGCCAGCGAGATCCCGGCATCGATATGTTCCTGTATAACACGTTCCTCACTGAACGGTGTGTCGTTGAGGGTGAGACCATAGTGCTGTTCCAGCAGGCGTGTCAGTAGCATTTGCCAGACAGCCACGGGTGACAGGCAGGGCTTCACCGCCCGCTGAGTTGTTGCAGGTAAAGTTTTCATGTTTACTCTCGTGAAGGTAATTAACGCTGAGTGGGGTAAATGGCGATGTATACGTAGCCGCAACTGCCAAGAGTATCGGCTTCGCAGGTGAAACCGTTGTGGTACAGGGTGACGCAGTGGGCGTGTTGGGGACTGAGTTCACCGGTGGTTAGCATCGACTCCATCTGGCGGATAAAGTGCGGGCATGTTTCATCCAGCTTCCGGCATTCGGTGTCACTGAACCTGCCGGTGATGCTGGCCCTGTCAGCCAGATAGTGCAGTCGGTTACCCTCCTGCACCAGACGGGCTCCCAGGCGCGGGGTGATAGCCCGCTGCAGGCCCCAGTTGATGTGGGTCATGGCGGCTCTCCTTTTATTGTCAGTTCAGGGTAATACTCATTAGGCAGGCATAAGGCCCGTTACGGTCCTGGCGGCGTTCGGCGTATACCGC
>NZ_SZWP01000100.1:0-143627 GCF_005280825.1 Citrobacter sp. wls829
CGGTGTCGATGCTGATGGCGTTTGCCGCCACGGTGTCCAGCACCACGTTTTTGTGTGTGACGGCAGTCGCTTCGTTACCCACATCATCATGGCTAACCACCTTCACCTGCACATCATTGACGCCTTCTTTAAGCGTTCCCCTTGGCACCTCAATTTCGTACCGGAGTTGACCATGATCGTCGAAAACCGTGCCGTGGAATTCTTTTCCCTGAACAGTCAACGTCACCGGATCGCCCGCTTTGGCATCGCCACTGGCGACGCCGGTAATCAGCGTTGGCATGCGGTTTTCACTGGCGTTAACAACATCATCATTCGCCACTGTCTCGATGGTCACAGCATTCTGTGCCAGCAGATCGCTCTCGACATAATGCTCCGTAGAAACTGTCGTGGTATTCCCGGCATCATCGGTTGACGTTAGCGTGGCGTGGAAAGTTGGGTCATTCAGCAACCCGTGAGTTAATACCGGGATGTTATACGTCAGCGGGCCATTGCCAGGATCGGTCACAATGCCGGTATATTCTTTGCCATCGACCAGTAAGGTCACGATATCGCCAGGTTTGGCGTCGCCGCCTACATGCCCATGGATGATGGTTTGCGTATGGAGAGATTCTTCGTAGTTAATCAGGTTGTCTGGCGTGACGTTATCTACCGTAATATCGATGCGCGGGCCGGTGATATCAATCAGCGCATTGTCGAAAGTTTGTGCCGTTCTACCCGACACATCGGTGGCCGTTGCCACCACGGTGACGTTCCCTGGCTGTAATCCACCCAGATCGGTATCGATAAACCAGTGACCGTTCCTCACAGGGACATCGACGGTGAATGTGTTTTTTTGGCTATCGGTGAAGGTCAGCGTGACGTGGTTCTGGTTACTGGTGCCGCTTAAATGCGTCCGGTGGAATTCATTCTTGTTAATGTAGCCGTCGTTGCCTGCAAACTCCGCAATAGTCACTTCTGGTGGGAAAAGACTGGCAGACCCGGACAGGATCCCCGCCACCGGCAGGTTGATATCGCCGTTTGGGCTACCCAGTCCCTTGGTGTCAAAACCCGCAGTAGGATCAACCACCTGCCCGGTCAGTTCAAGCTGAACCCGCGTGTGACCGCCACCGCCACCTTCCATCGGCACCGGTTCGTCGTTGCCCGCTGCGGTCGCGTCAAGTATCTGCGTCGGATCCGCACCATCGGCGATGGCTTTTTGTACGGCGGCAATATCCTGGGCATCATGATTCGGATTATGGCTTACCTGTATCCCGTGCTCTCCCCAGTGGCTATTACGCCCAATATCTACCGTCTGCCCGTTAGGTAGAGAGATACTGACCGCGCCGCCGGCACCGGTCACAATTTCTTCACCGAGAGAGATCCTGTCGCCTTCATGAACAAGTCGTTGTGTGCCATTGGCTTCAACAACATAGACCTGTCCAATAATTGCTTTGATCACACCGAGTAATTTGCTCACCGTAACCTCACTTAAATACCATCATTATTTTTATAAACTCGTTAATATATTAACGAACAAAAAACACATTCTTTTAATGTAAACATTAATATTCAATGTGGAAAAAAACACATTTTTTAGAATGCATATACATGAGACTTGACTGGCAAATGAATATAATAAAAAATAACCAAAAATAAAACACGATGTGACAAAACATATCTCTGAATAGCTGATTGCAAGCGTCAATTAAGATAATTCATATTTGTTAATTAATATAACGTGTTTGTGAAAATGGATGATGGCGACGACAACTGGATGTCATAACCGTGTGATATAAGGCATTCCTGTCATGAAGAAGTTTTTCGTTTTTCTGCTTTCATGGTTTTCAATAAATTCCGTGTATGCAGAAGACTTACACAATACCGTTAAAGACGCATTAGCCAATCACCCTGAAGTTAATGCGGCTATAAATAGTCGCTATTCAGCAGAAAAAGAACTCCGTGCGGCACAAGGTGGATATTTACCCGCATTGAATTTAAATGCCGAAACCGGGCGTAAAAATATTGATGATGCGACCACCCGTGCCGCAGGCAGCACAAACGGGCTGACTCAATCCCCCAATGGCGCGACGCTCAGCCTGGAGCAAAATGTGTTTAATGGTTTTGCCACCCATAGCGACGTTGCACGACAAAAAGCGACCGTTGATTCACGGGCATTTGGCGTGATGAACACCAGCGAAAGCACCGCTTACACGGTAATTCAGGCCTATTTTGATGTGCTGCAGCGCGAGGAGTTTGTTCGCCTGGCAGAAGATGATCTCGCTAACCACGAGCGCATTTACGACCAGATAAAACTGCGTACCGATCAGGGCGTGGGCCGCTCCGGCGACTTTATGCAAGCGGAAGCTCGTCTGGCGCAGGCACGGAACAATTTGCTCACTGAGCAAACCAACCTGGAAGACGCGAAGACCACGTTTGTCAGTGTAAGCGGTCAAGATCCTGAAGGGTTAAGCCTGCCGGAAAGCATTGACGCGCAGCTCCCGACCTCACTTGCCGACGCCAAAAACCGGATGGAAAACAACAACCCGTTACTGAAGTCTGCCAACGCCGACATCGAAGCCGCACATCAGCAGTATGAAGCGTCAAAATCGACCTTCTACCCGCGTGTCGACGTTGAGCTGTCTCGGGGTATCAGCAATAACACCGATACCACCCGCGCGCACACTGAAGAGTGGGAAGCGATGGTAAAGCTGCATTACAACCTGTACCAGGGCGGCAGCGACAAAGCCAACATGGAGTCTCGCGCCTACCTGCATAAACAGGCTCAGGATGTGCGCAATAACACCCTGCGCCAGTTGAATCAGGAGCTGCGCCTGGCGTGGACTGCATTACAAAATGCGCGCGCCCAGCTGCCGTCGGCGGAAGAATATGCCGACCGAAGCGTGAAAGTTCGCACCGCCTATCAGGACCAATTTAGTCTGGGTGAACGTACGCTGCTGGATTTACTCGACAGTGAGAATGAAGTGTTCTCCTCTAAACGTCGTCTGGTTGAATTACGTTACCTGGCCATGACCAGCGGGTATCGAATTAGCGAACGCACCGGTGAATTAATGAGTATTCTAAAAATCTCACCGCCGCCATCGGGGCAACCTGTAGATACCGCAGCAGGAAATAACCTGCCGGAACTTCATTAATCATTATTTATACAAATAAACATCTGAGCTGCACACTTATTATTAGCATGCTATTTTTAAGTCGTGCAGTCAGAAATGGTTGCTAAAATGAGTGCACAAGCTGAATTATTAAATGAAGTCCCGGAGAATTCTGATAGCACAAATTCTCAATATCATGATCCCCGTAGCTATAATGACGACCCTTTATTAGATAGCTTACTCATTCTGTGTTCTTTGCACGGTAAACCCGCCAGTCGAGCAACATTAAGCAGCGGCCTGCCATTAGAAAACGATCGGCTCACACTGAATATATTCCCCCGTGCCGCTGCACGCGCCGGTTTAAAAGCCCGGGTGGTGACGCGCGCGCTCGATAAAATCCCCGCCATGTCCCTGCCCGCCGTTCTATTACTGCGCTCCGGGGGAACCGGGGTGTTACTTGGCTGGAATGATGACGGTAGCGCCCGCTTTATGCCCAGCGAAAGCGAAGGAGGCGAAATCACCGTCGATGCCACCACACTTACGCAGAACTATGCCGGAAAAGTAATTTTTGCTCACCCGCGCCACGAATTCGATTTGCAGGCAGAAGCATTTTTACCGCGCACAAAATCCTGGTTTAAAGATACGCTCAAGCTGTCGCGCTTTCTGTATATGGATGCTGTGCTGGCCAGTCTGCTGATCAACCTGATTGCGCTCGGCACGCCGCTATTTACCATGAACGTTTACGACCGCGTGGTGCCGAATCAGGCGACGGTAACCCTGTGGGTGCTGGCGGTCGGTATCTGCCTGGCTTTTGTCTTTGATCTGATCTTAAAAATGCTGCGCAGCATCTGCCTGGATATTGCTGGCAAAAAAAGCGATCTCATTATCTCCTCGACCCTGTTTGAACGCATTATCGGTATGGAGATGAAGGAGCGCCCTGCGCGCGTGGGCAGCTTCGCGCAAAACATCCACGAGTTTCAATCGCTGCGCGATTTTCTCTCCTCGCTCACCCTAACCACCATTATTGACCTGCCCTTTACCCTGCTGCTGCTGGTTGTCATCGGCATTATCGGCGGGGCGCTGGCGTGGATCCCGGTCCTCACGCTGCCGGTTGCGCTGCTGTGCAGCTGGGCATTGCAAAAACCGGTTAACGCCGCGGTGGAAAAAACCATGAGCCTGGCCAGCGAACGCCAGGCGCTGCTGATTGAAACATTAAGCAGCCTGGATGCCATCAAAGTGAATAATGCCCAGAGCGAGCGCCAGTATCTGTGGGAGCAAACGCTGGGTAGCCTGAGTCGTCTGGAACTGCGCGTGAAAACCTTGTCCAGCCTGGCAAGCAACCTGACCGGCTGGTTCCAGCAGATCTCTGGCGTGGTAATGATCATCGTCGGCGTATACATGATAATCGGCGGCAAGCTGAGTATGGGCGGCCTGATCGCCTGCTACATGCTCAACGGTCGCGCCTTAATGCCGCTGGGCCAGTTAACTGGCCTGATTGCCCGCTATCAACAGGCGAAGCTGACCATCAAAAGTACTGAGAAAATGATGTCGCTGGCGCAGGAACGCCGGGCGGATGAAACGCCGCTCAAACGTGAACAACTGCAGGGCAGCATAGAATTTCGCGATGTGGACTTCAGCTACCCGGAACAAAAAAGCCTGTCGCTCAACAAGATCAACCTGACCATTTCGCCCGGTGAGCGTGTAGGCATTATCGGTCGTAGCGGCTCCGGTAAAAGCTCACTGAGTAAATTGATCGTTAATTTGTACCCGCCCAGCGCCGGTAACATCCTGATCGACGGTGTCGATGCGCGCCAGCTGGACGTCAACGATCTGCGCCACAGCATCGGCTACGTCCCGCAGGACATCCAGTTATTCAGCGGAACGCTGCGCGACAACTTGCTTTGCGGCGCGCGCTATGTCGATGACGAAACTATGCTGCGCGCGGCAGAACTTGCGGGAGTGAACGACTTCGCCCGCCTGCACCCTGACGGCTATAACCTGCAGGTCGGCGAGCGTGGCTCGCGGCTTTCTGGCGGGCAACGCCAGGCCGTCGCGCTCGCACGTGCGTTATTACTCGATCCCCCTTTGCTGCTGCTGGATGAACCCACCAGTTCGATGGACAACACCAGCGAAGAGCAGATTAAACACGCGCTGGCCCCCTGCATTGCAGGTAAAACGCTATTACTGGTTACTCATCGCGCCTCAATGCTGTCGTTGGTTGACCGCCTGATTATTGTTGATAAAGGACGCATCATTGCCGACGGCCCGAAAGCGGTCGTGATGGATGCGTTAAAAAAGGGGCAGATAAATGTGTCTCGCTGATTTCCTGGCTCGCGCCCGCCGCTCTGTACAGCCCTACTTTCGTGCCCGCGATGAAAATCAAACTGACAGTATCAATGACGTCAGCCACGCCATTATTGATGACGCCCCAAGGGTGATTCGCCTGACGCTGTGGGTGATTCTGGCGTTGGTGCTGCTGGCCTTTGTGTGGGCGGGCTTTGCCAGCATCGACGAAGTGACGCGCGGCGAAGGTAAAGCGATCCCCTCGTCAAAACTGCAAAAGATACAGAACCTGGAAGGCGGGATTGTTACCGAGCTGTACGTGCATGAAGGACAAATCGTTAACGCCGGTACGCCACTGTTGCATCTCGACGATACCCGTTTTGCCTCTAACGTCGGTGAAACAGAAGCCGATAAACTCGGCCTGCGGGCGAAGGTGGAACGCCTGACGGCAGAGGTTGAAAACCGGGACTTTGTTATCTCAGAAGAGATAGCCAGCAAAGCACCGGACGTCGCCCGCGGAGAAACAGAACTGTACAACAGCCGTCGCGCGCAATTTCACAACGAAATCTCCGGACTTGAAGAGCAGTTGGTACAGAAGAAACAGGAACTGCGCGATGTTGAATCAAAAGAAGATCAGTTTAAGCGCAGTCTCGGGTTAATTCGCCAGGAAATCAAAATGTCCGAGCCACTGCTTGCCTCCGGGGCGATCTCGAAAGTCGAGCTGCTGCGTCTGCGCCGTACTGAAGTAGAAACCGCCGGGCAGTTAAATTCTATCAGCCTGACGTTGCCTAAAGTCGCTTCAGAAATAAAAGAGATTGAGAACAAAATTGGCGAAAGTCGCGGTCGCTTTCAAAGCGATGCGCTGGCCCAGTTAAACGAAGCCCGTACCAATCTGAGTAAGGCGCAGGCCAGCGTCAAAGCACTGGAAGACCGCGTGAATCGTACTATGGTCACCTCGCCGGTCCGCGGTATCGTCCAGCAGGTCATGGTGAATACCATCGGTGGGGTGATTCAACCCGGTAGCGATCTGGTGGAGATCGTCCCGCTTGATGACAAGCTGTTGGTTGAAGCCAAAATACAACCGCGCGATATTGCCTTCCTTCATCCGGGCCAGCACGCGATGGTGAAATTTACCGCCTACGACTACACCATCTATGGTGGCCTGCAAGGTGAAGTGGTACAGATAAGCCCGGATACGGTTACGGATAAACAGGGGCGGAGTTTCTATATTGTCCGTTTGCAAACGGATAAAAACTATCTGGGGACGAAAGAGCACCCGATGTTGATTATTCCCGGTATGGTGGCCAGCGTCGATATTCTCACCGGTAAAAAGACGATTCTTAGCTATCTACTCAAACCGATTATCCGCGCACGTGCGGAAGCACTGAGAGAACGTTAATGGCTCTGCGCCCTCAGTCATAGCCCTGGGGGCGTACGCGGTTATGATGGGATATAAGAAGTGAGCTTTCCGCGATTCAGGCTAATTTTTCCATCGCTAACCAGTTCCTGTAATACCTTGTGGATGGCACTGCGCGAGATATGGTTACGCGCCAGAATAAAGGTATACACCGACGTTTTTTCGCGCACCTCAGGTGCCATCGCCCAAATATACTTCACATGTTCAATAATCAGCTCGCGAATAGTACGGTGCGATTGCAGGGTCTCGCGCTGAAAATAGCGTTGCAGATGGTGCGTTAAGATATCAAACGCCTGCTTCCATAAATTTTTAGCGGTGAACAGGAGATCGGCATTCTGCACGCTCATTGCCCACATTTCACAATCGGTGTCACAGCGTAAATAATGTCCTGCCACTTCGGTGCGCATTTGCGGTAGCCCGAGAATAGCGGGTGCTGAAATACTGACCGTGACCAGGTCATTTTCTACACGATAAACAGAGACCGTCCCTTTCTCCAGAAATAAGATATGTCCATCGACCTTCAGGTCAATACGCTGGCGTTTTTTCCGTAAGGAGAGCCAGGCGTTATCTGATTTCTTAATTTCATCACCAATAAGTACTACCGACTTCTCTATTTCATTCTGGAACATGGATATCTCTGCTACAAATTTATGCCTGACAAAAAAACAGAAACAAAAATAAATGCCAGCTTAATAACATGCTGACATTTATTTCCGTTTATATTTTTATGTTAATCCGGATGCTACGCACTACAGGTACGACAAACATCGCAACCATCATGGTTTCACCACCCGCATTCCCAGGTGCTTTGGCGCGTTTTCGGTGTGAACCGTGTTCTCGCGTGGTGATGCCGAACAGTATATTGCGCAGTCCAAAGAGAATTAATGCTTATCGCCTTTGTCATCATTATTTCTTCTTTCTCTTCTTTTCGCAATAGCCAGAAAGATACAATTATCTGATTCCTATATGTTTTATTTTCATTAACAAACCATTACTGTTGTTGTGCTATGATACTAAATTGCAACATTTCGCGGTTCTGGCTGCAGAATCTGACAGACATTGGTGGTCCTGATGGCCGGGATGTTTTTAATGCCGCCCCACCAATGAAAGCATCATCAAGAGTAGAGACATCATGTCTGAGACTGGTAACATCAGTTATCTGATTGAAAGAAAAATCATCTTTACACCAGCGACTCAATGCCTGGCGAGAGTGGATCAACCCGAGCTACAGATAAAGCTCAAGCACTCAGCATCATTATGTCTTTTATTACTCATCCAAAATCACGGAAAAGTGGTTTCGCAAAACGAACTACTGGAATTTGGCTGGGGTGAAAACCATCGTCAGGCAAGCTTCAATGCCTTTTATCAGAGTATTCTCTCGCTGCGTAAAAGTTTACTTCAGTTAGAACTGGAAGCATCCTTTATCACAACCATTACCCGTAAAGGGCTGATCATCCAGGACACATTTAGCATTGAGGAAATTGACACGCCGGAGAATTGCCCTGCGGCAATAGAAGAAGATTGGCCGCCCAATACCGACCTCACTGAGTTTTCAGATAATACCGCACATAAAACACGGATAACCAGGACAGAATCTGTACTGGTCTTACTGACTATTATCATCTGCGGTCTGATACTGTATCCGTGGAACACCCGTGATAATTATTTTTCCGGTTATATTGCCACCCAAAATACCCACTCAAACTGTAAGTATTATTTTAATAACGATGCCAGCGATTTCTCCCGACACACTGCTTTTATCGATAAGAACCCAGGGTTGTACCAGGACAATAAATTTATCTATATAACGACGTATCCTGAGTCCAAAAAACTGTCAGTGATCCAGTGTCGCTCCCCTATAAACGGAGAGCAGAAGAAGAATACCTGTCAGTCGGTCTATTACCCACGGTACGATAGCTAATGAACTTACCTTCCCGCGCGCCCAAAATCAGAACACAAACAGGTATTATCCTGCTGCTTTGTCTTGTGGTTATCAGTATTGTGAGTTTTTGGCAGCAGGGTAAAAATCATAGCCATCTACATAATCTAGCCTGTCGTGCTACGATCGAGATCGTACGCGATACTGCCTCGTTTCGCGGGATCATCGATATCAAAAGTGGGGACAGTAAAGGTATTGTGAATATTGATGGCATCATCAAAGATGCAAACAACAGCGAGCAAACCGTGCAACGCATGGTGTTGTTTACCCACTCCAGCTATGGCTCAAGCCCGGTATGGGTATCGCAGAACATCCATATATCAAATCGTGAAACCGCCCCTGTCAGTATCATCCAGCAACTCCTGCCCGATTTCTTCCTGACCAATACCAGCGTCTCTAATGTCGATCTTTTCTCTCTGAATAAAGAAACCTACCTGATCACTAAAGAAGGCATCCCCTACCTGTACTGTCAGAATTATGACTTGCCCGAGAGTGAATAGTGACACCGTATTTTTGCGCCAAAGTGACGGGTGAATGTCTGGGGTAGTCGGTGATAAGATACTCTATTGTGGCTGAACTGAGGCTTGCCGTTGCAGCCCTTCAGGCTGCTTTCGATAGTGAAATTTATGGGTTTGTGTGAGTCTACAGGGGGTTCACATGAGACTGCCCGAGTACCTAAAAATATTAAAAAACGAGCATAATCAATATGAAAGAGTCACTTGATACGGACTTCACCAACCACACCCCCATGATGCAGCAGTATCTTAAGCTGAAGGCTCAGCACCCGGAGATCCTGCTGTTTTACCGCATGGGCGACTTTTACGAACTGTTTTATGACGATGCCAAACGTGCGTCGCAGCTGTTGGATATCTCGCTGACCAAGCGCGGCGCATCCGCGGGCGAACCGATCCCGATGGCGGGCATTCCCCACCACGCGGTAGAAAACTACCTCGCAAAACTGGTGAATCAGGGGGAGTCGGTTGCCATTTGCGAACAAATTGGCGACCCTGCCACCAGCAAAGGTCCGGTTGAGCGCAAAGTTGTCCGCATCGTCACGCCCGGTACCATCAGCGATGAAGCGTTGTTGCAGGAGCGTCAGGACAACCTGCTGGCCGCTATCTGGCAGGACAGCAAAGGCTACGGCTATGCCACGCTAGACATCAGCTCCGGGCGCTTTCGCGTCAGTGAACCAGCCGACCGTGAGACCATGGCGGCAGAATTACAGCGCACTAACCCGGCAGAACTGCTGTATGCCGAAGATTTCGCCGAGACCTCGCTGATCGAAGGCCGTCGCGGACTGCGTCGCCGTCCGCTGTGGGAATTTGAAATTGATACCGCCCGCCAGCAGCTTAACTTACAGTTTGGCACGCGGGACCTGATTGGCTTTGGTGTCGAAAACGCACCGCGCGGCTTATGTGCCGCAGGCTGTCTGCTGCAATATGCGAAAGATACCCAGCGCACCTCGCTGCCGCATATTCGTTCCATCACCATGGAGCGCCAGCAGGACAGCATCATTATGGATGCCGCCACACGCCGGAATCTGGAGATTACCCAGAATCTGGCCGGCGGTATCGAAAATACGCTGGCCTCGGTGCTCGACTGCACCGTCACCCCGATGGGCAGCCGTATGCTTAAGCGCTGGCTGCATATGCCGGTTCGCGACACCAAAATCCTCACCGAACGTCAGCAGACGATCGGCGCCCTGCAGGATGTCACCAGCGAATTACAGCCGGTTCTGCGTCAGGTCGGCGATCTGGAGCGTATTCTGGCTCGCCTGGCACTGCGTACCGCGCGTCCACGCGATCTGGCCCGTATGCGCCACGCCTTTCAGCAATTACCTGAACTGCGTGCACAGCTGGAAGGCGTCGACAGCGCGCCGGTACAGATGCTACGCGAGAAAATGGGCGAGTTCAGCGAACTGCGTGAACTGCTGGAACGCGCCGTCGTTGAAGCCCCGCCGGTACTGGTACGCGACGGTGGCGTCATTGCGCCAGGCTATAACGATGAACTGGACGAGTGGCGGGCGCTGACCGACTGGAAATCCGCGAGCGTGAACGCACCGGGCTGGACACGCTTAAGGTTGGATTTAACGGTGTACACGGTTACTACATTCAGATCAGCCGCGGTCAAAGCCATCTGGCGCCCATTAACTACGTGCGCCGCCAGACGCTAAAAAATGCCGAACGCTACATCATTCCTGAACTCAAAGAGTACGAAGACAAAGTCCTGACCTCGAAGGGTAAGGCGTTGGCGCTGGAAAAACAGCTGTACGACGAACTCTTCGACATGCTGTTACCACACCTGGCGGATTTACAGCAGAGCGCCAGCGCGCTAGCCGAGCTCGACGTGCTGGTCAATCTGGCCGAACGGGCTTATACCCTGAATTACACCTGCCCGACCTTCACCGACAAACCCGGCATTCGTATTACCGAAGGCCGTCATCCGGTGGTTGAACAGGTGCTGACCGAACCGTTTATTGCCAACCCGCTGAATCTTTCACCTCAGCGCCGGATGTTGATCATCACCGGGCCGAATATGGGCGGTAAAAGTACCTATATGCGCCAGACCGCACTGATCGCCCTGCTGGCCTACATCGGCAGCTATGTTCCGGCACAAAAGGTTGAGATAGGTCCGATCGATCGCATCTTTACCCGCGTGGGCGCAGCGGATGACCTGGCGTCCGGTCGTTCAACCTTTATGGTTGAGATGACCGAAACCGCCAATATTTTGCATAACGCCACCGAAAACAGCCTGGTGTTGATGGATGAGATTGGGCGCGGCACCTCCACCTATGACGGTCTGTCGCTGGCATGGGCGTGCGCAGAAAATCTTGCCAATAAAATCAAAGCATTGACGCTGTTCGCAACCCACTACTTTGAACTGACTCAGTTAGCAGAGAAGATGGAAGGCGTTGCCAATGTGCATTTGGACGCATTAGAGCACGGCGATACGATTGCCTTTATGCATAGTGTGCAGGATGGTGCGGCAAGCAAAAGCTATGGTCTGGCCGTCGCTGCGCTGGCCGGTGTGCCGAAAGACGTCATCAAACGTGCGCGGCAAAAACTGCGCGAACTGGAAAGCATTACGCCAAATGCCGCCGCAACCCAGGTAGACGGGACGCAAATGTCGCTACTTTCAGCACCGGAAGAAACGTCTCCCGCTGTAGAAGCGCTGGAAAATCTCGACCCGGATTCCCTGACGCCGCGTCAGGCGCTGGAATGGATTTATCGGTTGAAGAGCCTGGTGTAACACTCGTTGTGCCCGATGTCGCTGCGCTCATCGGGCCTACATGAACTGCCATTTCCTGGCCCTCAACGTTGCGCCATCGGCGTACATATCTGGAGAATGACGCCAGAAATAGAATCTTTGGTATATTGCCTGATCGTATAGCTCGGCGGTTCATTGACGGTAATATCTGTATAATCAGCGTACGTAACGCGTTGTTCCCGAAAAAGTTCGCGCACTGTATTCGCCATTTCAGGGTTTCCAGGAAAATCGACACTCAGGGTTGAAAGGTCGAGCTCAACACGTATTTTTCGCTGCTCTTCTTTAATACTTTCTTCTGCCGAAACAGACACATACATATAAGGCTTTGACGCATTAACGAGTGAATAAGTTATCTCGCTATTATAATATAGATAATTAAATTGCCGACCAGTTACCGTCATTACAGACATAATCTGGACTGGGATTGTGCTATCGCCACTCTTAACATCCATATGGGCCTGACATTTAACAACAGAGCCAACGGACTCGCTATTATAGATTTGCATAATTTGTTCATGTGATGCGCTATGCACACCAGAACTCATTCCCAGTAAAAATAATAAAACGACTCGCCGATAGAATGACATGTTTCTGATGACGTCCTTGCTGTCATACTGCAAAAAAGAATTTAAGCAATTATAGGCCGGGCAAGGCAAAGCCGCACCCGGCATTTTGATTAGCGCTTACCTTCCGCCAGCAGCGGCGGGATGCTCGGCACCATTGGCGCGTCATCGATATCTTTTTGCGTCATGCGAAACGCCTGCGGGTAATGTTCGCGACTGGTACGGCGTAGCGGCTCGGTATCACGCCAGGTGTACAGGCAGTGCTGGCACTGGTATACCGTCCAGACGCCTTTCACCGGCGAGGTTGCCATCACTTCAATATGTTCATCAGCACAACGTGGACAAATCATCTGCTACTCCTTATTTACGGTTGGCGAGCATGGCGGTCAGCTTTTCAGCCCAGGCTTTGGTTTCCGGTAAATCGCATACCGGCTGGCTGTAGTGACCACGGTTATCCGGTGCAACCGGGGTAGTGGCATCAATGATCAGCTTATCGGTGATCCCTGCCGGGCTGGAACCCGGATCCAACTCCAGCACCGACATGTTCGGTAACTGCACCAGATCGCCTGCCGGGTTGACCTTCGACGACAGCGCCCACATCACCTGCGGCAGGTTGAACGGGTCAACGTCCTCATCCACCATAATCACCATCTTCACGTAGCCCAGACCGTGCGGGGTGGTCATCGCCCGCAGGCCGACCGCGCGGGCAAAGCCGCCATAGCGTTTTTTAGTCGAGATAATCGCCAGCAGACCGTGGGTGTACATGGCATTCACCGCCTGTACCTCCGGGAATTCCGCTTTCAGTTGCTGATACAACGGCACACAGGTCGCAGGCCCCATCAGGTAGTCGATTTCGGTCCACGGCATACCCAAATACAGCGATTCAAAAATCGGTTTGGTGCGATAAGAGACTTTATCAATACGCACCACCGTCATATTGCGCCCCCCGGAATAGTGACCGGTAAACTCACCAAACGGCCCTTCGATTTCACGTTTGCGGCTTTCGATAACACCTTCGAGGATCACCTCAGAACCCCACGGCACGTCAAAACCGGTCAGTGGCGCGGTGGCGATCGGGTATGGGCTTTCACGCAGCGCACCCGCCATCTCATATTCAGACTGATCGTACTTCAGCGGCGTAGCGCCCATTAGGGTAATGATCGGATCGTTACCCAGGGTGATCGCAATCGGCAGATCTTCACCGCGTTCTTCGGCTTTATGCAGATGCAGCGCGATGTCGTGCATCGGTACCGGCTGCAGGCCAAGCTTACGTTTGCCCTTCACTTCCATGCGGTAGATGCCGACGTTTTGCTTGCCGAAGTTATCCGGATCCAGCGGATCGCGCGACACCACGCAAGCTTTGTCGAGATAGAAGCCCCCGTCGCCGTCGTTCAAACGAAACAGCGGCAGAATGTCGAACAGATTAATGTCTTCGCCGTCGACGGTATTCTCAGCCCATGCCGGGTTCGCACGGCGCTCCGGGGCAATCGGAAATTTATCCCAGCGTCGGATAAACTCATCAATCTGTTTTCTGACCGGCGTATTGATCGGCAGCCCCATCGAAATGGCATGGTTTTGCCATGAACCGATGGTGTTCATCGCCACACGGGCGTCGGTAAAGCCACGAATATTGTCAAACCACAATGCCGGTGCGCCATCGCCGATACGCCCGGTCGCATTAGCGGCCGCGGCCAGATCCGGCTCAGCGTTCACCTCTTCGCTGATTTTCAGCAATTGCCCCTGGTCGTCCAGCGCCTGCAAGAAACCGCGCAAATCATCAAATGCCATTATTCATTCTCCTGTGAAAAATTCTGCGCCGGTCGTAAACCCTGCCAGCGACGGGCGTTCGGATGTTCCAGACCAAACTGATCGAGTACGCGCGCCACAATGTGCTGCGTGATGTCGTCGATCGTTTGGGGATGGTTATAAAACGCGGGCATCGGCGGCACCATCGCGACGCCCATGCGGGAAAGTGCGAGCATATTTTCCAGATGGAGGGTACTCAGCGGCATTTCACGCGGCACCAGCACCAGTTTGCGCCCTTCCTTCAGCACCACGTCGGCAGCACGGCCCACCAGCCCTTCGGCATAGCCTGCGCGAATTCCGGCCAGCGTTTTCATGCTGCAGGGGATAATAATCATGCCGTTGGTGTGAAATGAGCCGGAAGAGATCGTCGCCGCCTGGTCCGCCGGGTTGTGACAATAATCCGCCAGCGCAGACACCTCGCGGACGCTATAAGGCGTTTCCAGTTCAATGGTGGTTTTCGCCCACTTCGACAGCACCAGATGTGTTTCCACCTCCGGCATTTCCCGCAGCGCCTGTAGCAGCGACACACCAAGCGGTGCTCCCGTTGCACCGGTCATCCCTACGATCAGTCTCATTCAGCCCCTCAATATTTGTTCGTGTACGAACATTTTAGCTAAAATACGCTCTCGATACATTTCAGGCAAGGGTGACTCGCACAGATAGCTAAAGAAACGATCGTTAAAAAATGGCGCATTACCCGCTATGATAGAAGCCGACCGCGATCCCGGAGTCCCTATGCCGTTACGAAATAAAGCCTTTCACCTGTTACGTCAGCTTTTCCAGCAGCATACGTCACGCTGGCAGCACGAATTACCGGAGCTCACCAAGCCGCAGTACGCAGTGATGCGCGCTATTGCCGAGCATCCCGGCATTGAACAGGTTGCTCTCACCGAAGCCGCGGTCTGCACCAAGGCCACGCTTGCCGAGCTGCTGAGCCGTATGGAAAAGCGTGAGCTGGTCAGGCGTGAACACTTCCCGGCGGATAAGCGTCGTCGGTTTGTCTATTTGACTGAGCAAGGTGAGGCACTACTGGCAAGCGCAGCGCCGCTGGGCGATAGCGTTGATGATGAGTTTCTGGGCAGGTTGAGCGAGGAAGAGCGTGAACAGTTCACGCAACTGGTACGCAAGATGATGGAGTAATTCTGCCGGATGGCAATAAACCAAGAAAAAGGCCAGCCTCACTGAGACTGGCCTTTCTTGATAGAACTGTGCTTACTCGCGGAACAGCGCTTCGATATTCAGTCCCTGTGTCTGCAGGATTTCACGCAGACGACGCAGACCTTCAACCTGAATCTGACGAACACGTTCACGAGTGAGACCAATTTCACGGCCCACATCTTCCAGTGTCGCAGCTTCATACCCCAGCAGACCGAAACGACGTGCCAGCACTTCACGCTGTTTGGCGTTCAGTTCGAACAGCCATTTGACGATGCTCTGTTTCATATCATCGTCTTGCGTGGTGTCTTCCGGACCGTTTTCCTTTTCGTCGGCCAGAATATCCAGCAACGCTTTTTCGGAATCGCCACCCAGCGGGGTGTCTACCGAGGTAATGCGCTCGTTGAGTCGGAGCATACGGCTGACGTCATCAACCGGTTTATCCAGTTGTTCAGCAATCTCTTCTGCGCTCGGTTCGTGGTCCAGTTTATGCGACAACTCACGCGCGGTACGCAGATAGACGTTCAGCTCTTTTACTATATGGATCGGCAGTCGGATCGTACGGGTTTGGTTCATAATCGCCCGTTCGATCGTCTGGCGGATCCACCAGGTTGCGTATGTTGAGAAGCGGAACCCGCGCTCCGGGTCAAACTTCTCGACGGCACGGATAAGCCCCAGATTGCCCTCTTCAATCAGATCCAGCAATGCCAGACCACGATTGCCATAACGACGGGCAATTTTAACCACCAGACGCAGGTTACTTTCAATCATGCGACGGCGAGAGGCTACATCTCCACGCAATGCGCGACGCGCGAAATACACTTCTTCTTCGGCTGTTAACAGTGGCGAATAACCAATCTCACCAAGGTAAAGCTGAGTC
This sequence comes from Citrobacter sp. wls829, assembly GCF_005280825.1. Taxonomy (NCBI): domain Bacteria; kingdom Pseudomonadati; phylum Pseudomonadota; class Gammaproteobacteria; order Enterobacterales; family Enterobacteriaceae; genus Citrobacter; species Citrobacter sp. wls829. Next base: position 16,400 of record NZ_SZWP01000100.1, read on the forward strand.
GCGTCCAACACACGCTGTGTGGCCCCTTGCGATAACAGCTCCTCTTCAGCCAAGTCGTTATCACTGGGTTCCTCTTCACTCAAGGCTTTTTCATCAAAAGCCTCTACTCCGTTCTCATCAAATTCCGCGTCTTCATTTAAATCATGAACTTTCAGCGTATTCTGACTCATAAAGGTGGCTCCTACCCGTGATCCCTAAACGGAACAAGCAAGTGAAAGCCTGGTTCCGCCGAATTATCGCTGCGGTAAATAGCGCAGCGGGTTTACGGATTTCCCCTTGTAACGAATTTCAAAATGCAAGCGTGTAGAGCTGGTTCCGGTGCTACCCATGGTAGCTATTTTCTGCCCCGCCTTGATTTCTTGTTGCTCCCGAACCAGCATTGTATCGTTATGGGCGTAGGCACTCAGGTAATCATCGTTGTGTTTGATGATAATAAGATTACCGTAACCGCGCAGTGCGTTACCGGCATATACGACGCGTCCATCTGCGGTCGCGACAATAGCCTGTCCCTTACTGCCTGCAATGTCGATCCCTTTATTGCCACCTTCGGTAGCCGCAAAGTTTTCAATCACTTTACCGTCAGTCGGCCAACGCCAGGTGGAGATTGGCGCACTGGTAGACGTTGAGCTTGCAGTCGATTCGGTTGCGCTAACTGCTGGTGCCGTTACTGGCGCTGTGACAACTGTCCCAGCAGGCTTGTTGTTCGGCAACATTTTGTTAGCACTTTGTTCACCTGAATCCTCAGAATACGTAATTGTTGGTTTCGAAGCAACAGCGACGGTGGAATTTTGTGCAGGGTTGGTCACAACTCCTTGCTGTGCTGCATCCGCCTGGGTGATGGCATTGCCGCCGGTAATCGGCGCACCCGATGCGTTGCCCACTTGCAGAGTTTGTCCCACATTCAGGCCATACGGGGCCGGAACGTTATTGCGTTGTGCGAGGTCACGGAAATCGTTCCCGGTTATCCAGGCAATATAGAAAAGTGTGTCACCTTTCTTAACTGTATAGGTGCTGCCGCCGGTATAGCTCCCTTTCGGAATGTTCCCATACTTACGGTTGTACACAATGCGTCCGTTTTCCGTCTGCACTGGCTGCTGCGCAACGGGCTGAATTTGTGTTGACTGCGTGGTTGGACGCTGCACCGGTTGGATCTGCGGCGTTTGCTGTGCGGTCGCCGTCGTGCCCATTTTAGGTGGAGGCGTGATTAGCATGCCAGAATTGGTGTTCGTTGGCGCACCGCCATCAACAGAGTTGACCGGCGCAGGCGGATTCGAGGTGTTAGAACAGCCTGCCAGCCATAACGAAACCAGTGACAATGCCGCCATGCGGCGAACGGTAAATTTGTGGCTTCCCGCGCTCATTTATCCCCCAGGAAAATTTGGTTAACAACCAGTGACGTAATCACCGTGCAAGGCATCGGGCTGGACACTGGAAAACGTGACCACGATACGCTTACTAATTCCAGAATATCCAGGAAAACTCCAGGTATTCAGAACCTATATCTACGCTAACTCCCCTTTAACTAAGGGTACGAAGCGTACAGCCTCCACGGTATCGATAATAAATTCGCCTCCCCGACGACGCACCCGTTTCAAATACTGGTGCTCGTCGCCCACGGGTAAGACGAGAATGCCGCCTTCATCCAACTGCGTCATTAACGCGGTAGGGATTTCCGGCGGTGCTGCTGTCACAATGATGGCGTCAAACGGCGCTCGTGCCTGCCAGCCTTGCCATCCATCACCATGACGGGTCGAAACATTATGTAAATCAAGCTGCTTCAGGCGACGACGCGCCTGCCACTGCAAACCTTTAATGCGCTCGACAGAACACACATGCTGCACCAGATGCGCCAGAATCGCTGTCTGGTAACCGGAACCGGTGCCGATTTCCAGCACCCGCGATTGTGGCGTCAGCTCAAGTAACTCTGTCATACGTGCGACCATATAAGGCTGCGAAATCGTCTGCCCCTGACCAATGGGCAGGGCGATGTTTTCCCAGGCCTTATGTTCAAACGCCTCATCAATGAATTTTTCACGCGGCACGGCGGCGAGCGCATCAAGGACAAGCTCATCTCTGATGCCCTGCGCACGTAATTGTTCAAGAAGAGTGTGTACGCGTCTGCTTACCATTGCGTGTCGACTCCCACGCTGTCTAACCAATCAGAAACAACCTGATGCGCGCCGTATGCGGTTAAATCAACATGCAGCGGCGTGACAGAAACATAGCCTTCATCGACGGCAGCAAAGTCCGTATCCGGCCCGGCATCGCATTTTTCGCCCGGCGGCCCAATCCAGTACAACGTGTTACCGCGCGGGTCCTGCTGTGGAATAACCTGATCCGCCGGATGGCGACTGCCGCAGCGGGTAACGCGAATACCTTTAATCTGATCCAGCGGCAAGTCCGGGACGTTGATATTCAGAATACGCCCGGTACGCAGCGGTTCGCGGCTCAGCGCACGTAAAATGCGGCAGGTAATCGCGGCTGCGGTATCGTAGTGTTTATGACCATCCAGTGAGACCGCCAGCGCGGGAAAGCCCAGGTGCCGACCTTCCATCGCTGCCGCAACGGTTCCAGAATAGATAACATCGTCACCCAGATTAGGACCGGCGTTAATCCCGGAAACTACGATGTCCGGACGCGGACGCATTAACGCGTTTACGCCCAGATAGACGCAGTCGGTAGGCGTGCCCATTTGCACGGCGATATCACCGTTTTCAAAGGTGAAGGTGCGAAGCGAAGATTCCAGCGTCAGCGAGTTAGACGCGCCACTGCGGTTACGATCCGGGGCAACTACCTGTACGTCAGCAAACTCACGCAGCGCTTTCGCCAGCGTTTGTATACCGGGCGCGTGGACCCCATCATCGTTACTCAGCAATATACGCATAATCACCCGTTGTGTTAATAAGTTCCCTTACTACACTGGTGGCAAAGCTACCTGCCGGTAGCCAGAAGCGTAACTCAACGGTTACGTCATCCCACCAGTTCCAGCTTAATTGTTGTGGGTACAGCAGCATAGCGCGACGCGATGCGTCGACTTTCTCACGCAATAATAAAGACTGCAGCACGCTTTCATCGACAATGGCGGCCTGTTCAAACGCCAGCGCATCGCGCTGAGTTCCCCACTCACCGCAGCCGGGTAATGCCGCTGTAATCATTAACTCTCTTTCATTAACGCGACGCTGTAATTCAGCCTGTTCTTCAGGAGTGGCAACAAACCAACTTCCGCGTCCAGACAATTGTAGCGCATCGCCGTCAACAACTTGATTAAAGTCTGTTTTTTTCAATCGTTCATTGACTATTTGATTAAACAACGCACTGCGGGCTGCCGACAACCAAAAACTGCGTTTATTGCGATCGCGCACCGGTGCATCGCTTTGCGCCCAGCGCAGCGCCCCTTGCAGGTTACTGCCGGCGATGCCAAAACGTTGGGCACCAAAATAGTTCGGTACGCCGCGCTCGAGAATAGCCTGCAAACGTGCTTCAACGTCAGCGCGATCGCTGACTTCACGCAGCACCACCGTAAAGCCGTTACCTTTCAGGGCACCTAAACGCAGCTTACGCTTGTGACGGGCGTACTCCAGCACTTTACAGCCTTCAAGCTCAAATTTGCTTAAATCAGGCATGACATTGCCCGGCACGCGCGCACACAGCCACTGTTCAGTGACCGCATGCTTATCTTTCTGCCCGGCGAAGCTGACTTCACGGGCATGAATTTTCAAAAACTTTGCCAGTGCATCGGCGACAAAACGAGTGTTACAGCCGTTCTTCAGGATGCGTACCAGAACGTGTTCGCCTTCTCCGTCCGGTTCAAAGCCTAAATCTTCGACCACCACAAAGTCTTCTGGATTCGCCTTCAATACGCCACGGCCCTGCGGTTTACCGTGGAGATACGTCAGATTTTCAAACTCTGTCATTTTGCAGCCTTTATGAGTAACGCCACCGCTTCACAGGCAATCCCTTCCCCACGCCCGGTAAAACCGAGTTTCTCCGTGGTGGTCGCTTTCACGTTAACATCATCCATATGACAGCCAAGATCTTCGGCAATAAACACGCGCATTTGTGGAATGTGCGGCAGCATCTTCGGTGCCTGCGCAATAATGGTCACATCCACATTGCCGAGCGTGTAGCCTTTGGCCTGAATACGACGCCAGGCTTCACGTAATAATTCGCGGCTATCTGCCCCTTTAAAGGCCGGATCGGTGTCCGGGAACAGCTTACCGATATCGCCCAGCGCTGCCGCGCCCAGCAGCGCATCAGTCAGCGCATGTAACGCGACGTCGCCATCAGAATGCGCCAGCAGCCCCTTTTCGTACGGGATGCGCACGCCACCAATGATAATTGGGCCTACGCCGCCAAAGGCGTGTACATCAAAACCGTGTCCAATTCGCATTATGCATTCTCCTGATATACACATCATCCTTCAAGCGGCCTCTTTGTTGGCTGCCTTTGTTCACCCCAGTCACTTACTTATGTAAGCTCCTGGGGATTCCGCCTCGATGCAGCTTGAATGATTTTGTGTCTAGATTCTTCGGGTCAGATAAAATTCCGCAAGCGCCAGATCTTCCGGACGAGTAACTTTAATATTATCAGCGCGTCCTTCGACAAGCTGTGGATGAAAGCCGCAATATTCCAGCGCCGAGGCCTCATCAGTAATGGTCGCGCCTTCGTTGAGTGCTCGGGCCAGGCAGTGGTGTAATAACTCGCGGGGGAAAAACTGCGGCGTCAACGCGTGCCATAAGTCAGTGCGTTCGACCGTATGGGCAATGTCAGTTTTGCCCGGTTCCGCGCGTTTCATGGTATCGCGCACCGGTGCGGCAAGGATCCCACCTGTACGACTGGTTTCGCTTATCGCCAGTAAACGAGATAAATCGCCCTGATGCAGGCACGGTCTGGCTGCATCATGCACCAGCACCCAGCGGGCATTTCCGGTGGCCTGCAAACCGGCCAGCACTGAATCGGCGCGCTCATTGCCGCCATCTACCACGGTGATTTGCGGGTGCGCTGCCAGAGGAAGTTCTGCAAAGCGGCTGTCGCCAGGGCTGATAGCAATGACGACATGCGTCACCCGGGGATGCGCCAGTAGCGCAGCAACCGAGTGTTCAAGAATGGTTTTATTGCCGATGGAGAGATACTGCTTAGGACACTCCGATTGCATTCGGCGGCCAAATCCGGCAGCCGGTACCACGGCGCAAACGTCCAATAAAGTGGCTGCCATGTTAAATCCTTGGCTGGTTTATCGATTGTTTTGCCCTGCAGTCTGAGCGCGTTTAGACGCGTCAGGCACCAGACGATAAAAGGTTTCGCCCGGCTTGGTCATGCTGAGTTCGTTGCGCGCACGCTCTTCAATCGCTTCCTGACCGCCATTGAGATCGTCAATTTCGGCAAACAGCTGATCGTTACGCGCTTTAAGTTTCGCATTTGTCGCTTGCTGCGCAGCCACATCATCGTTGACGCGGCTATAGTCATGTATGCCGTTCTTACCGAACCACAGCGAATACTGAAGCCAGACCAATAAAGCCAGCAACAGCAGCGTTAGTTTACCCATCCTGCCCCCTGAAAAACGGCATCATCATCCCAAAACATCCGCAGACGACTCTCCGTCTACAGGCGGGAATACCGCGACAACGCGGGCAAATGTACCACATTTGCTCGTTGTTACGTATACCCCGTGTAAGGAGAACATAATCTCATTGTTGGTTACGGTTTGAATTATGACCAGTCCGCGTTTCAGCCTCAGTAGCCATATAAAGAGAAGGGATATAGCCTAGCCCAGCAGCCACATAAACAATGCCCCGAACATCAGCCCCACCGTCAGCAGGGTACACGTCATGCTCAGGAACAGTCGTCCCTTCAATAACGAGTGCAGGGCGATTCCCGCCACAATCGCGACAGGCAGCAATGCAAGGAAAAACGGCCAGGTATAGAGGAAGAAAAACAGCGTGTTAGGGCCATACATAAGACATGGAATGCCCAGCGCCAGCAACCACGCAACAAAACCGACCACGGCCCCCGGTAGTGACCAGATGGTTTCGTCGTCGGCATTGAAGGTGTCTGACTCTGCAATAGTAATGTTATGGCTGTTACGCATAGCTAATCCTGTGACCTTGACTGACCGAGCCGATAAGCTCGGGGATGTCTCAGGATCTGATAATATCTTGCTGCCTCAGCAGGTCTAATAATTGAGGAACCAAATTTGTTACCAATTGTTCACCATCAAGGTGAATCTCTGGCGATTCAGGCGCTTCGTACACCGCGTCAATTCCGGTGAAATTGCGCAGTTCACCCGCTCGCGCTTTTTTATACAGCCCTTTCGGATCGCGGGCTTCGCATGTCACCAGCGGCGTATCGACAAACACCTCGATAAAACGCCCCTCGCCGACGCGCTCGCGGACCATTTGCCGCTCAGCGCGATGCGGGGAGATAAATGCCGTCAGCACCACCAGCCCGGCATCCACCATCAGGCTAGCGACTTCCCCCACCCGCCGGATGTTCTCTTTGCGATCGGCGTCGCTAAAACCCAGATCGCTGCACAGGCCATGGCGCACGTTGTCGCCATCCAGCAGATAGGTACTGACGCCCAGATTGTATAGTGCTTCTTCCAGCGCCCCTGCCACCGTCGATTTACCCGAGCCGGAGAGCCCGGTAAACCACAGCACAACACCACGGTGACCGTGGCGTTGCTCTCGCTGTTGCGGCGTAACGGGATGGGCATGCCAGACGACGTTTTCGTCATGCTGCGCCATTACTTTCCTCCCAGCAAGTCGCGTGCATTCCAGTGCGGGAAGTGACGACGTACCAGTGCATTCAGTTCCAGTTCAAACGCGCTGAACGGGGATGTCGTGGCCTGTTGCTGCTCGATGGGTTCGCGGATCAGTCCCGCACCCACGGTGACGTTGGTCAGGCGGTCAATAATAATCAGGCCGCCCGTCACCGGGTTATGCTGATAGGTGTCCAGTACCAGCGGTTCATCAAACGTCAAATTAACCAGGCCAATACCATTCAGCGGCAACGCGTCGACCTCACGCTGAGTCAGGTTATTGATATCAACCTGATACTGCACGTTATCTACGCGGGCACGCGTCTTTTTGCCCGCGACTTTGATGTCATAGCTCTGACCTTCCGACAGCGGTTGTTCCGCCATCCATACCACGTCAACGGCAGCATGCTGTACCGCAGGCAAGACTTCGCGAGCATCCAGCAACAGGTCGCCACGGCTGATGTCGATTTCATCTTTCAGTACCAGAGTAATCGCTTCGCCCGCATGCGCTTCCTGGAGGTCGCCGTCAAAGGTGACGATCCGCGCGACGCTTGATTCAACGCCAGACGGTAGCACTTTGATTCGCTGGCCTACCGTTACGCGACCGGAGGCAAGAGTTCCGGCATAACCACGAAAATCCAGGTTCGGGCGATTCACATACTGTACCGGGAAACGCATCGGTTGGGCCTCAACAGCACGCTGGATCTCTACCGTTTCCAGTACCTCCAGCAGCGTCGGGCCGCTATACCATGGCATGTTTTTACTCTGGGAGGCCACGTTGTCGCCTTCCAGCGCAGAAAGCGGCACAAAGCGAATATCCAGATTGCCCGGCAACTGTTCGGCAAAGGTCAGATAATCTTCGCGAATGCGGGTAAATGTTTCTTCGCTGAAGCTCACCAGATCCATTTTATTGATCGCCACCACCAGATGTTTGATCCCCAGCAGCGTGGAGATAAAACTGTGGCGGCGAGTCTGGTCCAGCACACCTTTACGTGCATCAATCAGCAGGATCGCCAGATCGCATGTGGATGCACCGGTGGCCATGTTCCGGGTGTACTGCTCATGCCCTGGCGTATCGGCGATAATAAATTTGCGTTTCTCCGTGGAGAAATAGCGGTAGGCCACGTCGATGGTGATCCCCTGCTCACGCTCGGCCTGTAACCCGTCAACCAGCAGCGCCAGATCCAGTTTCTCACCCTGGGTACCATGACGTTTGCTGTCGTTATGCAGCGTTGAGAGCTGATCTTCGTAAATCTGGCGCGTGTCGTGCAGCAGGCGGCCAATCAGCGTGCTTTTCCCGTCATCCACGCTGCCGCAGGTTAAAAAGCGCAGCAGGCTTTTGTGTTGCTGGGCAACCATCCAGGCTTCAACGCCGCCTTCATTAGCAATTTGTTGTGCAAGTGTCGTGTTCATGGCGGCTCCTTAGAAATACCCCTGACGTTTCTTCAGCTCCATGGAGCCCGCCTGGTCGCGGTCAATCACGCGGCCCTGACGTTCACTGGTGGTTGAGACCAGCATTTCTTCGATAATTTCCGGCAGCGTCTGCGCGTTTGACTCCACGGCGCCGGTAAGCGGCCAGCAGCCAAGCGTGCGGAAACGCACCATGCGTTTTTTGATAACCTCACCGGGTTGCAGATCGATCCTGTCGTCATCGATCATCATCAGCATGCCATCACGTTCCAGCACCGGGCGCTCCGCGGCCAGGTACAGCGGTACAATGTCGATATTTTCCAACCAGATGTACTGCCAGATATCCTGTTCAGTCCAGTTCGAAAGCGGGAACACGCGAATGCTTTCGCCTTTGTTAATCTGCCCGTTGTAGTTGTGCCACAGTTCCGGACGCTGGTTTTTCGGGTCCCAGCGATGAAAACGATCGCGGAAGGAATAAATTCGCTCTTTGGCACGCGATTTCTCTTCATCGCGGCGGGCACCACCGAACGCGGCGTCAAAGCCGTATTTGTTCAGCGCCTGCTTCAGCCCTTCGGTTTTCATGATGTCGGTATGCTTGGCGCTGCCGTGGACAAACGGGTTAATCCCCATCGCCACCCCTTCCGGGTTTTTATGCACCAACAACTCGCAGCCGTAAGCCTTGGCTGTACGGTCACGGAATTCATACATCTCGCTGAATTTCCAGCCGGTGTCCACATGTAGCAACGGGAACGGCAGCGTGCCGGGATAAAACGCTTTGCGCGCCAGATGCAGCATTACGCTGGAGTCTTTGCCGATGGAATACATCATCACCGGATTAGAAAACTCGGCGGCCACCTCACGAATAATATGGATGCTTTCCGCTTCCAGTTGCCGCAGGTGGGTAAGTCGTTTTTGATCCATAACCGTTCCTATGTAATGCCGTTATTGTTCTAACGATGCTCAGATAACTCGACTATAGGGAGGGCAAGAGAACGAATGAAATTACGAATTGGAATGAGTAGTTCCTCAAAGGAATAACGATCTGGAAAAGCAAATATCAAAAAGTGCTTAAGCCGCCGGATTTCGGGCATTTAGGAGCAAATGAAATTGTTTTACCCCGATCACGGTTTCATACTAGCGGGTAAAAATTTATGCTTGGTATTTAAGGACTCACTATGTTTTCCGCATTGCGCCACTTTCCTGCTGCCCTGGCGCTCGGCGTGTGCTTTATCCTTCCCGCACAGGCAACCTCTTCGAAGCCCGGAGATATCGCCAACTTCCAGGCCCGCCATATTGCAACGTTTTTTCCTGGCCGCGTGACGGGCTCGCCTGCAGAAATGTTGTCTGCCGATTATTTACGTCAGCAGTTTCAGCAGATGGGATACAGCAGTGATATTCGGACGTTTAATAGCCGCTATGTGTATACCGCCAAAAATAACCATAAAAACTGGCATAACGTAACGGGTAGCACGGTAATTGCAGCACATGAAGGTAAGGCACCGCAGCAGATTATTATTATGGCGCACCTTGATACCTACGCGCCGCAAAGCGATGCCGACTCCGATGCTAATCTCGGTGGATTAACGCTGCAAGGGATTGACGATAACGCGGCGGGTCTCGGCGTGATGCTGGAACTGGCAGAAAAACTCAAGAATGTCCCGACCGAGTACGGCATTCGCTTTATCGCCACCAGCGGAGAAGAAGAAGGCAAGCTCGGCGCAGAGAACGTACTCAAACGCATGAGCGCCGCCGAGAAGAAAAATACGCTGCTGGTGATTAATCTCGATAACCTGATCGTCGGCGATAAGCTCTATTTCAACAGCGGGCAAAAAACACCTGAAGCGGTTCGTAAGCTCACGCGCGACCGGGCGCTGGCTATTGCACGCAGTCGCGGTATCTCCGCCAGCACTAATCCCGGTCTGAACAAGAACTACCCGAAAGGCACTGGATGTTGTAACGATGCGGAGGTGTTCGACAAAGCGGGGATTGCCGTGCTCTCCGTCGAAGCCACCAACTGGAATCTGGGTAACAAAGACGGCTATCAGCAGCGAGCCAAAACCGCCTCATTCCCTGCAGGCAACAGCTGGCACGACGTTCGACTTGATAACCAGCAGCATATTGATAAAGCGTTACCCGGCCGTATTGAGCACCGCAGTCGCGACGTGGTACGCATTATGCTGCCACTGGTCAAAGAGCTGGCAAAGGCGGGCTAATTCACCCGTATCCTGCCCGGTAGCATGCAGATGCTTACCGGGCATGTTACCGATTACCCTTCGTGCAATCCGCACTCCCGCTTCAGTCCGAAGAAGCGCGTATCTTCTTCCGCCATGCCCGGTTCCCATTTACGGGTGGTGTGGGTATCGCCTACCGACAGATAGCCTTGCTCCCACAGCGGATGATACTTCAGCCCGTGTTGTTGCAGGTACTGGTACACCGTGCGGTTGTCCCAGTCGATGATCGGCAGCAGTTTGAACACGCCACGCTGGATAGCCAGTACCGGCAAATGGGCACGACTGCCGGATTGCTCACGACGCAGGCCGGCAAACCAGGTTTGCGCATTGAGTTCTTGCAGCGCCCGGTTCATCGGCTCGACTTTGTTGATGTCATTGTATTTCTCAATGCCTTCAACGCCCTGTTCCCACAGTTTGCCATAGCGCGCTTCCTGCCAGGCGGCACTCTCTTTTGCCCGGTAAACCTGCAGATTGAGTTTGAGCGTGTCCGTTAACTCGTCAATAAACTGGTAGGTTTCCGGGAACAAATAGCCGGTATCGGTAAGGATCACCGGGATATCCGGGCGAATCTGATTCACCAGGTGCAGGCTAACCGCCGCCTGAATACCAAAGCTTGAAGAGAGCACGTAGTCGCCGGGCAGATTCTCCAGCGCCCACGCCACACGATCCTGCGCGCTCAGTTTTTCCAGCTGGCTGTTGGTTTCCGCCAGCGCCATGACGCGCTCAACTTTTGGTAGGTCGTTTAATGCGTGTAGATCGAGTACGGACATGATTACCTCATCCTATGCCTGATGGTGCTGCGCTTATCCGGCCTACGCAGTCGGTAGGCCGGATAAGGCATTTATGCCGCCATCCGGCAATTCAGGTTATTCCCAGAAATCCCGGGCGGGATCGAGCACCGGGCGAATAATGCCCGCACGCACCGTAAAATCGCCGAAGCCTTCACCCACTTCACGCTCTTTTGCCCAGCGCCCAATCAGTTCATCCAGCAAGGCCAGAATTTCTGTCTCGGTGATGTTCTCTTTGAACATCCGTGGAATACGCGTCCCGATACGGTTACCCCCCAGGTGCAGGTTGTAACGTCCCGGCGCTTTCCCGACCAGGCCGACTTCTGCCAGCATGGCACGACCACAACCGTTCGGGCAGCCCGTCACGCGCAGCACAATGTTTTCGTCGCTCAACGCGTATTTCGCCATCAGAGCGTCAATGCTGTCGATAAACGTCGGCAGGAAGCGCTCTGCTTCCGCCATCGCCAGCGGACAGGTCGGGAACGAGACGCAGGCCATCGAGTTTTCACGCTGCGGAGTCACGGCATTCATTAAGCCGCTCTGCTGCGCAATCTTCTCGATCTTCGCCTTCTCGCTTTCCGGCACACCGGCAATGATCAGGTTCTGGTTGGCGGTAATACGGAACTCGCCTTTGTGGATCTTTGCTATCTCCAGTAACCCGGTTTTCAGCGGACGTCCCGGATAATCCAGAATACGGCCATTCTCAATAAACAGCGTCAGGTGCCATTTTTTGTCGATGCCCTTCACCCAGCCGATACGATCGCCGCGACCGGTAAACTCATACGGGCGAATCGATTCAAATTTGATGCCCGCCCGGCGTTCCACTTCTGCCTTAAAGGTCTCAACGCCGACGCGCTCCAGCGTGTATTTGGTTTTGGCGTTTTTACGGTCGGTACGATTACCCCAGTCGCGCTGGGTAGTCACCACTGCTTCCGCAACGGCCAGCGTGTGCTCCAGCGGCAAATAGCCAAATTCACTGGCGGTACGCGCGTAGGTTTTCTTGTTACCGTGCTCAATAGACAGCCCACCGCCAACCAGCAGGTTGAACCCCACCAGTTTGCCGTTTTCTGCCACCGCGACGAAGTTCATGTCGTTGGCATGCAGATCGATATCGTTCTGCGGCGGAATAACCACCGTCGTTTTGAACTTACGCGGCAGATAAGTTTGACCGAGGATCGGCTCTTCATCGGTGGTGGCGACTTTTTTCTGATCCAGCCAAATCTCTGCATACGCCCGGGTGCGCGGCAACAGGTGTTCAGAGATTTTCTTCGCCCACTCGTAGGCTTCCGCGTGTAACTCGGACTCGTACGGGTTGGAGGTACACAACACGTTACGGTTCATGTCGTTGGCGGTCGCCAGCGCGTCCAGTCCGACCGAGTTGAGCATCTGATGCACCGGCTTGACGTTCTTCTTCAGAATGCCGTGAAACTGAAAGGTCTGACGGTTGGTCAGACGGATGCTGCCGTAAATCGTGTTGTCATGAGCAAACTTATCGATCGCCTGCCATTGTTTAGTGGTGATGACCCCACCCGGCAGACGGCAGCGCAGCAGCATTGCATGACGTGGCTCCAGCTTCTGCTCGGCGCGCTCGGCGCGAATATCGCGGTCATCCTGCTGGTACATACCGTGAAAACGGATCAGCAGAAAGTTATCACCTTTAAAACCGCCGGTGAGGCCGTCATTTAAATCTTCCGCAATGGTGCCGCGCAGATAGTTGCTTTCCAGCTTCATACGTTCAGCGTCGGACAGCTTACCTTCGACCACCAGTGGCCCTGGATGTTTTTCACTCATTAGTAGACATCTCGCTGATAACGGCGCTCAACGCGCAGCTCACTTAAAAATTCATCCGCCGCTTCGGTATCCATCGCACCGAATTCGGCAATCACTTCCAGCAAAGCCTGCTCAACGTCTTTCGCCATGCGATTGGCGTCGCCGCAGACATAAATGTGCGCCCCGTCATTAATCCAGCGCCACAGTTCCGCACCTTGTTGGCGCAGTTTATCTTGTACGTAGACTTTTTCTTTTTGGTCGCGTGACCAGGCGAGATCGATCCGGGTAAGTACGCCCTCTTTGACGTAGCGCTGCCACTCCACCTGGTAGAGAAAATCTTCGGTAAAGTGCGGATTGCCAAAGAACAGCCAGTTTTTACCCGTCGCTTCATCGGCAGCACGCTGCTGCATAAAGGCGCGGAACGGTGCAATTCCCGTCCCCGGCCCAATCATAATGACCGGTGTTTCAGGATTGGCTGGCAGACGGAAGTTGTCGTTATGTTCAATGAACACACGTACTTCTCCTTCTTCGCCAACGCGGTCGGCGAGGAAGCTCGAGGCTCCGCCAGCACGCGCACGGCCTTCGACGTCAAACCGCACGGCACCGACGGTCACGTGTACTTCGCTTTCGACTTCCGCCTGTGAGGAGGCTATTGAGTACAGGCGCGGGGTCAACGGACGCAGCAGACCGATTAACGCTTCCGCGTCCAGCTGCGCCGGAGAAAAGCGCAGCATGTCGACGATAGGCGTGGTGGCGGCATAGTGTTGCAACTGCGCTTTATCGCCCACCAGCGGCAGCAACGTTTCACTGCGCGTTAAGGTGGCGTAATTTTCTACAATATTGGCTGTGTTAACCGTCAGTTCGAAGTGCCACTGCAGCGCGTCGGTAAGCGGTAGCAATTTGCCATCAACCGTGACCGGCTCGTCGCCTTTCAGCCACAGCAGTTCAACAATCTCTTTGACCAGCGCCGGATCGTTTTGATACCACACGCCGAGGGCGTCGCCGGGCTGATAGCGCAGGCCGGAATCGCCCAGATCGATTTCGATATGACGCACGTCTTTTTCGGAGTCTCGACCGGTGATTTTCTGATTCACGGAAAGCGACGCGCTAAGCGGCGCTTCTTTAGTGTACGGACTGGTATGCACCTCGTTAATCGCACCGCTCGCAGCGGCCTGTACAGAAGGTGCAGCAGGCGCTCGTGCCTTCAACACATCAACCAGACGGGCGCGCCACTGCGCAGCTGCCGGTTGATATTCAACATCTGCATCTACACGATCCAGCAAGCGTTCACCGCCAAGCTCCGCCAGTTTGCTGTCGAAGTTTTTGCCAGACTGGCAGAAAAACTCATAAGAGGTATCGCCAAGGCCAAACACGGCGAAGGCGGTATTTTCAAGTTTCGGCGCTTTTTTAGAGAACAGGAATTTATGCAACGCCACCGCTTCTTCCGCCGGCTCACCCTCTCCCTGCGTCGAGGCCACCACGACCAGCAATTTCTCGTTGGCAATATTTTTAAATTTATAGTCGCCGGCATTGATCAGGGTGACATTGAGCTTCGCGGCAATAAGATCGTCACGCAGGGCTTCCGCCACACGGCGCGCATTACCGGTCTGCGAGGCGGAGATGAGCGTGATCCCCGGCATTTCGGCAGCAGGTGCAGGAATAACCGCATTAGCGCCCGGCTGCTGATTCAGCACGCCCCAGAAATAGCCAGAAACCCACGCAAGCTGCGCGGGCGAGAGATCGGTCGTGGCCGCCTGAAGGCGTGCCAGCTGTTCCGGGTTTAGCGGAAGCAAAGCGGAAAGTGGGGCCTGTGTCGTCATGCGTTGTCATGTTCCAGTAAGCAAAGCGGATTTAAGCAATAAAACCCAAACTGAAGATAAGGTTAACGGCGAGAATAGTAACAATTAAAGAAGGGATAGAAATAACAAATAACCAAATGGACTAACCTGTTTTAGCTATAGTTATTAACGGCAAAACAGATTTAATAACCATATGATATATAAATAGTTATTTGATATTGATTGCGCAAATGCACTATCAGGATACCCAGCGCCCGTTTAACTAATGATAAAATTCGTATTATAAGGTACCCTACGGCGGTTTTTTGCATTCTTGAGAGTAGATAATGTCCACCACCCTGTTTAAAGATTTCACCTTCGAAGCCGCTCACCACCTGCCGCACGTACCAGAAGGGCACAAATGTGGCCGTCTGCATGGTCACTCATTTATGGTGCGTCTTGAAATTACGGGTGAAGTCGATCCCCATACCGGTTGGATTATGGACTTTTCCGAGTTAAAAGCGGCATTTAAGCCGACGTACAATCGCCTTGATCACTACTATTTGAATGATATTCCGGGTCTTGAGAATCCGACCAGTGAAGTACTGGCGAAGTGGATCTGGGATGAGATGAAACCGCTGGTTCCGCTGCTGAGCGCGGTGATGGTAAAAGAGACCTGCACGGCGGGCTGCGTCTATCGCGGCGAGTGATTCAGAGTCATTGCCGGATGGCGGAGCGCCTTATACGGCCTACACGTATCTACAAGCGTAGGCCGGGCAAGCGAAGCGCACCCGGCAAAATTTATCAGGCAATATTCAGATATTTATGCGTTTGCATCGACAGACGCCAGTTACGCGCAATGCAGGTATCAATACACAGGCGCGTGGCATCATCCTTCTGACTGATCGGCTGTAAAGCAATGATGCGCGGCTTATCATCGGTCAACGTCGCCAGCAGTTCATCCAGTGCTTCAATGTCGCGAACACGCCCCACCGGGTGCTTGATTTCATTGGCGCGTTCCAGCGCCTGAGATAACACGTCATAGCCGCCGCGCATATTCACCTTGGGAGAGACAGTCACCCAGGTGTTCGGCGTACAGCGGACTTCATGCGTGCCACTGGTTTCAATCTGGCAGCTAAAGCCATTCTTTTCCAGCAAGTCGGTCAGCGGCATCAGGTCGTGAATGCAGGGTTCACCACCGGTGATCACCACATGGCGGGCGGTATAGCCCTGACGCTGAATCACAGCCAGCAGATCTTCGCCGCTCGCCGCGCCCCATTTATCGCTCTCTTTAGTCTTGGCCAGGATGCTGTAAAGCGAGACTTCCCGATCCTCAAGCTTATCCCAGGTGTGTTTGGTATCGCACCAGGCACAGCCAACCGGGCATCCCTGTAAACGAATAAAAATGGCGGGGACGCCGGTAAAATAACCCTCACCTTGCAGGGTCTGGAACATCTCATTAATCGGGTACTGCATAGTCTTCTCAATGTGGGGATAAACGATAATTATCGCAGATCCCCGCCAAAGTATCATGCCCGATCGTTGCTTTACGAGGCGATCGCCGTGACAAAGCGTGCCGTTATTTGTTGCGGACGGGTGATTGCGCCCCCTACCACTACGGTATGCGCGCCTAATGCCAGACAGTGTGCAGCCCGTTCAGGGGTGTCGACATTCCCCTCTGCCACTACCGGCAGGCTGACTGCAGCCAGTACCTCACGTAAAAAACCACAGTCGTTATCCGCGAGCACATGCCCACGCGTCTCTGCCGTGTAGCCATAAAGCGTCGTACCCACGCAGTCAAAACCCAGTCGTTCTGCGGTGACGGCTTCGTCTACGCTGGCGATGTCCGCCATCAACAGCACAGATGGGTAGCGCGCGCGAATCTGCATAACCAACGCGTCCAGCGTTTGCCCACCGGGACGTGGGCGCGCAGTCGCATCAAGGGCAATAATTTCCGGCTCAACGGTCATTAACTCATCCACTTCCTTCATAGTGGCGGTGATAAACACGTCGCTACCCGGATAATCACGTTTGATGATCCCAATGATCGGCAGTGCGACGCTTTCTTTAATGGCGCGAATGTCCACAACGCTGTTCGCACGGATACCGACAGCCCCTCCCTGTGCTGCCGCCAATGCCATCCGTGACATGATAAACGGGCTGTGCAGAGGCTCATTTTCCAGCGCCTGACAGGAGACAATTAACTTACCTTTCAGCGTATCCAGTACAGTTTTCATTACGATAAAATCTCTTCAACTTCATTTTTGATAATGGTGACGTGCGGGCCATAAATCACCTGAACACCATTGCCACGAATAATCACGCCACGCGCCCCGGTTGCTTTCAGTGCGGCTTCATCAACCTTGCTGCCATCTTTCACCGTCACGCGTAGTCGCGTGGCGCAACAATCCACCTCTTCCAGATTCTCTTTGCCCCCCAGTCCGGCAACCACTGCTGCGGCACGTTCGCTTTGAGGCAACGCATTTTCTACTAACGTTGCGTTCTCACGACCCGGCGTCATCCAGCCAAAGCGGTTGATCAAATAGCGGAAGGTGAAGTAGTACAGGAAGAACCACGGCACGCCCACCATAGGCACGTACATCCAGTTGGTTTTCGCTTCGCCCTGCAATACGCCAAAGAGGATGAAATCGATCAGTCCTCCCGAGAAGGTTTGCCCGATGGTGATATGTAAAATATGGGCAATCATAAATGCCAGGCCATCGAAGAAGGCGTGAATGACATATAACACGGGTGCCACGAACAGGAAGGAGAACTCAATAGGCTCAGTGATGCCGGTCAGGAAGGAAGTCAGCGCAGCAGACAGCAGCAGACCCGCGACAACTTTTTTGTTCTCTGACTTCGCCGTGTGGTACATCGCCAGACATGCCCCAAGCAGACCGAACATCATGGTAATGAAGCGCCCGGACATAAAGCGCGAGGTACCCACATAGAACTGCTGAGTGTTCGGATCGGCAAGCTGAGCGAAGAAAATACGTTGTGTACCTTCCACTAATTGGCCGTTAACGATTTCACTGCCACCGAGTGCCGTCGTCCAGAATGGCAGATAAAAGATATGATGCAGACCCAGTGGACCAAGCATACGCAGGATAAAACCGTACAACAGAGTTCCCAGATAACCCGTTGCATCAACAAGGCCACCCAGTCCAAATATGAGTTTCTGGAAATGGGGCCAGACCACCGTCATTGCGGCACCGACTGCAATCGCCGCAAGCGAGCTAATGATCGGAACAAAGCGCGAGCCGCTAAAGAAACCCAGAAACTGCGGTAGCGAGACTTTATTAAAGCGACTGTGCAGCGCGCAGGTAACAAGGCCTATCACCACACCACCAAACACACCCGTTTCCAGCGTCTGGATACCCAGCGTCATTCCCTGACCAACAGCACCTGGGTTCTCATGCGCCAGCGTCCCGTTCAGGATCAGCAAAGCGTTGATAGTGGCATTCATCACCAGAAACGCCAGCAGCGCGGCAAGCCCCGCAGTGCCTTTATCCGTCTTCGCCAGACCCACTGCTACACCCACCGCAAAAAGCACCGACAAGTTGGCGAACACAATGGATCCCGCGCTGGTCATGATAGTGAAGATAGCCTGCAACCAGTCAACATCTAAAAACGGGTAGGCCGTCAACGTATTGGGGTTTGATAATGCACCACCAATACCCAGTAACAGCCCCGCAGCGGGTAATATCGCAATTGGCAGCATAAACGATTTGCCAAACCGCTGTGCCTTTTCAAACCACGCCCCTGACGACGCGCCGCTAAACATATTCATCATTTTTTCATTCCCCTGACAATTGATGAAAATTTTTACCATAAATAATTTTATAAATGAAAATTATCATCAAAATTCTGGAAGTCGATCATACTTTTTTGAAATGACTGGCATCTCTCCCCCGCTTTCCGCCACACTATCGCCAGAGAAACGTATTAAGGATTTTGCATGCCTGAAAATGAAAACCTGCTGCTGAGACTGCGCCAGGGCGTAGACGGATACAGCCGTACACAGCAGAAGCTGGGTGAGTTTGTGCTGAGCGATCCGGCAAAAGTTGTCTATCTAACGATTACCGAACTGGCGCGCGAAAGCGACACCAGCGAGGCCAGCGTCACGCGTCTGTGCCGCACGCTAGGATGTAAGGGCTATAACGAATTTAAGATGGCGCTGGCGCTTGATCTCCAGCACGGACAGCCGATCGAACACGGCGGCGATGAGATTGACAATGTGGTCAATGAATCCGTACAGGCCTTGCAGGACACCGCAAAATTACTCGACAGGACATTACTCGAAGCTGCCGCCCTCGCGCTGCACCAGGCCCAGTCGGTACAGATTTATGGCGTGGCGGCCAGTGCGATTCTGGGGGAATATCTGCATTACAAACTGTTACGTCTGGGCAAGCCCGCACAACTGTTCAGCGACATGCATCGTGCCGCCATGAATGCCACTACGCTTTCCAAAAACTCGCTGGTGGTGGCAATTTCCAGTTCAGGCTCCACTCGCGATCTGCTTCATGTCGTTAAACTTGCGCGTAAGCATGGCGTCCCCGTACTGGCGCTGAGCAACACGCCGCGCAGTCCGCTGGCTTCACTGAGTGATATCCAACTGGTTGCAGCCAAACCCGAAGGGCCCCTGAGTGCTGGGGCGCTCAATGCCAAAGTGGGCGTAATGTTATTAGTTGAATTGCTCACCACATCGCTTATCGCGCTGGATGAAAAGTACAGCGATGTGAGTCAGCAAACCGCCAGTGCGACGCTGCCGCTGCTACTTTAAAGACATAAAAAACCCGCCGAAGCGGGTTTTTACGTTAAGAGCTAAAGAGCAGGATTACGCCTGACCTTTGATCTCTTTACGACCGTTGTACGGCGCTTGTTCACCCAGCGCTTCTTCGATACGAATCAGCTGGTTGTACTTAGCAACGCGGTCAGAACGGCTCATAGAACCGGTTTTGATCTGGCCTGCAGCGGTACCAACAGCCAGGTCAGCGATGGTTGCGTCTTCAGTTTCGCCAGAACGGTGAGAGATGACAGCCGTGTAGCCAGCGTCTTTCGCCATTTTGATCGCAGCCAGAGTTTCGGTCAGAGAACCGATCTGGTTGAATTTGATCAGGATGGAGTTAACGATGCCTTTGTCGATGCCTTCTTTCAGGATCTTGGTGTTGGTTACGAACAGATCGTCACCAACCAGCTGGATTTTGTCGCCCAGTACTTTAGTCTGGTATGCGAAACCATCCCAGTCAGACTCGTCCAGACCATCTTCGATGGACACGATCGGGTACTGTTTGGTCAGTTCTTCCAGGAAGTGAGTGAATTCTTCGGAGGTGAATGCTTTGTTGCCTTCGCCAGCCAGAACGTATTTACCGTCTTTGTAGAATTCAGATGCTGCACAGTCCATCGCCAGAGTGATGTCTTTGCCCAGCTCGTAGCCTGCTGCTTTAACCGCTTCAGCAATAACAGCCAGAGCTTCTGCGTTGGAACCCAGGTTCGGCGCGTAGCCACCTTCGTCACCAACTGCAGTGTTCATACCTTTGGCTTTCAGAACTTTAGCCAGGTTGTGGAACACTTCAGAACCCATACGTACGGCTTCTTTCAGGGATTTAGCGCCAACCGGCTGAATCATAAATTCCTGGATGTCGACGTTGTTGTCAGCGTGCTCACCACCGTTGATGATGTTCATCATCGGAACCGGCATAGAGAATTTGCCCGGAGTACCGTTCAGTTCTGCGATGTGTGCATACAGCGGCAGGCCTTTAGCAGCAGCTGCTGCTTTGGCGTTCGCCAGGGACACAGCCAGAATGGCGTTTGCACCGAAGTTGGATTTGTTTTCAGTACCGTCCAGATCGATCATGATCTTGTCGATGCCAGCCTGATCTTTAGCATCTTTACCCAGCAGAGCCTGAGCAATTGGGCCGTTTACCGCGCCAACCGCTTTCAGTACGCCTTTACCCATGAAACGGGATTTGTCGCCATCGCGCAGTTCCAGTGCTTCGCGGGAACCAGTAGAAGCACCTGACGGCGCTGCTGCCATACCAACGAAACCACCTTCCAGGTGTACTTCGGCTTCAACAGTCGGGTTACCACGGGAGTCGATGATTTCACGACCGATGATTTTAACGATTTTGGACATTAGGTTTTCCTCAGTACAAGTTAAACTAAAACTCCAGACAAACAATGCACCCGGATGGGTGCATTGCCGTTCTAACTTTTTACTTCTTACTTCGCCTGACGCTTCTGATGTTCACTGGCGGCTTTCACAAAGCCGGCAAACAGCGGGTGCCCATCACGTGGCGTGGAAGTAAATTCCGGGTGGAACTGACAGGCCACGAACCACGGATGATTCGGTACCTCAATGATCTCGACCAACTGATCATCACCGGAGCGGCCTGCAACACGCAGACCCGCAGCTTCAATTTGTTTCAACAGCATATTGTTGACTTCGTAGCGGTGGCGATGGCGTTCAACAATTGTCGGCGTGCCGTACAGCTTACGCACCAGACTCTCGTCGTCCAGCTGACACTGCTGCGCACCAAGGCGCATCGTGCCGCCCAGATCGCTCTTCTCGGTACGGACTTCGACGTTGCCGTCTTCATCACGCCATTCGGTAATCAGGGCCACCACCGGGTACTTACAGTCTGGCACAAATTCCGTGGAGTTGGCGTTGTCCATACCCACGACGTTACGAGCAAACTCAATCAACGCTACCTGCATACCCAGGCAAATGCCCAGATAAGGAATATTGTTCTCACGCGCAAAGCGTGCCGTCGCGATTTTACCTTCAACACCACGGTAGCCGAAGCCACCTGGGATCAGGATAGCGTCGAGACCTTTCAGGATCTCAACACCGCGCGTTTCAACATCCTGCGAATCGATCAGCTTGATGTTGACGGTGACACGATTCTTCAGACCACCGTGCTTCAGCGCTTCGATAACTGACTTATAGGCATCCGGCAGCTCAATGTACTTGCCGACCATACCGATAGTCACTTCGCCTGCCGGATTGGCTTCTTCGTAGATAACCTGTTCCCATTCTGACAGATTTGCTTCCGGACAGTTCAAGCTGAATCGTTTACAAATATAATCGTCCAGCCCCTGAGATTTCAACAGGCCTGGAATTTTATAGATAGAATCGACATCTTTCAGAGAAATCACCGCTTTTTCCGGGACGTTACAGAACAATGCAATTTTTGCACGTTCATTAGCCGGAACAGCACGATCGGAGCGGCAAATCAGAATATCAGGCTGAATACCGATAGAAAGCAGCTCTTTTACAGAGTGCTGAGTCGGTTTAGTTTTGACTTCACCTGCCGCTGCCATGTAGGGAACCAGCGTCAGATGCATAAACAGCGTATGTTCGCGGCCAATTTCCACGGCCATCTGGCGAATCGCTTCAAGGAACGGCAGAGATTCGATATCCCCAACGGTTCCGCCGATTTCGACCAGAACAACATCATGACCTTCACCGCCTTCCAGAACGCGTTCTTTGATCGCATTCGTGATGTGCGGGATAACCTGAACGGTTGCGCCCAGATAGTCGCCACGACGTTCTTTACGCAGAACGTCAGAGTAAATACGACCGGTGGTGAAGTTGTTGCGGCGGCTCATTTTGGTGCGGATGAAACGCTCGTAGTGACCCAGGTCCAGATCGGTTTCAGCGCCGTCTTCGGTAACGAACACTTCCCCGTGTTGGATTGGGCTCATAGTACCTGGATCGACGTTGATGTACGGATCCAGTTTCATCATGGTTACATTGAGGCCACGGGCTTCAAGAATGGCTGCCAGGGAGGCTGCGGCAATGCCTTTTCCCAGAGAGGATACGACCCCGCCGGTCACAAAAATATAGTTCGTTGTCATGCTGGACCTGAGAAGTTAGGGTGAAACGATGGAATTACCAAGACGGGAAAGTAGTATACCCGAACATGGCGAGCGCCACAAACTTTCATTATTCCTCCTCTTCACCAGGCTCACATTAACATCGGGAGTGAGAAAATAGCCCCTTTGAGGTAAATGTTTTTGACGTAAATCAATCGCTTGTTATTTAAAAAATCACACAAATCGCCCTTGACCGACGAAACCCCTTAGAGATCAATTTCCTGGCGTTTTACCTGTTGCCAGACTTCTTCCATAGTTTCCAGATCAACACCAGTCATTTCCAGACCGCGTTCAGCAACAATCCGTTCGACTTCACGAAAACGTCGCTCAAATTTTTCGTTCGCTTTCTGTAATGCGGTCTCGGCTTTTGTGCCTAAATGGCGGGCCATATTGACCGTGGCAAACAGCAGGTCGCCCATTTCCTCCTCCAGTTTAGCCTGGTCGACGACGGCCTGCTTCGCTTCGAACATGACTTCGTCGATCTCTTCATAAACCTTGTCGACCACCGGTCCTAACGTCTTCCAGTCAAAACCAACATTTGAGCAGCGTTTCTGGATTTTTTGAGCGCGCATCAGCGCCGGTAAACTACGGGGAATATCGTCCAATGCGGAATGTTGGGCTTTCTGCGCACGTTCTTCGCTTTTAATTTGCTCCCAACGGGTTAACACCTCAGTGCTGTTGCTGGCGGAAACATCGGCAAAAACATGCGGATGACGGCGTTCAAGTTTATCGCTGATGGCCGCACAAATATCATCAAAATTAAAGCGCTCTTCTTCCTGTGCCATCTGCGCGTAAAACACCACCTGGAACAGTAAATCCCCCAACTCTCCACGCAGATCGTCGAAGTCTTCACGCGCAATGGCATCGAGCACTTCATAGGTTTCTTCGAGGGTATAGGGGGCGATGGTGGCGAAAGTCTGCTCTTTATCCCACGGACAGCCGTTTTCTGGGTCGCGCAGGCGCTGCATAATACCGAGCAGTCGGTCGATTTGGTTCATTACAAGATCCTGAAAACGTAGGCCCGATAAGCAAAGCGCCATCGGGCATGGTGATATTGCCGGATGGCGGCACGCCTTATCCGGCCTACAAATGATTAATTACCGTGCAGACGACGCGCGTCGATCACATCCGGCACCTGATTGAGCTTGCCAAGTACGCGCCCGAGCACCTGCAGATTATAGATTTCGATGGTCATGTCGATGGTGGCAAGCTGCTGTTTGGTATCGCTACGACTGGCAACCCCCAGCACGTTCACCTTCTCATTGGCGAGGATGGTGGTGATATCGCGCAATAAACCGCTACGATCGTTCGCCTGGACGCGGACCACCAGCGAATACCCCGCCGAGTAGCTTTCGCCCCAAACCGCATCGACGATACGCTCCGGCGCATGAGAACGCAGTTCTACCAGCTGTTCGCAATCCGCCCGATGCACGGATATACCGCGCCCCTGGGTGATGAACCCCACAATCTCATCGCCAGGAATCGGCTGGCAGCAGCGTGCGATGTGGTGCATCAGGTTACCTACCCCTTCAACCACCACGCGACCATCATCTTTACGGCGGTTTTGTGGCGCATGCGTTTTCTGCTGCAACTGCTTCAGCGCGGCGGCATCCTGCTCGGCGGCGCTCGGCTTGTTAAACTGCGATTGCAGGAAGTTCACCATCTGGTTAAGACGGATATCCCCACCGCCAATCGCCGCCAGCAGCTCTTCCAGCTCGTTAAAGTTGTAGCGCGGCAGCAGATGCTTTTCGGCTTCTTTCAGACTAATGCCTAAGTGCGCCAGTTCATCATCAAGGATTTGTCTGCCCGCGAGGATATTCTTGTCGCGATCCTGCTTGCGGAACCAGGCATGGATCTTGGAGCGCCCACGGCTTGTGGTCACGTACCCGAGGTTAGGGTTCAGCCAATCGCGACTTGGGTTTGGCTGCTTCTGGGTGATGATTTCAATTTGATCGCCCATCTGCAACTGGTAGGTAAACGGCACAATGCGCCCACCAATTTTGGCACCAATACAGCGATGACCGACATCACTATGGATATGGTAAGCAAAATCTAGCGGCGTCGAGCCCGCCGGTAAGTCCACCACATCGCCTTTTGGCGTAAAGACGTAAACTCTGTCATCAAAGACCTGGCTACGCACTTCATCGAGCATCTCACCGGAGTCTGCCATCTCTTCCTGCCAGGCGATCAGCTTACGCAGCCAGGCAATTCGGTCTTCATGACCCGAACGCGCTGCACCTGAAGCGGTGCCTTCTTTGTACTTCCAGTGCGCCGCGACACCCAGTTCGGCATCCTCGTGCATCTGTTTAGTGCGGATCTGGATTTCGATGGTTTTACCACCCGGCCCCAACACAACCGTATGGATTGATTGATAACCGTTGGGTTTGGGATTCGCGACGTAATCATCGAACTCGTCCGGCAGATGCCGATAGTGAGTATGTACTATCCCCAGTGCGGCATAGCAATCCTGTAACCGCTCGGCGACGATGCGCACGGCGCGCACATCGAACAGCTCATCAAAAGCCAGCTGCTTTTTCTGCATTTTGCGCCAGATGCTGTAGATGTGTTTCGGACGACCGTACACCTCGGCCTTCACGCCTTCGATTTTCATCTCTGAACGCAGGTGACCGACGAACTCATCAATGTAGTGTTCTCTGTCGATACGGCGTTCGTGCAACAGCTTGGCGATTCGCTTGTATTCGTCCGGATGCAGGTAGCGGAAGCAGTAATCTTCCAGCTCCCATTTTAACTGCCCGATACCTAATCGATTGGCCAGCGGCGCATAGATATTGGTGCACTCTTTTGCCGCCAGTACACGTTCGTCTTCTGGTGCGTCCTTGACTTCGCGCAGGTGCGCGATACGCTCCGCCAATTTAATGACCACACAGCGGAAGTCGTCGACCATGGCCAGCAGCATGCGACGGACGTTATCAACCTGTTCGGAAGAGACCGAATCGGTATGCGTGGCTTTCAGCTGACGTATCGCCGCCATATCACGCACGCCATGGATAAGATTGACGATTGACTTCCCCGCGTTCTCGCTCAGGATGTCTTCGCTGACCACGTTGGCATCCGCCAGAGGGAAAAGCATAGCGGCTCGCAGCGTGTCCATATCCATACTCAGCATAGAGAGAATTTCTACCATCTCCACGCCGCGCCACAACAGCAACTCCGCATCCGGATGCCCCTGTGTCTGCTGCAGGCAATACGCCCAGGTTTCGGCTAAGCGTTCACACGACTGCTGGCTGGTGATCCCCAGACTGGCGATCCATTTTTTGGGATCAAACTCACCAGCTTTATTAATATGTGCACTTCTTACCGCAACCATCGTCCTCTCCTTAAGGGGCCTGGCCTGTCGAAGTCGACAAGCCGTACCCATTGGGTTTCAGGCTACAGCGCGCCGAAATCCAGTGGGTATAAGATTCATTACCTATGCTCAAACAGGACCATTGACTCCAGGTGTCCGGTGTGCGGGAACATATCGAGCATCGCCAGTCGCTGAATGGTGTATCCCGCGTTGAGTAACGCTTCGCTGTCACGAGCCAGCGTAGCAGGATTACAGGATACATAAACAACGCGACCCGGTTTTAATTTTATAATATGTTGCATCACGCCTGCAGCACCTGCACGCGCGGGATCGAGTAAAACTTTGTCAAATCCGTTCTTTGCCCACGGCTGCCGGGTGACATCCTCCTCAAGATTCTCATGAAAGAATGTCACATTGTGTAATCCGTTATTCAGAGCGTTCTCGCGACCTTTATCCACCAGCGCAGGCACGCCTTCAACGCCCACCACGCTAGCCGCACGGGTTGCTAGCGGCAGCGTGAAGTTACCCATGCCGCAAAACAGATCGAGCACCCGATCTTCAGGTTGTACATCCAGCCATTCCAGCGCTCGGGTAACCATCTGTTGATTTACCCCAGCATTCACCTGGATAAAATCACGCGGGCTGAAGGTTAAACGTAGCCCATTTGAGTCATACCAGGGTGATTCTCCTGAAACGCGTTCCAGTATCTCGCCTTGCGGGGCCAGAAACAAAGACAGTCCCTGAGAATGCGAAAAGCATTCCAGTTTTTCTTTATCAGCAGTATTTAGCGGCGACGTATGGCGCAAAATCATCACCGTGCCGTTGCCAGCCTGCACTAATTCAACATGGCCAAGATGGCGTAACCCTTGCAGACTTTCCAGGCATGCCCTGATATCGGGCAGCAGCGCCTCAAGTTGGGGCACCAAAACGGGGCACTGCTTCACGTCGATAATGTCACTGGAGCCAGATTTACGAAACCCCATCTGCAACTGCTTTTCTTTCGCCCGATAGTTCAGGCTTAAACGCGCACGACGGCGATAGCCCCATGGCGTGTCGGCAATAACCTCTGACACTTCACATTTCATTAAGCGTGACAGCGCCGCGCTTTTGCTACGTTGCTGTAAAGAAATGCTGGCATGCTGCTGCTGGCAGCCACCACATACGCCAAAGTGTGGGCAACGTGGCACTTCACGGTCTGGGCTGCCGTTTAAACGACGTTTGACTTGCGCGCGGGCGAACTGTTTTTTATCTTCGGTAATTGCCACCTCAGCGCTTTCCTGGGGCAGTAATTCCGGTATAAACAGGGCCTTCCCGTTATGGCGAGCGACGCCCTGACCAAAAGGATCGAGGTCATTGACGGTAACGGTTATGATCTGACGCGTCGTCACGCGTCGTTTTGCAGAGTAGAATTGCGCCATCGACGAGAGTTATCTCTATTTAACAGTGTGACCCTAATTGTCCCATAACGGAACTCCATGACCAACTACAGCCTGCGCGCTCGCATGATGATTCTGATCCTGGCACCGACCGTCCTGATAGGTTTGCTGCTCAGTATCTTTTTTGTTGTGCATCGCTATAACGACTTGCAGCGTCAACTGGAAGATGCTGGTGCCAGCATCATTGAGCCACTCGCAGTCTCCAGCGAATATGGCATGAACCTACAAAATCGGGAATCTATCGGCCAGCTTATCAGCGTGCTGCACCGTCGCCATTCCGAAATTGTGCGGGCGATTTCGGTCTATGATGAAAATAATCGGCTGTTCGTCACGTCAAATTTCCATCTCGATCCATCAGAAATGCAGCTGCCTGCCGGTGCGCCGTTTCCCCGAAAACTGAGCGTCATCCGCCAGGGGGATATCATGATCCTGCGCACCCCAATTATATCGGAAAGTTATTCTCCGGATGAGTCTGCAGTCAGCGACGCGAAAAACACAAAAAATATGCTGGGGTACGTGGCGCTTGAGTTAGATCTTAAATCGGTGCGGCTACAGCAGTACAAAGAAATCTTTATTTCAACCGTGATGATGCTGTTTTGCATCGGTATTGCATTAATTTTTGGCTGGCGTCTGATGCGCGACGTGACCGGCCCTATCCGCAACATGGTGAATACCGTTGACCGGATACGACGAGGGCAGCTCGACAGTCGAGTAGAAGGCTTCATGCTGGGCGAGTTGGATATGCTGAAAAACGGCATCAACTCGATGGCGATGTCGCTGGCGGCCTACCATGAAGAGATGCAGCACAATATCGATCAGGCCACATCTGACCTACGCGAAACGCTGGAGCAGATGGAGATCCAGAACGTTGAGCTGGATCTGGCGAAGAAACGCGCTCAGGAAGCGGCGCGTATCAAATCCGAGTTTCTGGCAAACATGTCGCATGAGCTGCGTACGCCGCTCAATGGCGTGATTGGCTTTACCCGCCTGACGCTAAAAACCGAGTTGAACACCACCCAGCGCGATCACCTGAATACCATTGAACGCTCCGCCAACAATTTGCTGGCCATCATCAACGACGTGCTCGACTTCTCCAAACTGGAAGCAGGCAAGTTGATTCTGGAAAGTATCCCGTTCCCGCTACGTAGCACGCTGGACGATGTGGTGACGCTGTTGGCGCACTCCTCCCATGATAAAGGGCTGGAGCTAACGCTCAATATTAAGAACGACGTGCCAGACAATGTGATTGGCGATCCACTGCGTTTGCAGCAGGTCATCACCAATCTGGTCGGCAATGCCATCAAATTTACCGAGAGCGGCAATATCGATATTCTGGTGGAGAAACGCGCCCTCAGTAACACCAAAGTGCAGATTGAAGTGCAAATCCGCGATACCGGTATCGGCATTCCGGAACGCGATCAGTCGCGCCTGTTCCAGGCCTTCCGCCAGGCGGATGCCAGTATTTCGCGACGCCACGGCGGCACCGGGCTGGGCCTGGTGATTACGCAAAAACTGGTCAACGAAATGGGCGGGGATATCTCCTTCCACAGTCAGCCCAATCGTGGATCAACCTTCTGGTTCCACATCAGCCTTGACCTCAATCCTAACGTACTCAGTGAACGCTCACCTACCCGCTGTCTGGCCGGGAAACGACTAGCCTACGTAGAACCCAACGCCAATGCGGCACAATGTACGCTGGATATCCTGAGCGAAACGCCGCTGGAGGTGATTTATAGCCCGTCATTCTCCGCGTTGCCGGCAGAACACTACGATATTCTGCTGCTTGGCGTACCGGTGACGCTGCGCGAACCGCTCACCATGCAACATGAACGGCTGGCAAGCGCCCGGGCAATGACCGACTTCTTGTTACTGGCGCTGCCTTGCCATGCGCAGATTAACGCTGAGAAATTAAAACAAGGCGGCGCTGCGGCGTGTCTGTTAAAACCGCTCACGTCAACCCGCCTGCTGCCTGCCCTGACGGAGTATTGTCATCGGAACCAAAGCAACGAGCCGTTGCTGGTCGACGAGAGCAAAATTGCGATGACCGTCATGGCGGTAGATGACAACCCGGCGAATCTCAAACTGATCGGCGCATTACTGGAGGATAAGGTACGCCACGTCGAACTTTGCGACAGCGGGCATCAGGCGGTGGATCGCGCCAAACAGATGCAGTTTGATCTGATTTTGATGGATATTCAGATGCCGGATATGGACGGTATTCGCGCCTGTGAACTAATCCATCAACTCCCTCATCAACAGCAGACGCCGGTGATTGCGGTTACCGCGCACGCCATGGCCGGGCAAAAAGAGAAACTCCTCAGCGCCGGGATGACTGACTATCTGGCAAAACCGATTGAAGAAGAGAAGCTGCACAATCTGCTGCTGCGCTACAAACCTGGTACTGGTACAGCCATCCGGGCTATTGCCACAGAGCCTCTTGAGCCGGTGGTCAACCCGAACACGACGCTCGACTGGCAGCTGGCGTTGCGGCAAGCCGCCGGAAAAAATAATCTGGCGCGCGATATGCTGCAAATGCTGATCGATTTTCTGCCGGAGGTGCGTAATAAAATCGAGGAACAGCTGGTCGGTGAAAACCCGGAAGGGCTGGTCGATTTGATCCACAAACTGCACGGTAGTTGCGGCTACAGCGGCGTTCCACGCATGAAGAACCTGTGCCAGCTCATCGAACAACAACTGCGCAGTGGAACCCAGGAAGAAGATCTAGAGCCTGAGTTTTTAGAGCTGCTTGATGAGATGGACAACGTGGCACGCGAAGCGAAACGGATATTGGGGTGATGTTCGCCGGATGCGGCGTAAACGCCTCATCCGGCCTACAACTCAGCGTAACTGCAGCCCTGCATTGAGGGTTGCAGCCACGTTGCGTGCCGTCATGCGGACATTTTCTTTCGCATTCTTCAGCGCATCTTCCAGCGTACAGATGGTATAAATCACGCTAAAAACAGCATCAATACCATGGTCATGCACAATGCCCACATCCGGGGTCAGGCTGCCGGCAATACCGATAACCGGTTTGTTATAACGCTTCGCAACGTTCGCTACACCAACGGGGACTTTGCCATGTATGGTCTGGCTGTCGATACGCCCTTCACCGGTCACCACTAAATCGGCATCTGCGACCCAGGCATCAAGATGTAACGCATCGGTCACGATCTCAATACCGCTACGCAACTGCGCGCCGCAAAATGCATACAGTGCCGCGCCCATGCCCCCGGCGGCACCGCCGCCAGCCAGTTCCAGAACGTTAACGTCCAGATCGCGGGAGATCAGCTGAGCATAATGGGTTAACGCTCGATCCAAACGGGCAACCACTTCTGGCGTGGCCCCTTTTTGCGGGCCGAATACCGCCGACGCGCCCTCTTTACCGGTAAGCCGGTTCGTCACGTCGCAGGCTACTTCGATTTGACACGCGGCAAGGCGCGCATCTAACTGCGAGATATCAATCCTGGCAAGCGCTTCCAGCCCCGCACCACCATGGGCAATATCGTTATTCTGCGCATCCAGTAATCTTGCACCCAGCGCCTGCACCATCCCCGCGCCGCCATCGTTGGTTGCGCTACCGCCAATGCCAATGACGATATGCTCTACGCCCGCGTCCAGCGCGTGACGTATCAGCTCTCCAGTTCCCCTGGAGGTGGTTTTTAGCGGGTCACGTGAATCCAAGGGTACCAGCGCCAGCCCGCTGGCTGCAGCCATCTCAATAAATGCCGAGCGCGCATCTCCCGATAAACCATAAAATGCCTGAACACTGCTCCCCAGAGGGCCTGTAACATCAACATGAACAAGGCGTCCTGCGGTTGCGGCAACCATCGCTTCAACCGTTCCCTCGCCGCCATCGGCAACCGGGATCTTGACGTAATCCGCATCAGGCCAGATCTCACGAAAACCCTGCTCAATCGCAGTTGCTACCTCAAGCGCACTCAGACTCTCTTTGTAAGAGTCCGGAGCAATGACTATTTTCATAAGCCGTCCTTATGCATGTTGATTCTGTTAATCATACACCTGAAGAAGTGCCGGTTCCTGTCAGAACCGGCATAACGCTTAGCGAACCATGCACGGGCGCTTGTTATCAAACGTCCAGTTCGGGATCAGGTATTGCATTCCCATGGCATCATCACGCGCACCCAAGCCGTGTTGCTGATACAGTTCGTGGGCTTTCATTACCTGATCCATATCGATCTCTACACACAGACCCGGTTTTGCCGGAACCTGTACCATGCCGCCTTTGATTTCAAACGGCTCCTTGGTCAGGCGCTGATTGCCTTCCTGCCAGATCCAGTGGGTATCGATGGCGGTGACCTTGCCCGGTGCCGCTGCCGCCACATGAGTGAACATCGCCAGCGAGATATCAAAGTGGTTGTTGGAGTGTGAGCCCCAGGTCAGACCGAACTCATGGCACATCTGCGCCACACGCACCGAACCCTGCATGGTCCAGAAATGCGGGTCCGCCAGCGGGATATCAACGGATTGCAGCGACAGCGTATGTCCCATCTGACGCCAGTCAGTAGCAATCATGTTGGTGGCCGTCGGCAGCCCGGTCGCGCGACGGAATTCCGCCATCACTTCACGCCCGGAGAAGCCCTGTTCGGCACCGCACGGATCTTCTGCATAGGCCAGAGAGCCTTTCAGATATTTACCGATGCTAATGGCTTCATTGAGCGACCACGCACCGTTAGGATCCAGCGTCACTCGTGCCTGTGGGAAGCGTTTCGCCAGCGCCACAATCGATTCCGCCTCTTCTTCCCCTGCCAGCACACCGCCTTTCAGTTTAAAGTCGTTGAAACCATATTTCTCATACGCTGCTTCCGCAAGACGCACCACCGCATCCGGGGTCATTGCTTCTTCATGACGCAGGCGATACCAGTCACATTTTTCATCTGGCTGGCTCTGATACGGCAGCGGCGTCGCTTTACGGTTGCCGACGAAGAACAAATAGCCGAGCATTTCGACTTCGCTACGTTGCTGTCCATCACCCAGCAGAGACGCGACGTTGACGCCCAGATGCTGGCCCAGCAGATCAAGCATTGCCGCTTCAATGCCGGTAACCACATGAATAGTGGTACGCAGATCGAAGGTCTGCAAACCGCGCCCGCCGGCATCGCGATCGGCAAACTGGTTACGTACCGCGTTCAGCACGTTTTTATATTCGCCGAGCGTTTTACCCACTACCAGCGGAATCGCATCTTCCAGGGTCTGGCGGATTTTCTCGCCGCCAGGGATTTCGCCGACACCAGTATGACCAGAGTTATCTTTGATAATCACAATATTACGTGTGAAGAACGGGGCATGTGCGCCGCTCAGGTTCATCAGCATACTGTCGTGGCCCGCAACCGGGATCACCTGCATGGCGGTAACAACGGGGGTCGTAAATTGTGTGCTCATAATAAAGTCCTTATTCAAAATCTAGTGGCGGCCGAAAACGGGGCGTTTACGGTCGAAGGTCCATCCAGGGATCAGGTACTGCATCGGACCCGCATCATTACGCGCGCCGCCGGGCAGTCTCTTGTAGGCTTCATGGGCCTTGTTAACCTGTTCCCAGTCCAGCTCCACGCCCAGCCCAGGGGCGTCCGGAACCGCAATTTTTCCGTGCTTAATCTCCAGCGGATGTTTGGTCAGGCGGCAATCGCCCTCCTGCCAGATCCAGTGGGTATCAATCGCCGTCGGCTTGCCGGGCGCAGCAGCGCCCACATGGGTAAACATCGCCAGCGAAATATCGAAGTGGTTGTTCGAGTGACAGCCCCAGGTCAGCCCCCAGTCGTCGCACAACTGTGCCACGCGCACCGCACCAGAAAGCGTCCAGAAGTGCGGATCGGCCAGCGGAATATCGACGGAGTTCAGCATCACCGCGTGGCCCATTTCGCGCCAGTTAGTGGCGATCATGTTGGTCGCCACAGGTAGACCAGTCGCGCGGCGGAATTCTGCCATCACTTCGCGACCCGAGAACCCTTGTTCCGCACCGCACGGATCTTCAGCGTAGGTCAGCACATCGTTCAGCCCTTTGCACAATGAGATAGCTTCATCCAGCAGCCAGGCGCCGTTAGGGTCGACCGTAATACGTGCATCCGGGAAACGTTTTTTCAGCGCACGGGCGGTCTCAATTTCCTGCTCACCGGGTAGCACGCCGCCCTTGAGTTTGAAATCTTTAAAACCGTAGCGGTCCTGAGAGGCCTCCGCCAGGCGCACAACCGCCTCGCTGTTCATCGCTTGCTGATGACGCAGGTGATACCAGTCATGGTTGCCCGGCGTCGTCTCCAGATACGGCAAATCTGTCTTCGTGCGATCGCCTACGTAGAACAGATAGCCCAGCACGGTTACCGCATCGCGCTGCTTGCCCGGCCCTAACAGTTCACAGACCGGCACGTTGAGCGCTTTGCCCAGCAGGTCGAGCAGCGCTGCTTCCAGCGCAGCTACCGCATTAACCCGCAGCTCAAAGGTCCAGGCGCCTTTACCGAAGGTGTCAAAGTCAGCGGCCTGGTTGCCTTTATGCACCTGCTGCACCACTTTGTTCAGACGGGCGACTTCCTGGCCTAATACCATCGGGATGGCGTCAAGGAGCGTCTGATAAATCACTTCACCGCCCGGCGCTTCACCGACGCCGGTATTCCCGGCGTTGTCGGTCAGTACCACGATATTGCGGGTAAAATACGCGTTATGCGCACCGCCGATGTTGAGCAGCATGCTGTCATGACCGGCTACCGGAATAACCTTCATGTCGGTGATAACGGGACTCGATTGTGTTGTCATCGTCATTGCCCTGCCACAGGTTTCAGTTCGATACGCTTAATATCGCCCACCAGCACCAGATAGCTCAGCACCGCAATCAGCGCATGCACCCCAACGTAAATCAACGCACCGTTAAACGAACCGGTGGTGCCCACGATGTAGCCAATCGCAATCGGCGTGACGATACCGGAAATATTGCCGAACATATTGAACAGACCGCCGCTCAGGCCGCTGATCTCTTTCGGCGCAGTATCTGCCATCACTGCCCAGCCGAGCGCACCAATGCCTTTCCCGAAGAAGGCCAGCGCCATAAAGCCAATAATCATCCATTCAACGTCGACGTAGTTACAGAACACCATCACCATCGACAACAGCATACCCATCACGATCGGCGTTTTACGCGCAATATTCAGCGATCCGGTACGACGCATCAGCCAGTCGGAAATAATCCCGCCGAGCACGCCGCCCACAAAGCCGCAGATAGCCGGAACCGACGCCACAAAACCGGCCTTCAGAATCGACATGCCGCGCGCCTGCACCAGGTAAACCGGAAACCAGGTGATAAAGAAGTAGGTCAGCGCGTTAATGCAATACTGGCCGATGTAGATCCCCACCATCATGCGCGAACCAATCAACTGCTTAATTTGTCCCCACTTCACGCTGAACGGGACTTTCGTTTTCGCTGCCGCCTGATCCATGTTGATCAGCGCGCCACCAGCGGCGATGTAATCCAGCTCTTTTTGGTTCACGCCCGGGTGCTGGTTAGGTTCGTGAATTACTTTCAGCCAGACGAAGCTGATAACGATCCCGAGGCCGCCCATAAAGAAGAACACGTGCGACCAGCCCACTTCGTGAGTCAGCCAACCCATGATCGGCGCGAAGATAACGGTGGCAAAGTACTGTGCGGAGTTAAAAATCGACACCGCCGTGCCCCTCTCCTGCGCCGGGAACCACGCCGCCACAATGCGACTATTGCCGGGGAAGGAAGGCGCTTCGGCTAAACCGACAAGGAATCGCAACGTAAACAGCGCGATGATAATGCCAAAGCCGCTGAAGATATCGACGAAGCCTTGCAGCAGGGTAAACAGGGACCAAATAAAGATGGACCAGAAGTAGACACGTTTAGAACCAAAGCGGTCGAGCAACCAGCCGCCGGGGATCTGGCCGATAACATAGGCCCATGAGAATGCAGAGAAAACGTAACCCATACCGACAGCATCGAGGCCAATATCTTTGGCCATCTCCGAACCGGCAATGGATAAGGTGGCGCGGTCGCCATAGTTGAAGGATGTGACGATAAACAGCATCACCACTATCCAGTAGCGAGCATTAGTGCGCTTTTCCGCGCCGCTCGCCGCCTGACTTAATGAACTCATTGTTGCACTCCTGAATCGTGGCTTGCGCCAGTTCATTCTGTACAGCACCTGTAGGGCGATCAGAATGAGGGGTTAGTGTGTGGCAGTTTTGGTACAGCTCGGGCCGTTTTATTGTGACTCTCTGCCTTGTTAGTAACTGACGGGAAAAGTATAGGGAGGAGTACCTCTTTCCCTCACCGTGCAAAAACACAACATTGCAGGAGGTGAACGAGGTTGTTTTTGGCATAAGCCTAAGGGAATGGAAGATGCTTCACGGAATTGGCGTTTGGCGGGAATTTTGTGGCCGAGTGGCGTGTAAACGACAACGCATCGATGACTCCATATTTGACCTGTTAAACAGTTCAGAAACGCATGGTCATATAGCCTTGGGCGGAACGCTGACCTCTATCGATTCGATTAACCATATGGCTATCGTGATTCAGGAAACAGACCACATGCGCCAGTTGATTATCCTAAAGTAAATCCAAATATTTTTGTTAGTGGGTTACTACCTGCCGTTAGTTATGGCTAGATTCTTAAAAAACAAATGTGGCATTGAAAAAACAAAAACATAGCCCACATCAAGTGGGCTTTTTCAGTAAAAGAACACGTTCAATAATATAAAGCAAACAAGAACAATGATCTCGACAACCCATAATATAGCTTCAACTTTGAAGCCTGTAGTTAACTCTGAGGGTAGAGTTCGAATAAAAAAATATTCATCAAAGCTCATGCCATAATTAAATATTTTATTATATGGAAGCAAAATGCTAGACATAATAAAATCTACTTTTGCCAAGTAAATTCCCGGCGAGCCAATTAAACTAGCACCTCTTGCCATCCTTGCTGTATAAGGAAGATCCCCAAATTTATTTTCATATAATTTGGCTATTTTGTTATAGTTATCTTTATTGATTATATAAGACATAAAAATCAACATCATCATAATAATAACGAGAGATATAAAAAGACTCATGCCAATTATTTCAAAATTAGTGATTAAATAACTTTTCATATAATAGCACTCCTGCTTCTTCATTAAAGGAATCCGGATTACGTATTATAGAATTTGAGCTATCCACTTTATCATTTATAGTAGCTCCCACTTTTTTCCCGTATCGCTCCCCCCATTTTTCGACAACTTTCCCTCCTGCAATACTTGAAACAATGCCAGTCACCAGACATAGACCGGCTCCAATACCTCCAGCCTCTGATGTAATCAATCCTAAAACCCACGTACAAGCGGCCCTTCCCATAATTCCCCCGGCAGCACCGCCAGCAAGACTTACTGCTTGTTTACCACCAAATTTACTATATTCGACTATAGCCGCTTTTCTACATTCGCTTTCACGCCCTTTTGCGCAAGCTTCGTAAACGTTAGTTGTATAACTCGCAAAATCAAGACCGACTCCTACATAGCCAGTTGCTCTCATTATTTTCACCAGTTTGGCTGACTTTTCTATGTAGCTTGCATACCCCTCAATATCTTTTACTCCTGTTTGATCCCACTTATGCATAATTGATTTGGTTGATAGACCTAATGTCTGCTTTATATCTTCATATTGTTTTAAATTTAACCGTTCTTTTGAAAATCTATTCAAAATACCATCTAATTTCATAAATAGTCGTTCTCGTTGACCAAAAAATTCCTCTCCAGAAATGCGACCGGAATTACTACTATATGTTTTTTTATAAAGCTTTTGTATTTCATTGAGCGTTTTATTTATTTCTTCATAGTACCCACCGCCAGTATCCTTTATGTAACCTAATATATCCCCACTTTGTCCTAAAGCATCGCTATATAATTGCGAAGAAAAAATATCCACGGAAGCTCTGTTTTCATGTAACACACGAGCTTCTGGCAGTGTTAATGGTGCAAGTGCTTTATCAATTCGATCACGCGCTTTTAGTAATGATTCAATCTGTTGCTGATCTTGCTTTTCAGGATCAACTACAAGCAGAATTGAACCCGGCTGTTTTTTCATATCTGGATTGAGCTTGTGGTATAACTCACGAGTACCATCCGGAGGGTTAATGAAAAACAAATTTTCGAAAGATGATGGTGTGGCCTCATAGGGCAGTATACAAAATCCTGCATCTACAGGTTCGCGGGGTGATGTATCCTCCTCAACTGGACAGGATGGCCTTAGTGCTACGGTAAGCGGTTTTGGTATTGGTTCAATATAACCAGGTGCGCCATACTGACCCCTTTGCGTGGGTCCTGGTTTTCTTCCCTGTTCTCTGTCGAGTGTTTCCTGATAAGCTCTTCTTACGCTTTCTTCGAAGATGCTGTCGAATACATCAGGCATAAATGGTTCATAAACTAACTCCCCGTCTTCATCAAAATAAAAAGGATTTCGGTTCCAGGACCAATGCTCATCATAATCAACCGCAATTATCCAGCCCAGTATTAATTTGTGTTGAATCTCATCATAAATGGGATTACATCTACTAATGGGGGGTCTTTCATATGCACTGGAATAATAACGGTTTACATTCCATTTTATCTGTGGCATGCCAAAAAAAGTTGAGTGATCATTTTTATTGCCA
Organism: Citrobacter sp. wls829; assembly: GCF_005280825.1. Classification (NCBI taxonomy): domain Bacteria; kingdom Pseudomonadati; phylum Pseudomonadota; class Gammaproteobacteria; order Enterobacterales; family Enterobacteriaceae; genus Citrobacter; species Citrobacter sp. wls829. The sequence continues at coordinate 54,401 of NZ_SZWP01000100.1, forward strand.
TCAAGTTCATAGTATACCCTTGCTAACCTAAGACCTTCTTTAGGTGACAGTATTTGTTCAAAGTCTTCTAATCTGGCATTTCGGCTAAAATCCGGGGTGTTATATAAAGAAAACAATTTGCATTCCTTAGATTAATAATTCCCTGTTGCTATTCTTTCAACTTTATTCATTCACAACATCTATATTGCGGACCTATCTTTTTATTAAAGCATGATATGATATCACTTGTTAGTGTTTTTGATCTCATAAACAACAAAAGAACCCGTATTTAATTTTTATAAATCTTGGTAATAAATAAAACCATACAGTTATATAAACAATACAAATAAATTAAAGCGAACTTTCCCAATTGATAATAAATTTGATCTTTTCAGGCCCATCATTTGATAGCAATAATGATAATGTTTGAAATTTTATTCTTATATCAAACATAAAGACCTGTAGGCCTTACCCGGCCTACAGTTAGAAATGAAGTTGTCTGCAGCACAAGCGAAACGCCGACGCATAAGGCGTTATTTAAGCAAGGTTCCCCAATGTTCTACCCAGGGATTGGATTCACTTTCCGGCTCAGGGTGCTCGCTGGCATCAATCAACAACATCTCACCCACGCGCTGCGCGCTTTGTTCCTGCAACAACGCGTCGAACTGTTTTCCGCCGTTGCAGAAGTTAACGTAGCTGCTGTCGCCGAGTGCGATCACGCCATAATGCAGATTTGGCTGAAAACCAAGATTATCTTTGATCCCCTGAAACAGTGGCACAATGCTGTCCGGAAGATCGCCCTGCCCGGTCGTTGAAGTCACCACCAGGACGTATTTGTCTTGATACGCCTGCCAGTCCGCCAGCTCTGGATCCTCAAACACCGTAGCCTTATGGCCCTGTCCGGTAAGGATAGCTTCAGCCTCTTCGGCTACCAACAGCGAGTTTCCGTACATCGTGCCGACAAAAATACCAATTTCCGCCATAACCTTTTTCTCCAGGGACTTAAGAATCTATTTGCTCATCCTGACCTGACCGCTCGCTGAACTCAACCCTTTCATTCTCAGGGAGAAGTCCACGCCAGCCAAACTGCGATAGCGCCTGCATCCAGACGTCATCCAGACCAGCGCGAATCACCAACGGCTCGCCAGTGAACGGATGGGTAAGCGTAAGCTGGCTGGCATGCAACATTAAGCGCTGGCAACCGAAATGCTCCGCCGCACTGCGGTTTTGCCGCAAATCACCGTGCTTACTGTCGCCAATAATAGGATGGCGTAAATGGGACAGATGCCGCCGGAGCTGGTGTTTACGACCGGTTTTAGGCTCAAGCTCTACCAGTCCGTAGCGAGTCGTTGGATAACGCCCGGTGGCCACCGGCATTTCTACCGTTGCCAGTCCGCGATAGTGGGTGACCGCCGGTTGCGGATCTTTATCTTCACGGGAAAATTTGTCGGCAATTTTATCCAACTCTTCCACCAGCGGGTAATCCAGCACCGCGTCATCCATTAACCAGCCACGCACAATCGCATGATAACGCTTTTGAATTTGATGCTGTTCAAACTGCTGCGACAGCAAACGCCCGGCTTCGCTGGACAATCCCATCAGCAGCACGCCGGATGTCGGTCGGTCGAGGCGATGCACGGTAAAAACATGCTGACCAATCTGGTCACGCACCGTTTGCATCACGACCACTTTCTCATCGCGGTCGAGCCAGCTGCGGTGAACCAGCCAACCAGAAGGTTTGTTAACAGCAACCAGCCATTCGTCCTGATAGAGGATCTCAAGCATCAGGATTTATCGCTGGTAAACAGTGCATCCAGCTCCTGTAATGCAACGAGAAGCACTTCACGCTGTGGATGGTCGGCGGTCAGCGCCATTTCGTAATACGGTGCGATGGCAAACGCCTCTGGAAGCGGCTGCGCGTTATCAAGCAGAGCATGCATGCGGGGAATCAATACCCATTGCAGCCATTCAACCGGCTCCATGGTATCCATACAAAAAGGCTGCGTGCTGGTAAATAAATGCGCCTCAGGCTCATCCATTCGCCAGTGATTATGCTCACGCAACAGCGCTTCAAGCGCGTGGAGTTGCTGGCGCACACGGTCATGAGTCGTCATGAAATTAACCTCATTGATGAAAAATCTGGCGCGAAGAATAGCATTTGTGGGCAGGAAATAAAAAAAGGGAGCACTGTAAAAAACAGTGCTCCCGGTTCGTTTCGCAGCATTCCAGCTACTTTTAGTGCTCCCTGCTCATCCATGACAACTTTTCCTGTGGTCTTGCGATCTGTTCATCCTGAACGTTTGCATCCTGCTCACATCACCCCGATGTGAAAACTTCATCCTGAAGTGTCCGTGGCCATCCTGACCCGCCGACCATCCTGCCCGGCTCTCATTCTCCTTCCTGGAGGTGTCCCTTAACGCATCCGGCGTTTTCCTCTTTGCTTCGTCCTGAAGCCTATCCTTGTAACACCATCCTGGTGTGTCCTGCAGAAGTGTAATCATCCTGATGTTCACTTCTTTGTGCGACTCCTTGTCGACGGAGATAGAATCGCCTGTTTCGCTTTGTCTTACAAGATACTTACAGACATTCCTTTAAGGTTTTTTTCATATGAAAGCAGAGAATAAAACATCAACTAACTGAATTACATACATTTACTATGAAGGCCCTGCATTAAGCTTTCACTTATTACCTGGCGATCTCCTACAGGGTTTGTAAGAGATCTCTCACACGCATGCGGGCAAAATGGATTACAGAACTGGCTTAAGTTGAGTCAGGAAATCCGCAAGAGAGGCCGCCAGCACCGTTCGTTTACGAGTCCCCAGCGTTTCTTTGCACACTTCCCCGGACAGGTTACACACCGAAATGACATCCAGTTCATTTTCCTGTGTCGCAATAAACAGCGTCGGCGAGAGCTTGAGCCGCTTTTGCGTGACCAAATGGCCAATCAGGTTTTCCTGAACGCGCCTGAAGTCATCTTCGCTCCAGGTTTGCAGCAGCGTGAGCTTTTCATCGGCAAACTGCGCGTGCATGTCCCCGGCAAATTGGGTGGTATAAAAAGCGTGAACGGCGGGTTGTACCACAATATCAAAGGCGCGTTCAACCGCGTTTACATTCGTTTCGCCCACAAACGGCTGAGGCTGCCAGTACACGGCATCGCTGGTCGTGGAAATAATGCATGGGGAAGGTACGCCATATAATTCTTCGCTGAGAGGCCAGCTGTTATTTTTCTCATGCCATGCATCGCAATAGCGTGTCGTAAAGGCCGTTAACGCCTGCGCAGTCAATTCGTCCACTGATTTCTCTCTTCACAAAAGCCAGGATACACTTGACGCATAGTGTATCTGGTTTATGACGGTGAAACATGTCTTCTTATGAAAACCATCAGGCGCTTGACGGCCTGACCCTCGGTAAATCAACAGATTACCGGGACAATTACGATGCCAGTTTGTTGCAGGGCGTTCCGCGTAGCCTGAACCGCGACCCGCTGGATTTAAAGGCCGATAGTCTTCCTTTTCATGGCGCCGATATCTGGACGCTGTATGAACTGTCATGGCTAAATGCCAATGGCTTACCGCAGGTTGCCGTCGGACATGTCGAATTAGACTACACCAGCGTGAATCTGATTGAATCAAAAAGCTTTAAGCTGTATCTGAACAGTTTTAACCAGACCCGCTTTGATTCATGGGATGCCGTTCGCCAAACGCTGGAACACGATTTGCGCGCCTGCGCCGAAGGCGATGTTCACGTGGCGCTGTACCGTATCGACGAGCTGGAAGGGCAGCCGATTGCTCATTTCAATGGCACCTGCATCGATGACCAGGATATTGTCATCGATAACTACCAGTTCACCACAGATTATCTGGAGAACGCCACAAGCGGCGAGAAAGCAGTGGAAGAAACGCTAGTCAGCCATCTGCTGAAATCTAACTGTTTGATCACCCACCAGCCCGACTGGGGTTCTATACAAATTCAGTATCGTGGACGAAAAATCGACAGGGAGCAGCTGCTGCGTTATCTGGTGTCCTTCCGCCATCATAATGAATTCCATGAACAGTGCGTGGAGCGCATTTTCAATGACATTCTGCGCTTCTGCCAGCCGGAAAAGCTGAGCGTCTACGCCCGCTACACGCGACGCGGCGGTCTGGACATTAATCCATGGCGAACCAACACCGATTTTGTCCCTGCCGTCGGCAGACTGGTGCGTCAGTAACTTTATTTCTCAATTTTGCGTGCCGGATTCCGCGCGCAAGGTTGTGAAAGGTCATAAGCCAGAGCTATTGTAATCAACAGGGAATTACGTGTTGCGTCCCATAAGGAGTTTACTTGATTACACATATTAGCCCGCTTGGCTCAATGGACATGTTGTCGCAGCTGGAAGTCGATATGCTTAAACGCACGGCCAGCAGCGACCTGTATCAACTGTTTCGTAACTGTTCGCTTGCCGTCCTGAACTCCGGCAGTTTGACCGACAACAGCAAAGAGCTGCTGTCTCGTTTTGAAAGTTTCGACATTAACGTGCTGCGCCGTGAACGTGGCGTTAAGCTGGAACTGATTAACCCGCCTGAAGACGCGTTTGTTGATGGACGCATTATTCGTGCGCTGCAGGCCAACCTGTTTGCCGTCCTGCGCGACATTCTTTTCGTTAACGGCCAGATCCATAACGCTGGTCGTTTTCAACGTCTGGATCTCGAAAGCTCGGTTCACATTACCAACCTCGTCTTCTCCATCTTGCGTAACGCCCGGGCACTGCACGTCGATGAAGCACCGAACATGGTCGTCTGCTGGGGCGGTCACTCCATCAACGAAAATGAGTACCTGTATGCTCGTCGCGTCGGTACCCAGTTGGGCCTGCGTGAGCTGAACATCTGTACCGGCTGCGGTCCTGGTGCGATGGAAGCCCCCATGAAAGGCGCGGCGGTGGGCCACGCCCAGCAGCGTTACAAAGACAGCCGTTTTATCGGCATGACTGAACCGTCAATCATTGCCGCCGAACCGCCTAACCCGCTGGTCAACGAACTGATCATCATGCCGGACATTGAAAAACGTCTGGAAGCATTTGTCCGTATTGCCCACGGCATTATCATTTTCCCTGGCGGCGTAGGAACGGCGGAAGAGCTGCTGTACCTGTTAGGGATCTTGATGAACCCGGCGAACAAAGATCAGGTTCTGCCACTGATCCTGACGGGACCAAAAGAGAGTGCGGACTACTTCCGCGTGCTGGATGAATTTATCGTACACACGCTGGGTGAAGACGCGCGTCGCCACTACCGCATTATCATTGACGATGCTTCAGAAGTGGCTCGCCTGATGAAAAAAGCGATGCCGCTGGTGAAAGAGAATCGCCGCGACACCGGTGATGCCTACAGCTTTAACTGGTCGATTCGCATTTCACCTGATTTGCAGATGCCGTTTGAACCGTCCCATGAAAACATGGCGAACCTGAAGCTGTACCCCGATCAACCGGTTGAAGTACTGGCTGCAGACCTGCGTCGCGCGTTTTCCGGCATCGTCGCGGGTAACGTCAAGGAAGTCGGTATTCACGCTATTGAAGAGTTTGGACCGTACAAGATCCACGGTGACCGAGAGATGATGCGCCGTATGGATGACCTGCTGCAGGGCTTTGTCGCACAGCACCGCATGAAGTTGCCGGGTTCGGCCTACATTCCTTGCTACGAAATCTGCGCCTGATGTTTAACGCCCGGTAGCTGCGGCTACCACGGTGACAGATTTGTCCATATCCAAGCCGGTTTTGGCCTCGCAGCCAGCCGGCTTTTTTAGTGATACCAGTCACATAGCTCAACTCCTAACATAAACATCAATAATGTTTCGTCAGAAAACCCTCAATACGCAAACGTTTACCTTTCAAATTCGACCGTGACTTATCGTCATAAATTATCATTAGTTGCAAGAATCCACTGAAAATGACAGTTTTTACAGCGCAACACTCGTATCTTCTCGCGTCCTCTTTCACGTCATATGTCGTTAATGCTAGCCTTCGCGCCCGTAAATCCGCTTTGGTTATTTTTTAATAGATTAATGGTCCAAATTTATCCACATAAAAAGTGGATTATTGCATTTGGGATCCCGATCACTGATACATTCATAACTTAAATGTATCTTTCCGCCCGAAAATTATTACGGCGAAAAATTATATAAAAAATCGCTAATCGGAATTCGTTTTACAGTCGGGTCTTTTTTCAGTGGATTGAACCCAAACCTGACTTTTTAAGCTTCCTCCAGGAGAAATAGATGGAAAACACGCAAACCAGCACTATCGTTACGGGCCAGACCCGCAGCGCATGGCGCAAGACTGACACCATGTGGATGCTGGGCCTTTACGGTACGGCAATTGGCGCGGGTGTCTTGTTCCTGCCAATTAACGCCGGTGTTGGCGGTCTGATCCCGCTGATCATCATGGCTATTCTTGCCTTCCCAATGACCTACTTTGCACACCGTGGTCTGACCCGTTTTGTGTTATCCGGTAAAAATCCGGGTGAAGACATCACCGAAGTGGTAGAAGAACACTTTGGTGTTGGCGCAGGTAAACTGATTACGCTGCTCTATTTCTTCGCTATCTACCCAATTCTGTTGGTTTATAGCGTAGCGATTACCAATACCGTCGAGAGCTTCCTGACCCACCAGTTGGCAATTACGCCTCCGCCGCGTGCCATCCTGTCGCTGATCCTGATTATCGGTATGATGACCATCGTGCGCTTCGGTGAGCAGATGATCGTGAAGGCGATGAGCATCCTGGTATTCCCGTTCGTTGCAGCGCTGATGCTGCTGGCGCTGTACCTGATCCCTCAGTGGAGCGGTGCGGTTCTGGAAACCCTGTCCTTTGACTCTGCAGCAACCACTGGCAATGGCCTGTTGTTGACCCTGTGGCTGGCAATTCCGGTAATGGTATTCTCCTTCAACCACTCACCGATCATCTCCTCCTTCGCCGTTGCGAAGCGTGAAGAGTACGGTGATGAAGCAGAGAAGAAATGCTCCAAGATTCTGGCATTCGCTCACATCATGATGGTGCTGACCGTTATGTTCTTCGTCTTCAGCTGCGTGTTTAGCCTGACCCCGGCGGATCTGGCTGCGGCAAAAGAGCAGAACATCTCCATCCTGTCTTACCTGGCGAACCACTTTAACGCACCGATCATTGCCTGGATGGCACCGATTATCGCGATGATCGCTATCACCAAATCCTTCCTCGGCCACTACCTGGGCGCACGTGAAGGCTTCAACGGTATGGTGATTAAGCACCTGCGTGGTAAAGGCAAATCCATCGAAGTCAACAAGCTGAACAAACTCACTGCACTGTTCATGCTGGTTACCACCTGGATCGTGGCAACGCTGAACCCGAGCATCCTCGGTATGATTGAAACCCTGGGTGGCCCAATCATCGCGATGATTCTGTTCCTGATGCCGATGTATGCGATTCAGAAAGTCCCGGCCATGCGTAAGTACAGCGGCCATATCAGCAACGTCTTCGTTGTGATTATGGGTCTGATTGCCATCTCCGCTATTTTCTACTCGCTGTTTAGTTAATCCCCTGCGCCGCCTACGGGATGGACGCCTCATGATTAGCGTATTCGATATCTTCAAAATCGGCATTGGTCCTTCCAGCTCCCACACTGTGGGTCCAATGAAAGCAGGCAAACAATTCACGGATGACCTGATTGCTCGCGGAATACTCACTGACGTAACCCGCGTCGTGGTTGATGTTTACGGCTCTCTGTCTCTGACGGGGAAAGGCCATCACACTGACATCGCGATTATTATGGGCCTGGCGGGTAATCTGCCTGACACCGTAGACATCGATGCCATCCCGTCCTTTATCCAGGATGTGAATACTCACGGACGTTTGCTGCTGGCAGACGGTCAGCATGAAGTGGAGTTCCCGGTCGATAAGTGCATGAATTTCCATGCGGACAATCTGTCCCTGCACGAAAACGGCATGCGCATTACCGCCCTGGCCGGCGAAAAAGTCCTCTACAGCCAGACTTACTATTCCATTGGCGGTGGTTTCATCGTTGATGAAGAACATTTCGGCCTGCCGAACAGCTCGCCGGTAAACGTGCCCTATCCGTACAAATCCGCCGCCGATCTGCAACGACATTGCCAGGAAACCGGCCTGTCGCTTTCTGGTCTGATGATGCAAAACGAACTGGCCCTGCACAGCAAAGAAGAGCTGGAACAGCACTTTGCTAACGTCTGGGAAGTGATGCGTAGCGGGATTGAACGCGGTATCACCACCGAAGGCGTCTTGCCGGGTAAACTGCGCGTGCCACGTCGTGCCGCAGCGCTGCGTCGCATGCTGGTCAGCAGTGACAAAACCACCACCGACCCAATGGCGGTCGTGGACTGGATTAACATGTTCGCGCTGGCGGTGAACGAAGAGAATGCGGCCGGTGGACGTGTGGTTACCGCCCCGACCAACGGTGCGTGTGGGATCGTTCCTGCGGTACTGGCTTACTACGACAAGTTTATCCGCGAAGTGAACGCTAACTCGCTGGCACGCTACATGCTGGTCGCGAGTGCGATTGGTTCCCTGTACAAGATGAACGCCTCTATCTCGGGTGCCGAAGTGGGTTGCCAGGGTGAAGTTGGTGTGGCCTGCTCAATGGCGGCAGCGGGTCTGGCGGAACTGCTGGGCGGTAGCCCTACGCAGGTGTGCATCGCGGCAGAAATCGGTATGGAACACAACCTGGGGCTGACATGCGATCCGGTTGCGGGCCAGGTTCAGGTCCCATGTATCGAGCGTAACGCTATTGCCTCAGTCAAAGCGGTTAACGCCGCACGTATGGCGCTACGCCGTACCAGCGAGCCGCGCGTGTGCCTCGATAAAGTGATCGAGACCATGTACGAGACCGGTAAAGACATGAATGCCAAGTACCGCGAAACCTCTCGTGGCGGCCTGGCGATGAAAGTTGTCACCTGCGATTAAGTCCCAACCCATTGCCGGATGGCGCAAGCTTATCCGTCCTACAGTGCCGTAGTCATTTGTAGGCCGGATAAGGCGTCAGCCGCCATACGGCAAAATGTTGTTTCAGATCTTCGCCTCCACTCGCCGTGAATGTTACCCTACAGGCTGATTCGTAAGGGAGAACACCGTGGCCGTCCATCTGCTCATTGTCGATGCACTGAACCTCATCCGCCGTATTCACGCTGTTCAGGGATCGCCCTGCGTGGAGACCTGCCAGCACGCGCTCGATTTATTGCTCGTGCACAGCCAGCCTACGCACGCCGTGGCGGTGTTTGATGACGAAGCGCGTAACAGCGGCTGGCGTCACCAACGGCTGCCCGACTATAAAGCTGGTCGCCCACCGATGCCCGACGAACTCCATCAAGAAATGCCCGCCTTACGCGCGGCCTTTGAACAGCGCGGCGTCTGCTGCTGGGTTTCCAGCGGTAATGAGGCCGACGATCTAGCCGCAACGCTGGCGGTGAAAGTCACCCAGGCCGGGCATCAGGCCACCATCGTCTCAACCGATAAAGGTTACTGCCAGTTGCTATCTCCTGCCCTGCGTATTCGCGACTATTTCCAGAAGCGCTGGCTGGATGCGCCGTTCATCGAAAAAGAGTTTGGCGTACAGCCTCAGCAACTGCCGGATTACTGGGGGCTAGCAGGAATAAGCAGTTCAAAAGTACCTGGTGTCGCCGGTATTGGCCCAAAAAGTGCGACCCAACTGCTCGTGCAGTTTCAGCATCTGGAAGGGATATACGCCCGGCTTGATGACGTGCCGGAAAAGTGGCGCAAGAAGCTCGAGGCGCACAAAGAAATGGCATTTCTATGCCGCGATATTGCCCGGTTGCAAACGGACTTACATATCGACGGGAACCTACAGCAGTTACGTCTGGCGCGGTAGTTTTGTTGCCGGATGGCGCTGCGCTTATCCGGCCTACATTTCGTGCAATCCTGTAGGCCAGATAAGGCGTTCACACCGTCATCCAGCACAATTACCAGGCGGTGTGGTACAGCTCAACGATATCGCCGAGGCTCGCTTCACGCGGATTACCACCGGTGCATACGTCATCGAATGCTGCCTGCGCCAGCGCCGGGATATCCTCTTTACGCACGCCAACATCACGTAAGTGCAGCGGAATGCCCACATCACGGTTAAGCTCAAACACCGCATCCACGGCGGCTTTACGCGCCTCGTCCAACGTCAATGCTTCCACCTTCACGCCCATTGCCCGGGCGATATCGCGGAATTTGTCCCCGCTATAGTCGGCGTTGTACTGCATCACATGCGGGAGCAGAATGGCGTTGGCGACGCCGTGCGGCGTGTTATAAAACGCACCCAGCGGGTGTGCCATACCATGAACCAGCCCCAGGCCAACGTTGGAAAAGCCCATTCCAGCAACATACTGGCCCAGCGCCATGGCTTCACCGGCCTTGCTGTCACCGGCAACGGATCCACGCAGCGCCCCGGCAATGATCTCAATGGCTTTGATGTGCAGCGCATCCGTCAACGCCCAGGCCGCACGGGTGATGTAACCTTCAATGGCATGGGTCAGCGCATCAACGCCGGTAGCCGCCTTTAACGCCGCGGGCATACCGTCCATCATATCGGCATCGATAAATGCCACCTGCGGAATATCATGCGGATCGACGCAGACAAACTTGCGCCGGTTTTCCTCATCGGTGATCACGTAGTTAATGGTCACTTCTGCCGCCGTCCCTGCCGTCGTCGGGATAGCCATCACCGGTACGCTTGGCTTACGCGTGGGCGATAAGCCTTCAAGGCTGCGCACATCGGCAAACTCAGGGTTATTGTAGATAATACCAATCGCTTTACAGGTATCCTGCGGGGAGCCACCGCCAATGGCAATCAGATAGTCTGCGCCACTTTGCTCAAAGACACCCAGCCCTTCCTGTACCACTGCAATGGTGGGATTGGGGATAACGCCGGAGTAAATCTCCCACGCCAGCCCCGCCGCATCCATCCGCGATGTTACCTTCTCGACCACACCGCACTGTACCAGGTTGGCATCGGTCACAATCAGCGCCTTACGATATCCCCGACGAATAACTTCATCGGTTAACGCCCCAACAGCTCCCCGGCCAAACCATGCCGTTTCATTCAGAATCATTCTGTTCGCCATCGTATTTCTCCTTTTCGCTTTGCGAAATTACTCTTCAATTCGTAATCCGTAGGATTTGAATTTCTCCAGCACGATGGCAATCTCTTCATCATCCAGCACCGGAACAGGATCGACGATCGCTAATGTGCTCAGATAAAGGCGGGCCAGAACTTCCACTTCATGCGCCAGCCACAGTGCTTTTTCCAGGTTCGCCTCGCAGGCAATCAGCCCATGATGCTGCAACAGCGTTGCTTTGCGGTCTTTCAGCGCCACGATCACGTGCTCTGACAGTTCACGTGTACCAAACGTCGCATACGGCGCACACGGAATGGAATTTCCACCGGCAGCAGCAATCATGTAATGGATAGCCGGGATAGGACGGTTGAGAATCGATACCGCGGTGCAATGGATCGCATGATTATGGACAACCGCATTAGCCTCTGGCCGCGTCTGATAGGCTGCAAGGTGAAAACGCCATTCGCTGGATGGTAATTGTCCTTTATCATAATTACCGTCGTTGTCTACATACACGATCATATTTTCCGTGAGTCTTTCGTAAGGAATTCCGCTGGGCGTGATCAGCATTCCATTTTCATAACGTGCACTCACATTTCCCGCCGTTCCCTGATTCAGCCCCAGGCTGGTCATTTCAAGGCAGGTTTCAATGATTTCTCGCGACAAACGCATTCTTTCCATCATAATTCTCCGGGTACAGTTTCCCCTCGTCTTGATTGCGAAAAATACAGCCGCAGAGTAAGACGGGTCAGGTTTCAGATATGAGCAGCCACTGAATTTTTATTCAGGTTCAGTTAGCTGATTTATTATTAAAAAAGTATTATTTTTGTCTTACACGCTTAATGAGCTTCATCGGTACTTTTACCGTTTCTTTAATCGGCTGGTCTTCAATCGCACTCATCATCATGTCGAAGGCTTTTTCCGCCCAGACGTTTTCATCCTGCTGCATTGACCAGACATTATTGGCGAGGAATCCCAGCATCGGATGTTCATCGAATGTGCCGATATTAATATCAGGTGGAATAACGCCAAAACGATTGCGAATAGCGACGATGGCGCCTTCCAGCACAGGTAATGACGAGGCGATAAATGCCTGAGGACATCCCTGCTCAGCAATCAGTTTTTCCATTAACCGGTAGCCACCATCTGGCGTGTTATCCGGACCTTCACGCACCCAATCATGATGGTAAATGCCATTGTTAATCAATGCGTTAAGATAACCCTGCAAACGGTCACCAATACTGGGCAACCCGGTATCGCCCACCAAAAACCAGATTGGCGATTTTCCCGCATCGAACAAACTTTGCGTTAGCTTTTCGCCCCCTAAACTATTATGACTTTCTACCAGCGCGTTATCGGTGTACTTAAAATCACGGTCAAGTAACACCATCGGTTTTCTAACCTGGCGTAAATGATGCTGCTGGTTTTCGAGCGTTGACGGGACAATAAAAAGTCCGTCAACATTACGGGCAATTAACGCTTTGGTTAATTTATTCTCGTAATCAACATCATCATAAGTACAGCTAATCGTTAACTGATATCCAGAACGACGACAGCGTTGCTCAAGTTTTTCAGCGAGCGTAGCAAAAAAGACGTTGGAAATATTGGGCACAATCAGCCCCAGCGTATCCGTTTTATTCAGTTTAAGGCTGCGCGCTGAATGGTTGATGACATAACCATAACGCTCAACATATTCATTAATGCGCGTTTGGGTTTTAACGCTGATACGATATTGCTCAGCTTTCCCATTCAACACCAGTCGCACGGTTGTCACCGATAAATTCAGATCGCTGGCTATCTGTTCTACTGTTTTAGCCATTATATGCCCCAGTTCACATCCAAAACGTCAATTCACAATCATAAAAGTATTTTAAACATTTGTCTTACAGCATCAGTTGGTTAAGCACCTGCTGCTGCCCCCACATAGTCAGATGCACCTGATATTTGCGGGCATAAAAGTCCTGACGCTTAGGGTTTGTCTTGATAACCTCACCGGGCGTCACCATCGCCTGACAAGCCGCCGGGAAATTTGCCCACGCCCCGCAGGCAACCGCACCGGTAATCGCCGCACCCAGCGTCACCGCATCTTCTTCCTGCATTAAATGGATATCGCATCCGGTCGCATCCGCATACTCACGTAGCCACAGCGGATTGTGCGTTGCTCCTCCGCACAGCGTCAGTCGTGTAATGGTGTGCCCATTTTCGCGCATCACTTCCATAATATGCCGCGTACCGCAGGCAATCGCCTGTAATGTTGCCAGATACAAGCGGGCAACCTGCCGCTCGCCACGTTCAAGGGTCAAGCCACATACGCTGCCGCGAGCATCCGGTCGCGCACGCGGTGAGCGGTTGCCATGATGATCGGCCAACACATGTAAGTTGCGCCCTGGTTCCGCTTCATTTTCCTCCAGTGCAGCCACCCATTCATTGACCAATACTATCGGATGGCAACCCCGCGCTTCGGCCTTACGATACAGGTCCGCACTGGCTCCTGACTCCTGAAGCGTCCAGTCGACTAACGCCCCGGCGGCACTTTGCCCGCCTTCGGTCAGCCAGTAGCCGGGTAGCATCGCGGACCAGTATGGTCCCCATACGCCCGGTGTATGAATTTCCTCTTCGCTGCACAGCATATGGCAGTTTGACGTGCCGCTGATCAACGCCAGCGTTCCCACAGGCTGAGCACCGGCCAGCGCCACACCGCCTGCATGCGCATCAATCATCCCGCTGGCAACCACAACATGTGTGGTCAGTCCCAACGCCTGCGCCGCTTCAGGGCTGAGCGTACCAACGGCGGCCCCCGGCGGTAAAATACGCGACGGGATTTTGCTGAGTAAATCTGTTAATTCAACGGCATCGAGCAACGAATGACTAAAACGTTGTTCGTGCGCCAGATAGTTCCATTTACAGGTCAGGGTGCACAGACCCGCTACATCGCTGTCGGTCGCTTTCCAGACCAGGAAGTCCGCCAGATCGTAGAATCGATGCGCGCGCTGCCACGTCGCAGGAAAATGATTCTTCAGCCACAGCACTTTAGGCAATTCCATTTCGACGCTGACTTCGCCGCCAACATAGCGCAGGGCGGGATCCTGCGTGGCGTTAATGCGTTTGGTCTCGTCTGCCGCGCGATGATCCATCCACATAATGATGTTATGGTCTGGCGATTCACCGGGTGAAACCGCCAACCCTTGTCCTTGTTCATCGAGAGCAACCAGAGAGCAAGTGGCATCGAATCCCAGTGAACGAATCTCCTCGACGGGAACCCCCGCTGACGACACCGCATCTTTCACCGCATGACACACCTGCTGCCAGATTTCAGCGGATGATTGCTCTACCCGCTGCGGACCGGGTCGAAACTGCGAGATAGGTAATGTCGCAAAGGCCAGTCGCGTACCGTTGGCATCAAAGACACCGGCCCTGACGCTGGCGGAACCGACATCCACACCGAGGAAATATCCACTGCTCATAGTAACTCCCTGACACTGGCTAAAAATGGGGCGAACGTGTCGCCCCAGCGGTCTTATTTTTTACCGAATGGATGTAATAATTTGTCGATTTCCGGTGTATCAATGTTCTTCGCATTCACGAATCTAACCGGGATATCAATCTCTTTTGGAACAGCCTGACCCGACACGGCGGCATTCAGCGTTTTGATCCCCTGATAGCCAATCTGGTAAGCATCCTGCACCACAAAGCCCTGGATAACGCCGGATTTCAGGAAGGCAATAATCGCTTCGGTGCTGTCAAAGCCAATCACCTTCACTTTGCCCTTTAGGTTTTGACTATCAATGGCGTTCGCTACACCCAGCGTTGAACCTTCGTTAGTGCCATAGATCCCGGCAATATCCGGGTTGGCCTGAATCATATCGATGGTTTTATCCATCGCTTTTTGCGGATCCCCGTCGCTGTACTGAACTGGCAGCACCTTGATATCCGGATATTTTTCCTTCATGCGGGCAATAAACCCTTCTGAACGCTCGATTGCAGAAGAGGTACCGGCCACGTGCGCAATAATACCGACCTTCCCTTTGCTGCCCACTTCAGCGGCGAGCGCATCGGCGGCTTCTGCGCCGGCTTTACGGTTATTGGTTGCCACAAAGCTGACCGGAATGTCGGAATTCACGCCAGAGTCAAAGGTCACAACCTTAATCCCCCGTGAATTGGCCGTTTCCACCAGCGGTGCGAGGGCATTGGCATCTAACGCCGCCAGCAGCAGTCCGTTAGGCTTTTGCGCCATTGCGTTTTCAACCAACTGAATCTGCTCAGCAATTTGTGTTTCATCCGCCGGCCCTACATAGCTGGTTTTATCACCCAACTCTTTCGCTGCCGCTTCGGTCCCCATTTTTACGGTTTGCCAGAATTCATGCTGGAAACCTTTACTGACCACAGGGAGGTTCATATCTTTAGCCAACGCGCTGGAAGTCATGCAGGCCAGCAGGGATAACGCATAGACAAAATGCCTGGTTTTCATTGTTGTACTCCGTTCTGAGTGAGTCACCCTAAACGTCAGGGTTATGATGCCCCGCAACTTCCGGGAGCGTAAATCAACGAATTTTTTTGCGTAATGTGTCGAGATAAACCGCCGCGATAACCACCACACCCATTGCCACCATCTGCCAGAACTGGGAGACGCCCATCAGGTTGAGGCCATTTTTCAACACGCTCATGATGAATGCGCCGATAATCGTGCCGCCGATGGTGCCAATCCCGCCCATCAGGCTCGTACCACCAATCACCACTGCGGCAATCGCTTCCAGCTCATAACCCACACCAACCGTTGGCTGACCTGAGTTCAGACGCGAAGCAAGAATGACCCCGGCAATCCCGGTCAGCAGACCGCAGAAGGCGTAGACGAAGATTTTGACGCGCTGGACTTTAATTCCGGACAGGTGTGCTGCAACTTCATTGCTGCCCACAGCATAAACATAGCGACCAATCACCGTTTTCTTCAGGATGTACGCAGCGATCAGCGCCACCACCACCAGGTAAAAGACCGGATAAGGCAGCACGTCGAACAGGCGGCCCTGTGCCAGCATTTTGAAGCCAGGGTAATCAGCAAAGTAAATCGCGCGGCCGTCGGTCATCACCATGTTGATGCCCCTGACGGACATCATCAGGCCCAGCGTGGCAATAAAGGGCGGGATGGTCATTTTGGTGACCAACAGCCCGTTGATATAACCGCACAGCCCACCGGCTAACACGCCTGCCAGAATGCAAATCGGCAGAGGCAACCCCAGCGTGGCGCAGATACCGACCGCAACGCCTGAAAACGCCACCACGGAACCAAGAGAAAGGTCGATCCCGGAGGTGATAATGACGAAGGTAACGCCAATCGCCATGATGCCAATGACCGAGGTTTGCAGGGCAATGGTCATAATATTTTCAGTATTAAAGAAAAATGGCGATCCAAAACTGAAAAATATCACCAGAATAATCAAACTGAAAAGCGGCGCGAGGCGCATTAAAAGTTCTTTGTTAATTTTAATTTTTTTATTATTGCTGTCTGAAGAGGTTACAGAGATAGTCATAAATTAATCCTCTAACGTCGCGTATTGCATGATTTTTTCTTGTGTGGCGTCATCAGAAGCTAACTCACCGGTAATACGACCACTACGCATCACTAAAATGCGATCGCACATACCCAGCACTTCCGGTAATTCAGAAGAAATCATGATGATTGATTTCCCTTTTGCCACCAGTCGATTCATCAATTCATAAATTTCAAGTTTGGCCCCCACGTCAATGCCACGCGTAGGCTCATCAAAGATGAGAATATCGGTGTCTTTACACACCCATCTGGCAATAATGATTTTCTGCTGATTACCACCACTTAAATTTAATGCGGCCTGCTCAAGGTGTGGCGTTTTAATTCGCAGGGCTTTCACCTGCTCCTGGCTGGTTTGCTGACAGCGCTTGCTATCAACATTGCCGTAGCGATCGGAATACTCCGGGTAATTCCCCAGCATAATATTGCGCTCAACCGACAGCCCTAATGCCAGTCCTTCTTTTTTTCTGTCCTCTGTTAAATAGCTGATCCCCTGTTTGATTGCGTCAGGGATATCTTTAACCACGGTGACCTTACCGTTTAGCGTAATGGTACCGCTATCGATGGGATCTGCGCCGAAAATGGCACGCGCCAGTTCGGTACGCCCTGCGCCCATCAGACCAGCAAAACCTAAAATCTCCCCCTGATGCAGGGTGAAATCGATGTTGTTCAGTACCCCTTTGCGCGTCAGGCCGCTCACTTCCAGCACCGGTTTGTGCTGAGACAAAGGTTCACGACGCGGATAGATATTCCCGAGGTCACGCCCAACCATCATGGCAATTAAGTCGCTGATTTTTACAGCATCATAATCGACGGTGGCAATAAACTGACCGTCTCGCATCACGGTCGCGCGGTCGGCAATTAACGCCAGCTCTTCCAGACGGTGCGAGATATAGACAATGCCGGTACCCTGCTCTTTCAGCAAACGGGTAACCTGAAATAAACTGTCGATCTCCGTTTCCGTCAGCGCCGCCGTCGGTTCATCCATAATCAGAATTTTGGCATTCACCGATATAGCTTTGGCAATCTCAACCATTTGTTGTTGAGCGACGGTAAGATCGGCAACCAGCGTATCTGGCGCAATATTCAGGTTCAATTTTTGCAAAATATCGATAGCTGCCTGGCGCTGTTGTTTCTCGTCAAGACGCCAGCGGTTATTTTTGCAAAATTCCCTGCCAATAAAGATATTGTCTTCAACCGTTAACTCTGGGAATAAATTAAATTCCTGGTGAATAATCGTGATCCCGGCTTTTTGTGCACTTAACGGATTCGCGAATGAAACAGCTTGATCTTCAAAAATAATATTGCCTTCATCCGGTTGATAAACGCCGGATAAAATTTTCATCAAGGTGGACTTCCCCGCGCCATTTTCGCCAAGCAGCGCATGAACTTCCCCTTTGCGTAACGCAAAATCCACATTACTCAACGCTAATACGCCGGGAAAACGTTTCGTAATATGACTCATCTGTAAAAATGTTTCGGACATTGCTGCTTTCCTCAATATACAGAAACTACAGTCGGTAAATCAGGCGAAAACAGCGTTACCAGGGAGCCATCGTCACCGTTAATGCGAATACTTCTTAAAAGCGTAGATACGTTTTATGATTTTTGCTAACTCGAGTTAGCGATTGCCTTTTAAAGCTATTTTAGCTGCAAAAAATAACCAAATCATTTGGTTTAAAACTGTGACACTGGACAGACAATTTATTGTATCTCATTAATTAAAAAGAAAATTAACTTAAATACGTACATTTATTTATTTGACGCAGATCGAATTTTAACCACTTCTCGTGAGGCCTCTCACAGTTCCGCAACAAAAAAGTTGTGCAAAAAACTCGCTGATACCTAAGCTAACTCGAGTTAGCAAAAATAAAAAATTCAGCCAACTGCGACAGTGGTGTCCTCCATCCGCTTTTGCAGCACGGCATAAAGTGAGATGAGGAACCTCGAATGAACAAAATGAGTTTACCGAAAATCGGTATTCGTCCGGTGATTGATGGGCGTCGTATGGGTGTACGCGAGTCGCTCGAAGAACAAACCATGAATATGGCGAAAGCCACTGCTGCGCTTATCAGCGAGAAACTTCGTCACGCCTGTGGCGCACAGATTGAGTGCGTAATTGCAGACACCTGCATTGCCGGGATGGCTGAATCCGCCGCCTGCGAAGAAAAATTCAGTAGCCAAAATGTCGGCGTGACGATCACCGTGACACCATGCTGGTGCTACGGCAGCGAAACCATCGACATGGACCCAATGCGTCCAAAAGCCATCTGGGGCTTCAACGGAACGGAACGTCCTGGCGCTGTTTATCTGGCTGCGGCGCTGGCTGCGCATAACCAAAAAGGTCTGCCTGCTTTCTCGATTTACGGCCATGACGTGCAGGATGCGGGTGACACCACCATTCCCGCCGATGTTGAAGAAAAACTGCTGCGCTTTAGCCGTGCAGGCCTGGCCGTTGCCAGTATGAAAGGCAAAAGCTATCTGTCCGTGGGCGGCGTTTCAATGGGGATCGCAGGATCCATCGTCGATCATAACTTCTTTGAATCCTGGCTGGGCATGAAGGTTCAGCCGGTTGATATGACCGAACTGCGTCGTCGTATTGACCAAAAAATCTATGACGAAACCGAGCTGGAGATTGCGCTGGCGTGGGCGGACAAAAACTTCCGCTATGGCGAAGATCAGAATGCCCAGCAGTACAAACGCAATGAAGAGCAAAGCCGCGCCGTGCTGAAAGAAAGCCTGCTGATGGCAATGTGTATTCGCGACATGATGCAGGGTAACAAGACGCTGGCTGAAAAAGGCCTGGTCGAAGAGTCGCTGGGCTTCAACGCCATTGCCGCGGGCTTCCAGGGCCAGCGTCACTGGACCGATCAATACCCGAACGGCGACACCGCCGAAGCCCTGCTGAACAGCTCATTTGACTGGAACGGCGTGCGCGAGCCGTATGTGGTTGCCACCGAAAACGACAGTCTGAACGGTGTGGCAATGCTGTTCGGCCGCCAGCTTACCGGTACCGCGCAGGTCTTTGCCGATGTTCGCACCTACTGGTCGCCGGAAGCGGTGCAACGCGTCACCGGCCAGCCGCTGACCGGCCTTGCCGAGCACGGTATTATCCACCTGATCAACTCCGGATCTGCGGCGCTGGACGGCTCCTGCAAACAGCGTGACAGCGATGGCAAACCGACCATGAAACCGCACTGGGAAATCTCCCAGCAAGAGGTGGATGATTGCCTGGCGGCAACCGAATGGTGCCCAGCTATTCATGAATACTTCCGCGGCGGCGGCTACTCCTCTCGCTTCCTGACCGAAGGCGGCGTGCCGTTCACCATGACCCGTATCAATATCATCAAAGGTCTGGGGCCGGTGCTGCAGATAGCCGAAGGCTGGAGCGTGGAATTGCCGAAAGACATGCACGACCAGCTCGATGCCCGCACCAACTCCACCTGGCCAACGACCTGGTTTGCTCCGCGCTTAACCGGTAAAGGTCCGTTCAGCGACGTTTACTCGGTGATGGCGAACTGGGGTGCGAACCACGGTGTGCTGACCATTGGTCACGTTGGCGCAGACTTTATTACCCTTGCCGCCATGCTGCGTATTCCGGTGTGTATGCACAACGTGGAAGAAGAGAAAATCTATCGTCCTTCAGCCTGGGCTGCGCACGGTATGGACAGCGAAGGCCAGGATTATCGCGCCTGCCAGAACTATGGCCCGCTGTATAAACGTTAATGCGACTCTGCCCGGTGGCGCAAGCTTACCGGGCCTACAACTGTAAAATGTGTAGGCCGGATAAGCGCAGCGCCATCCGGCAACATTTGGAGTGGCTATGAAACAAGACGTTATACTGGTCCTCGACTGTGGCGCGACCAACGTGCGGGCCATTGCCGTTGACCGTCAGGGAAACATCGTTGCCCGTGCCTCCACACCGAACGCCAGTGATATCGCCTCAGAAAACAGCACCTGGCATCAGTGGTCCCTGGATGCCATTCTGCAACGCTTTGCCGACTGCTGCCACCGCCTGTCACCTGAACTGTCTACCCGCCAAATCCGCGGGATTACCGTCACCACGTTTGGCGTAGACGGCGCGCTGGTTGATGAGAATGGCGAACTGCTTTATCCGGTAATCAGCTGGAAATGCCCACGCACCGCCGCCGTGATGGCCAATATCAGCCGCCTGATGACACCACAGCAGTTGCAGGACATCTCCGGCGTCGGCGCCTTCAGCTTTAACACCCTGTATAAACTGGTGTGGCTCAAAGAAAACCATCCGCAATTACTGGAACGGGCGCACGCCTGGCTATTTATCTCCTCGCTTCTTAATCATCGCTTAACCGGTGAATTCACGACGGATATCACCATGGCGGGCACCAGCCAGCTGCTGAATATCCATCAGCGAGAGTTCAGCCCCGACATTTTGCAGGCAGCCGGCATTCCACGCCGACTGTTTCCCCGCCTCGTCGAAGCAGGCGAGCATATTGGGACGTTGCAAAGCGCCACGGCAACATTGCTCGGGCTGCCGACGGGCATTCCGGTCATTTCCGCCGGACATGATACACAGTTCGCTCTCTTTGGCGCGGGCGCACAGCCGGACGAACCGGTGCTCTCCTCCGGCACATGGGAAATTTTGATGGTGCGCAGCGCGCAGGTGAATACCCCACTGCTGAGCCAGTATTCCGGCTCCACCTGCGAGCTGGACAGCCACGCAGGGCTGTACAATCCCGGTATGCAATGGTTGGCTTCCGGCGTCCTCGAATGGGTACGCAAGCTGCTGTGGACTGCCGATACGCCGTGGCAAACGCTCATCGATGAAGCCAACGCCATTCCGGCTGGGGCTGATGGGGTAAAAATGCAGTGCGATCTGCTCACCGGCGCGAACGCGGGTTGGCAGGGCGTCACGCTCAACAGCACACGGGGACATTTATACCGTGCGGCACTGGAGGGGCTCACCCACCGGCTGCAGCAAAATCTACAGACACTGGAGACCATCGGTCACTTCCAGGCGACAGAGCTGCTGCTGGTTGGCGGGGGAAGTCGTAACGCGCTGTGGAATCAGATTAAAGCCAACGTTCTGGGTATCCCGATCAAAGTGCTGGATGACGCCGAAACCACCGTCGCCGGGGCGGCGATGTTTGCCTGGTCGGGCATTGGGGAATTTACCTCACCGGAGCAGGCTCGCGCCCAGGTGCACTACCAGTATCGTTATTTCTATCCGCAAACTGAACCCGAACTCACAGGAGTTGAGTGACATGCTAAAAACGATTTCGCCTTTAATTTCCCCCGACCTGCTGAAAGTGCTGGCTGAAATGGGTCACGGCGATGAAATCATCTTTTCCGATGCTCATTTCCCCGCGCACAGCATGGGGCCACAGGTGATCCGCGCCGACGGCCTGCAGGTCGACGCCCTGCTACAGGCGATTATTCCGTTGTTTGAACTGGACAGTTACGCTCCGCCGCTGGTGATGATGGCGCCCGTTGAAGGGGATTCACTCGACCCAAGCGTCGAAGAGCGTTATCGCGATGCGCTCGCTTTGCCGGCGAGCGGCCCGGGTATCACGCGCATTGATCGCTATGCATTCTACGAGCGGGCGCAAAAGGCGTTTGCTGTCGTTATCACCGGCGAGCGGGCAAAGTACGGAAATATTCTTTTGAAAAAAGGCGTAACACCGTAATCTCTGATCGGGGTGCCCGTCAGAGGCGGGCATTCATCCAACGATGAGGATCGGACCATGAAAGCGGCGCGCCAGCAGGCGATAGTAGACTTGCTCATTCACCATCAAAACCTGACCACTGAAGTTTTGGCTTTGCAGCTGAACGTCAGTAAAGAGACTATCCGCCGCGATCTCAGCGAACTACAAACCCAGGGCAAAGTCCTGCGCAGCCACGGATGCGCCAGGGTCATTCAGCGGGAAAATCAAAACAGCGGCGACCCGTTTCACATTCGACGTAACAGCCATCATGCGCATAAAGCCGATGCCGCACGGGAAGCGCTGACATGGATAGAAGAAGGCATGGTGATAGCCCTGGACGCCAGCTCGACCTGCTGGTATCTGGCCCGACAGTTGCCGGATATCAACATCCAGGTATTTACCAACAGTCAGCCCATTTGCCAGGAACTGGCCAAACGTAAACATATTCAGCTCATCTGCTCAGGCGGTAGGCTGGAGCGTAAGGACGGTTGCTACGTGAATCCGTCGCTCATTTCTCAGTTGAAATCCCTCGACATCGACCTGTTTATTTTTTCCTGTGCCGGGATCGATAGCAGCGGCACGCTTTGGGATTCCAACAGCCGCAACGCGGAGTTCAAATCTATTCTGCTCAAGCGTGCATCACAGTCATTGCTGCTTTTCGATAAAAGTAAGTTAGATCGTTCTGGCGAGGCCCGGATCGGGCATCTGGAAGAGGTCACGCATATTATTTCGGGTGAACAGCAGACAGACGGTGCGGTAATCCAGGCCGGATAAACGTATGCGTCATCCGGCCCGGGCGTCTTATCGCTCGTCGCGACGACCACCAACAGCCGCCCACAGACGGCGCACGTGCACAGTCACTTCTTCGCGGTCATGGTACAGCTGACGCG
This sequence comes from Citrobacter sp. wls829, assembly GCF_005280825.1. Lineage (NCBI taxonomy): Bacteria > Pseudomonadati > Pseudomonadota > Gammaproteobacteria > Enterobacterales > Enterobacteriaceae > Citrobacter > Citrobacter sp. wls829. Next base: position 77,590 of record NZ_SZWP01000100.1, read on the forward strand.
CCTGAATTTGTGCATTGATGTTGTGTTCATCCAACTGCTCCTGAATATATGCCAGGTTTTGCGACACTTCTTCGTAGCGTTTTTTCATCGGCAGTTTGAGATTGAAAATCGTCTCACGACACCAGCCATTGACCAGCCACTGCGCCATCAGCGCGGCAACTTTCGCCGGCTTCTCCACCATATCGCAAACCATCCACGAAATGTTGCTACGATTCGGACGGTACTTAAATCCGTCTTCACGCAGCCAGGTAACCTGTCCGGTATCCATCAGGCTTTGCGCCATCGGACCATTGTCCACGGAGTAAACCCACATGTTGCGTTTGACCAGCTGATAGGTCCAGCCGCCAGGACATGCGCCTAAATCCACCGCATACATGCCGTTTGCCAGACGCTCATCCCACTCATCGGCCGGAATAAAGACATGCAGCGCTTCTTCCAGCTTCAGCGTTGAGCGACTCGGCGCATCGGCCGGGAACTTCAGACGTGGGATCCCCATGTAAAACGGCGAGTTGTTGTCAGGCCAGGAATAACCGGTGTAACAACAGCCCGGCGCAATAAAGAACACGTGGACAACCGGGCGCTTTGGTGTCTCATACTTTGCCAGCACGCCCGCTTCGCGCAGCGCCGCACGTAGCGGTACGGTAAATTTGCGGCAAAACTTCACCAGTTCTTTGCTTTCGTTAGTGTCGGCCACTTCGACACGCAGATCGCCACCCTTCTCCACCACGCCCTGCAACATGCCAACAATCGGCGTAATGCGGTCTTCCGGCGGTAAATATTGCAGCAACTCGCCGACAACAAACATCTGGCGAGCAAAAATCAGCGAGCTAAACGGCAACTCTTTTACGAGCTTTTCAGCATCCCCCTGCTGATAGCACTCAAAAGTCACGTACCCCTCATTGTCTTTCACGCGGGCAAAGCCGAACACTTCCCGGCGTGTTGCTTTATCCGTAATTTCTGCGGCGCACTCTTTCTCAAAACCCGGGCGACACAACAATACAACCTTATTCATGGCTAACGCCCTTACGTTTCAATCGAATAGCACCCACTAACATCAGCGCCCAACCTACCAGGAAGCTGAAACCACCGACCGGGGTAACAAACGCCCACAGGCGTAAATGAGAGAGCGCGAGGCAATACAGGCTACCGCTAAACAGCACGGTGCCCAATGCCATGAACACGCTACTCCAGTAAAACCAAATGCTGATACGTCGCTGCATGGCGACGGCCAGACCAAAAATAGCCAGCGTATGAAACGCCTGATACTCAAGACCGGTCTGGATCCAACCCATTTCAACAACGCCAAGCGTTTTGCTTAGCACGTGAGCCCCAAACGCGCCCAGAGCAACAAAGATAAAGCCACTTATGGCGGCAAAAATCAGCATAAAACGGCTGGTCATGTTAATACCCTACGTAAATTATTGTTCGTAACGAAAGCGGAATTTTTCTTGTTCAGTGGCCGCTTTCGCCAGAATCCACTGACGGAAGGCGGCTATTTTACCCAGTTCTGCCTGACTGTCATGACAAACCAGATAAAACGCGTTTTTGCTGACCAACACATCATTAAACGGGCAAACCAGACGGCCCGCTTCAATTTCTGATTGCGACATCACGTTATTGGCCAGCGCAACACCCTGTCCATGGATGGCAGCCTGTAGCACCATGGCGCTATGGCTGAAGATAGGTCCCTGCTGAACGTTAATATGATTCAACCCAAGCTGGCGCGTATAGGCCTGCCAGTCGCGGCGAGAAGCATCATGCAATAACGTGTGCTTTGCCAGATCCTCTGGCGTCTTCAGCGGTTTATCGCCGGTGAGCAATAAAGGAGAGCAGACCGGCAACAGATATTCTGCGTACAATTTTTCTACGCGCAGGCCAGGCCAGTTGCCGCGACCATAAAAAATCGCCACGTCAACATCGTCAGCCAGTTTATCTTCCTGACGGTCAACCGCCTGGATCCTGACGTCGATTCCCGGATAAGCTGAGTTAAAGCTAGAGAGTCTGGGCACCAGCCATTGAATGGCAAAACTAGGCAATAAACTGACGGTAAGCGCACCTTTTGCACTGCGTGCCTGAAGTTTACGCGTCGCATCGGTTAATTGCGAAAAAATCTCTTTGATGTCGAGAAAGTAGCTTTGGCCTTCTTCCGTCAACAGAAGAGATCGATTGCGTCGACGGAACAGCTTCAGCCCTAGGAAATCCTCGAGTGACTTGATTTGGTGACTTACTGCGGCCTGCGTCACAAAAAGCTCTTCTGCTGCGCGAGTAAAGCTCAAATGACGCGCCGCGGCATCAAAAACACGTAACGCATTTAAGGGTGGTAATCGTTTTGACATGACTTTTAGGCTTTGATGTTAAATGAATTTAACAGTTATCTAACAGGCTGTAACCTATTAGTTTTTTTAATCTGAGCCATTATAAATTGTCCGTTGAGGTTCTACCAGCAAATACCTATAGTGGCGGCACTTCCTGAAGCCGGAACGAAAAGTTTTATCGGAATGCGTGTTCTGGTGGGCTTTTGGCTTACGGTTGTGATGTTGTGTTGTTGTGTTTGCAATTGGTCTGCGATTCAGACCATGGTAGCAAAGCTACCCTTTTTCACTTCCTGTACATTTACCCTGTCTGTCCATAGTGATTAATGTAGCACCGCCAATTTGCGGTGCTTTTTTTTGTCTGCGTTTTATCGATGGCCGAGCGGCTAGTTCTCCAGTTCTACCATCTCTTTCACGTCAGTACGGTTAATCTGCTGTTTGTTGCCGTTAGCGTCCTTGTACGAAATCATTCCCGTTTCATCATCGGTCTTTGGCTTACCATCAGACACGATTGTCCGACCATCGTTGGTGTGCATAACATAGTTCGAACCAGAACAGGCGCTCAGGGCAAAAGTCAGCATACAGGCAGAGATAATGGCGGCAGTCTTTTTCATATTCTTCTCCTTAAAGCGATTTATGCTAGATAAAACGAATTTCATAACAGGCAAAAATCTTCGCCCAACATTATCTAGCATAAGACACTGGTCTGATTTCACCAGGATATCCAGAGGATTCCGATGCTTAGGGTTACCCTTGTGCCAGCGCCCTTTTTGCGCCACGATCGGGGTATTGAACTGAGGAATCCCATGAACGCTTTTAACCCCGCGCAGTTTCGCGCACAGTTTCCCGCACTCAATGATGCTGGCGTCTATCTCGACAGTGCCGCCACGGCGCTCAAGCCGCAGACGGTTATTGAAGCTACGCATCAGTTTTATAGCCTGAGCGCCGGGAACGTCCATCGCAGCCAGTTTGCCGAAGCCCAGCGCCTGACCGCTCGCTATGAGGCAGCACGGGAAAAAGTCGCCCGACTGATCAACGCGCCGGATGACAAAACCATCGTCTGGACCCGCGGCACGACAGAGGCCATCAATATGGTGGCGCAAAGCTACGCGCGCCCACGCTTGCAGCCGGGTGATGAGATCATCGTTAGCGTGGCAGAACATCACGCCAACCTCGTTCCCTGGCTGATGGTCGCCCAGCAAACCGGGGCCAGGGTCGTCAGACTGCCGCTCAACGCGCAGTTACTTCCTGATGTTGAGCGTTTGCCCGAGCTCATCACCCCGCGCAGTCGCATACTGGCGCTGGGACAGATGTCTAACGTCACCGGCGGCTGCCCGGATTTAGCGCGCGCGATTACACTTGCCCACGCGGCAGGAATGGTGGTGATGGTAGACGGCGCCCAGGGTGTGGTGCATTTTCCCGCCGACGTTCAGCAGTTAGATATTGATTTCTATGCCTTCTCGGGCCACAAGCTGTATGGCCCAACCGGCATTGGCGCACTGTACGGTAAGCCTGAGCTACTGGACGCCATGTCACCCTGGCTCGGCGGTGGTAAGATGATTAGCGAGGTCAGCTTTGAGGGGTTCACCACTCAGGCAGCACCGTGGAAGCTGGAAGCGGGTACGCCTAACGTGGCCGGAGTCATCGGCCTGAGCGCGGCGCTGGAATGGCTGGCGGATATCGACATTGTTCAGGCCGAGAGCTGGAGCCGTGGCCTGGCGACGCTGGCGGAAGATGCGTTGGCAAAACGGCCTGGATTCCGCTCCTTCCGCTGTCAGGATTCCAGCTTGTTAGCCTTTGACTTCGCCGGGGTGCACCACAGCGATATGGTCACGCTGCTGGCCGAATATGGCATTGCGTTGCGTGCAGGACAGCACTGCGCACAGCCGCTGTTAGCAGAACTTGGCGTTTCAGGCACCCTGCGCGCCTCATTTGCACCTTATAATAGCCAAAGTGATGTGGATGCGTTGGTCACAGCCGTTGACCGCGCGCTGGAAATATTGGTGGATTAATGACAACTCCTCTGCTCGCCGGACACCCGTTTGGCACAACCGTAACCGAAGAGACATTACGCAATACCTTTCTCCCACTCAACCAATGGGAAGATAAATACCGTCAGTTGATCCTGCTCGGTAAGCAGCTTCCGGCTCTGTCGGATGCGCTGAAGGCACAGGCCAAAGAAATTGCCGGATGCGAAAACCGCGTCTGGCTGGGGTATACCCTGCAGGATAATGGCACCCTGCATTTTTTTGGCGACAGCGAAGGACGTATCGTGCGCGGTCTGCTGGCGGTTTTACTCACCGCCGTCGAGGGCAAAACCGCCGCCGAGTTACAGACGCATTCGCCAATGGCGTTCTTTGATGAATTGGGTTTACGCGCGCAGCTTAGCGCCTCGCGCAGCCAAGGGTTGAATGCGCTCATTGGGGCAGTTCAGGATGCCGGATGGCAACGCTGATGCGTCTTATCCGGCCGACAACGCCACACAAACCGTAGGTCGGATAAGTGTAGCGCCATCCGACACAATCAGGGTTGACGTGCGGCTTTCGCCATCATCTTCTTCAGTGCGTGAGACACGGCAACAAAGCCAAAGGTTGCGGTCACCATGGTGGCCGCGCCAAATCCGGATGCACAATCCATACGTTTCGGCCCTTCAGCCGTCGCCTTCATAGCACACACGGAGCCGTCAGCCTGCGGGTACACCAGCGCTTCGGTCGAGAACACGCAGTCCACACCCAGCTTGCCTTTACTGTTCTTCACCACGCCAAAATCGCTTTTTAGCCGCTCACGTAACTTCGCCGCCAGCGGATCCTGAATGGTTTTTGCCAGATCAACGACCTGAATCTGCGTGGGGTCGATCTGCCCCCCCGCGCCACCGGTGGTGACCAGCGGAATTTTATTGCGTCGACAGTAAGCAATCAGCGCCGCTTTCGGGCGCACGCTGTCGATAGCGTCAATGACATACGAAAAGCCCGCGTTCATATACTCAGCAACATTATCTGGCGTGACAAAATCGTCAACAACATTAACCCGACACTCTGGGTTAATCTGGCGTATCCGCTCGGCCATCACCTCAGCTTTCGCCTGGCCGACGGTATCTCGCAGGGCATGGATCTGACGGTTAGTATTGGTGACGCACACATCATCCATATCGATGAGCGTAATCGAGCCAATACCAGTACGCGCCAGTGCTTCCGCCGCCCACGAGCCCACGCCACCAATCCCGACCACGCAAACATGCGCCCCGGCAAACAATTGCAGGGCATTTTCACCATACAGACGCGCGGTGCCACCAAAACGCTGACGCCAGGCGTCGCTTATTACCACTGACATAGAACCTCAGATATAGAAAACAAAAAGAGCGGACAATGCCGCCCTGAGTGTCGTTTCATAGCCGGATGGCGCTTCGCTTATCCGGCCTACGCGCTAATTTGTAGGCCTGATAAGGCTAGCCGCCAGGCAACTAGCCGCTAAATACGTTACCCGCGCTGCCGGATGACTTCAGCACCCAGACGCGACCATAGTGATTATACCAACCTGCGCGATGTCCGGCATCGGCACCGATACCCTGGTAGATATCAAAGTGCTGGCCTTTGATAGCGCCACCGACATCCAGTGCCACCATCAAGCGCAGTTCATACTGACCGGTAAATTTGCCGTTATTATCCAGCAGCGGGACTTCTGCCAGTAACGTCGTACCGGCTGGAATAATGCTGCGATCGGAAGCAACCGATGCGCGGCCAATCAGCGGCACTGCGCTGGCACCTTTAACCGGAGCATAAGATTGTGGTTTAAAGAAGACGAACGACGGGTTTTGCTCCAGCAGCTCACGTACTTCGGCTTCGCTGTGTGTTTCGCCCCAGTGGCGGATCGCCTGCATCGACATATCTTCTTTCTTCACTTCGCCACGGTCGATCAGTACTTTACCAATACTGCGGTAGGCATGACCGTTTTTCCCGGCATAGCTAAAGAAGTTAAGCGGGCTGCCATCGCCGAAGTCGATATAGCCGCTACCCTGCACATCCATAATGAAGTTATCCATCAGGGAGTTGCTGTAGGCCAGAATATAGTTGTCACTCAGCGCCCCGGCGTAGATTTCAGCACGCGTTGGTAAGCGTCCGCGTTTTGGCGGCATGCGGTAGATAGGGTACTGAAATTCCCCCTGACGCGTATGGCGCGCCTGGATGACCGGCGTGTAGTAGCCGGTGAACTGAACGTTACCATAGTTATCCGCCCCTTCCATTTGCCAGGCATCAATACCGAACTGGCGCATACTGCGCGTATCACCGCCCGCGCGTAACCATTCCTGGATAGCGTTGTAGACGTTGCTCTGATTGCCATATAAACGCGGTGAGGAACTGCGGATCTGATTTACCTGCTCGGCAAAATCACCGGCATTGATCGGTGCGCCAACCGCATCGGGCTGATTCACCAGTGAGAAAGGCTGGGTCAATTTCCCGTCTTTATACTGCTGCCCACGATCGGTGGGTTTAGAGGAACACGCGGCGAGCATCACGACTACCGCCCCCGCCAGAAGATATTTTGCCCAACGTCCTTTCATTGTTCTCGTCTTAAGTTGCCTGAATGCGAGATGAAGATAACAAACCCCTGAACCTAATGAAATGCGAATACATACCTCAAGGCAAATTTTGAACAAAAAATAGACCGAAATGCGTTGTTTTTGTTCATTTTCATCCTAAAACAGTGATCCACGTAAAAAAAGGTTGCATGAAATCGTTAGCAGAGTATAGTGCGCATCCACGGACGCGGGGTGGAGCAGCCTGGTAGCTCGTCGGGCTCATAACCCGAAGGTCGTCAGTTCAAATCTGGCCCCCGCAACCAATTAAAATTTGATGTAAGATTTTTGCGAAGTAGTTCGAATCACAGCAAGGCGGCAACGCAGTGAATCCTTAGGAGCTTACTCCAGTAAGTGACTGAGGTGAACGAGGAAAGCCAACGCCGATGTGGTTTGAAATACAAAGCAAAAAGACGGACGCGGGGTGGAGCAGCCTGGTAGCTCGTCGGGCTCATAACCCGAAGGTCGTCGGTTCAAATCCGGCCCCCGCAACCAATCAAATTTGATAAAATAGAAAGCAGTACGGTGACGCGGGGTGGAGCAGCCTGGTAGCTCGTCGGGCTCATAACCCGAAGGTCGTCGGTTCAAATCCGGCCCCCGCAACCAATACATTAAGCACCCTGACGGGTGTTTTTTTGTTTCTACGGCCCGTAAAAAAAGCGCTTTTCAGCGCTTTTTTGTTATCCCCTTCTTGCCAGCGTCGCCCCATCGGCAAAATACGCTTTGATCCCTGCCAGAATCGACTCCGCCACTTCCTGCTGGAACGTCGCTGTTTTGAGCTTACGCTCTTCTTCAACGTTACTGATAAATGCCGTTTCCACGAGGATAGACGGAATATCAGGGGCCTTCAGTACCGCAAACCCGGCCTGTTCAACCTGGTTCTTATGCAGATTATTCACCTTACCGAGTTTATTCAGTACCGCTTTACCAAACTTCAGGCTGTCGGCGATAGTCAGTGACTGCACCATATCAAACATAGTGTGGTCGACGTAGCGGTCACCACTCTTGCTGACGCCACCAATAAGATCCGAGGCGTTCTGGGTTTGCGCCAAAAATTTTGCGGCCGTACTGGTCGCGCCTTTGGTGGAGAGTGCGAACACCGACGAACCGCTGGGCTGTCGGCTGGTAAACGCATCGGCGTGAATAGAGACAAACAGATCGGCACGCTGTTTCTGAGCTTTAGCCACGCGCACCTTCAGCGGAATGAAGATATCTTCATTTCGCGTCATAAAGACCTTCATGTTGCCTTCTTTCTCAATCAGCGCGCGCAGACGGCGGGCAATTTGTAGCACCACGTCTTTTTCGCGCGTCTTGTATTTCCCCACGGCACCGGAGTCTTCTCCGCCGTGACCGGGATCGAGCATAATGACAATCGGACGATCGCGCCCCGCTTTACCCGGCTGTGGACCACTTTGCGCAGGCGGCACCTGCTTATCCAGATCGCCCTTGTTGTAATCTTCAAGCAACGCCAGCAGAGGATCCTGTACATCCTGGGCATTGGCCGGATAGAGATCCATCACCAGTCGTTCTTTAAAGCCCGCTACCGGTGCCAGCGCAAAAAGCTGTGGCTTCACATTTTGCTTCAGCTCAAACACCATACGCACGGTCTGCGGGTCAAACTGCCCGACTCTTGCCGACTTGATGTACGGATCGTCCGGGCGGATCTGCGTCCCAATCCCCTTAAGCACCGAGTTCAAATTGACGCCTTCAATATCTACCACCACACGCTCAGGATTACTCAGGGCAAACTGTTTGTATTTCAGCAGACGATTGGATTCTACCGTGACGCGGGTATAGCTGGAGGCTGGCCATACGCGCACCGCAACGACCTGACTCACGGCAGCCAAACCGACCTGACTGACGCTCAAAAGCCACATAGCACCCGCACCTTTCAGTAAACGGCGGCGACTGATTGCTGAATTGGATCCCGACATGCTTCTCCCGAGCAAAAGAAATCTTTAGTAGAGGTACGTCCGAATTGACCGGAAACTTTAACGAATGACGCATAATCTGTCATCTACAAAAGGGTAAACATTCTTTTTATATTCACGGCATTACTGGGAAAAATCTTTAGCAGGAATAAAAATTACGCTTGCGCACAACGTGAAAACAGAATAAAAATACACAAATTACGAATAATCATGCAATAGAGGTGTGCCGTGGTGAAGGAGCGTAGAACCGAGCTGGTACAGGGATTCCGCCATTCTGTTCCCTATATCAATACCCATCGGGGAAAAACGTTTGTCATTATGCTGGGCGGCGAAGCCATCGAGCATGAAAATTTTTCCAGTATCGTCAATGATATTGGACTCCTTCATAGCCTCGGCATTCGCCTGGTTGTGGTGTATGGCGCACGGCCACAGATTGATGCCAATCTTGCTGCGCATCATCATGAGCCGGTGTATCACAAGAATACGCGCGTGACCGACGCCAAAACGCTGGAGCTGGTCAAACAGGCAGCTGGTCTGCTCCAGCTTGATATTACTGCACGCCTGTCGATGAGCCTGAACAATACGCCCTTGCAGGGTGCGCACATCAACGTGGTCAGCGGGAATTTTATTATCTCCCAGCCGTTGGGCGTGGATGACGGCGTCGATTACTGCCACAGCGGGCGCATTCGTCGTATTGATGAAGAGGCGATTCACCGCCAACTGGACAGCGGCGCCATTGTTCTGATGGGACCTGTCGCCGTTTCTGTGACCGGCGAGAGCTTTAACTTGACGTCTGAAGAGGTCGCCACTCAGTTAGCCATCAAACTGAAGGCAGAAAAGATGATCGGCTTTTGCTCCTCGCAAGGGGTCATTAACGATGATGGCGATATTGTGTCCGAACTGTTCCCCAACGAGGCCCAGGCACGCGTTGAAGCCCAGGAAGCAATCGGTGACTACAGCTCCGGTACCGTGCGCTTCCTGCGGGGTGCAGTCAAAGCCTGTCGTAGCGGGGTACGCCGCTGCCACCTGATTAGCTATCAGGAAGACGGCACGCTGTTGCAAGAACTGTTCTCACGTGACGGGATTGGGACGCAAATCGTGATGGAGAGTGCCGAGCAGATCCGTCGCGCAACCATCAATGATATCGGCGGGATCCTGGAGCTGATCCGCCCGCTAGAGCAGCAAGGTATTCTGGTTCGCCGCTCGCGCGAACAACTGGAAATGGAGATCGACAAGTTCACCATTATTCAGCGCGATAACCTGACCATCGCCTGTGCCGCGCTGTACCCTTTCCCGGAAGAACGAATTGGCGAAATGGCCTGCGTAGCGGTGCATCCGGACTATCGTAGTTCATCGCGTGGCGAGGTTTTGCTGGAGCGGATCGCCGTGCAAGCCCGACAAATGGGGCTCAGCAAGCTGTTCGTGTTGACCACGCGCAGCATTCACTGGTTTCAGGAGCGCGGCTTTACCCCGGTGGATATCGACCTGCTACCGGAAAGCAAGAAAGAGATGTACAACTATCAGCGGCGGTCAAAAGTGCTGATGGCAGATTTGGGATAGTGGTCGTTGCCGGATGTGGCATAAATGCCTTATCCGGCCAACAAAACCTACTCTGTAATGCCGTCATTAAACAGCGCAGACAGCCCGCTGCGACGTTCCGTGCGAATAGCAACAGCCGCAGTTAATATCCGCTCATCGGCGTACAACGACAGGCGGCGGCGCGCGCGGGTAATGGCGGTATATACCAGTTCGCGGGTGACAACGGGTGAGTGCTGGCTGGGCAAAATCAACGCCGCATGATCAAATTCAGACCCTTGCGATTTGTGCACCGTCATCGCCCAGGTGGTTTCATGTTCCGGCAAACGGCTGGGCTGCACCGACTTGATGGACCCATCCGGCAAAGCGAACCATACCCGCAGCCCCAGCCCACGATCGAGCGCAATACCGATATCTCCGTTAAACAGCCCCAGCGAACTGTCATTACGCGCAATCATTACCGGTCGCCCCTCGTACCAGCGGGTATGCGCGGAACGCTGGATTTTACGTTTTTGTACCATCACCTGTTCAAGGCGTTCATTCAGTCCGCTTACGCCGAATGGCCCTTCTCGCAGGGCGCACAGCAGTTGATATTCATTAAATGCCTGAATGACAGCCCCCGGCTCTGCGCCTTCGCGCAACAACGTCAGGTAGCGGCCATATCCGGCTAACGCCTCTTCAAGCATAGCGACATAGTCTTCCCCGCTGCGCAGGGTACGTTTTTCAATATCGCTAAATCCCTGCTGGAATACCGTTTTCAGCGCGGCTTTATCACCGCGATTAATCGCCGACGCCAGCTGGCCGATACCGGAATCACTGCCGAAACGGTAGCTTTTTTGCAGCAGACAGAGGCTGTCCCGCAAAGAGGCGGCCTGGGTGCCCACGCCCGCCGGAATGGTGCTGCCGGTCAGCCGACTCAGCTGTTTTGCTCGTTCGGGGGTAAACCCGGCATTCACAAAGGCACAGATATCCCCCAGCACCGCGCCCGCCTCAACGGACGCCAACTGGTCGCGATCGCCAAGAAAAATCACCCGCCCGTGCGGCGGTAGCGCATCAATCAGGCGTGACATCATGGGCAAATCAATCATCGAGGCTTCATCCACCACCAACACATCAAGATGCAGGGGGTTGCCCGCATGATGGCGCAGGCGCTGGCTGCCGGGCTGCGCACCCAACAGCCGATGCAACGTACTGGCATCATCCGGAATGCGTTTCTTTTGCTCATCGGTCAGCGGCAGCTCACGCAGTGCCGCGCCCAGCGACGCGGTCAGACGCGCCGCCGCTTTTCCCGTCGGTGCCGCCAGGCGAATACGACAGCGCTCGCCGTCGGTCATCTGAATCAATGCCGCCAGCAGCCTCGCAACCGTGGTGGTTTTACCGGTGCCCGGTCCGCCGGAGATCACCGATATACGGCGAGTCAGCGCCACGGCCGCCGCCACTTTTTGCCAGTTAACGCCCTCTTCTGTTCGCGGAAAAAGCGTCTCCAGCGTCTGGGCCAGCCGCAACTCATCGACGTCGATGGCCTGGTTAACTTCACTGAAAAAACGGGCGACCGTACGTTCGTTATTCCACATCCGGTTCAGGTACAGGCGATCGCCGTACAGCACCAGCGGAGTAGGACGCTCGCCACGACTCACCGCCACGGAGGCCAGCAGGCATTCAGTCCAGTCTGCTGGCTCACCTGCTTCGCCTAGCCATGCGCTCAGCAGAGGATGGGCGTCTTCGCTTAAGGATAAACGGGAAAGCGGTAAACAGACGTGTCCCTCACCCGCTTCACGACTGAGTAGCGCCGCTGCCAGCGTGACCGCAGGGTTATCGTTACCGGCAACCGCCAGCGCAAACTGGGCATCCAGCGCCCGGAGCTGCTTTTGCTCTACCGCCTCCAGTAATCGCGTTTGGATTGTCATAACGTCTCCTCCAGTGTCGCACCGGCAAACATCTCGTCCATCAAGGCAACCAATTCTGCGTCAGGTCGGGTCGCGTAAATCCCCTGCTGCGGTTGTTCGCTGTCAACGCCGCGCAGGAAGAGGTAGATGACACCGCCAAAATGACGTTCATAGTCGTAGTCTGCAATGCGATGACGTAAATAGCGGTGCAGTGCCAGGGTATAAAGCTGATATTGCAGATCATAGCGATGTGCCTGCATAGCAGCGACCATCGCCTGCTGGGTGTACGCCGTACTGTCTTCACCCAGCCAGTTAGACTTGTAGTCGAGCAGGTAATAACGCCCCTGATGACGGAACACCAGGTCGATAAACCCTTTCAGCATGCCGCGTACCTGCATAAAGTCCAGCGGAGGACAGCCCGCCGAGAGCGGGTCATACTGGCGGATCAACGCATCCAGTTGGCTGGCAATCAGCGGCTGCGAAATCGGCAGATAAAACTCCATCTCCACCTGTTTTTCATGCGCTGAAAGTGCGCTCAGGCTCACGCCAGTTTCGTTGAGCGGCGCATGCAAAATGGCCTCCAGCCACGGGGTCAGAACCGGCGCCCAATGTGCATCATACCCGCCAAGCGCGAGTTGCTCCTGCACCCAAAGCGGGTCCACCGGCTGGGTAAAATCAAGCGCTTCAAACAGGCTATGCAAAAATGTGCCCGGTGACGCCCCACGCGGGAACTGGTGCGGCGTGAGTCCGGATTCCACAATCGCTTCACCGACGCCCGCCGCATCAACGTCCAGCCGGGGGATCAGATCCTGCGCGATACCGTGCCCGCGCTGTTGCAGGCCGGAATAACTGGTAACGCGCCAGTTATCGCCTGGCAGGCGCGGCAGCGTCCGCGCGCTCAACGGCTCGCGGCTTTCTTCAGCAGAAAGCCAGCGTTCGGTGTCCGGTTCATCAGGGACCCGACAGGCAATATCGTCACTACAAAGTGCATCAATGGCGGCGCGCAGTCCGGCAGCGTCCATCGGCTCGCCTTTTTGCAACAGACGGCCCAGCGCGCTTTGATGCACATCGGTGTCACCTTTTTTATCTCCCCGGCGGCGTACCAGCGGTGCAACGCCAAGGCTGCAGTGCCATACCGAACGGGTCAGCGCGACGTAGAGCAGACGCAGGTCTTCCGCCAGACGTTCAACCTCAGCCAGCTCGATGCTCTCATCAGCCTGGCTGAGATCCAGCACCGCTTCAAACGAACGGCGATCGTGATAGAACGCCTGATCCTGCACGCGAAAATGAGTGATGAAAGGCAGCCAGACCAGCGGGTATTCCAGCCCTTTCGATTTGTGAATAGTGACGATTTTGACCAGGTGCTTATCGCTTTCCAGCCTGAGCTGCTGGCTGGATGCATTGCTGTCCGGCTCAAGAATATGCTGGGATAACCAGCGCACCAGCGCATGCTCGCTTTCCAACTGCGAACCGGCTTCCTGTAACAGCTCGCTGATGTGTAAAATATCAGTCAGGCGACGCTCGCCTCCCGCCGTTGCCAGCAGGTTTTCCGCAATCTGACGCGCCGACATCAGCGCGCGAAGCATCGGCATCACGCCGCGCTTGTGCCAGAGCTGACGGTAGCCGTCAAACTCCTCGACTACCGCATCCCAGGCATGCTCATCATTATTGAGCGTTTCGATATCCTGCGCATTCAGCCCCATCATCGACGTTGCCAGTGCGCTACGCAGCGTATTTTCACGCTCCGGCGTCATCACCGCCTGCAATACCCACAGCAGTTCCTGCGCTTCGAGGGTTTCAAAGACGCTGTCACGGTTGGAAAGATAGACCGACGGGATCGCCAGTTGCGTCAGCGCATCGCGGATGAGCGCTGCCTCCTGGCGACTGCGCACCAGCACGCTGATATCCGACGCACGTACCGGTCGTGATGTTTTAGCGCTCGTCAGAAGCGCCTTGCCCGCGTGTCCGGCTTTCAGCCAGTCACGAATTTGCGTCGCGCAAACCCGGGCCATGTAATTCTGATAGTCACCGACACCGCAACTTTCCCCGTCCATCAACCACATGTTGATCGCTGGCTGTGTTTCACCGTTCAGGACAAACCGCAACGACTGATTTTTTTCGGCGGATTTCACCGGACTAAAGGGGATTTCGCGGAACATAAAGGCGTCGGTCATCTGGCTAAACAGCGTATTCACACCATTAACCATGCCAGGCGCCGAGCGCCAGTTGGTGTCGAGCGTGTAGTGCGCGCTCACTTCGCTGCGCGCCTTCATATAGGTAAAAATATCCGCGCCGCGAAACGCGTAAATCGCCTGTTTCGGGTCGCCAATCAGCAGCAGGGCCGTATCCGGCTGATGCTGCCAGATACGGCGGAAAATGCGATATTGCTGCGGATCGGTGTCCTGGAATTCATCAATCATTGCCACCGGAAAACGACTGCGGATGGCTGTCGCCAGTGCGTCGCCGCTTTCACTGCGCAGCGCCGCATCGAGACGACTGAGCATATCGTCAAAACCCAGCTCACCGCGTCGACGTTTTTCTGCAGCCACCGTTTCGCGGATCTCCGCCAGTGCCCGTGTGATCACCAAATCGCGAATGGTCAGCGGCTCAGCGAGCAGTTCATCAATGGCAACAAAGAGCGGATGCTGTGGCGTGATGCCGCCCGCTTTGGTACGTTCTTCCAGAAAACGCTGGGAGAATTTTTCCAGGGCATCCGGCAACTGATAACTTTGCGTTTCTTCCTGCGCCCAGGCGCTTATCTTCTCAATCCACTTGCCCTGATTACCCCGGTTAAATTTACGTCTGTCGATCCCCGAGGCTTCCAGCAATCCGTCCAGCTCATCAACCGAATCGCACCATTGCTGCTTGATTTGGTTGATGCGTGCGAGGATTTTTTCGTGTCGGGATGCCAGCGTTTCATCTGCTGACGGCGGTGCTTTAATGACCGGCGCTTCCCCTTGCAAGTAGCGATCGATATCCCTCAACAGCGCCTGCGGCCCTTTCCACGTTTCAAAAACCACCTGCGCAATATCGCGAGACAGCGGGTAGCAATGCCGACGCCAAAAGTCCGCGCAGGCCTGATAACGCAGCAGTGATTCATCTTCAATCAGCTGTTGTTCAAACAACATGCCGGACTCAAAGGCATTGAGACTGAGCATGCGCTGACAAAAACCGTGGATGGTAAACACCGCCGCTTCATCCATCTGTCGTTCAGCCAGCAGCAGCCACTGCGCGGCCTGCTTTTTATCGGCAATTTCATCTAACAGACGGACGTACAGCGGGTTTTCGGTGGTTTCACGCAGGCAAGCAATGCGCAGTTCATGGATGTTGCTACGAATACGTCCACGCAGTTCTTCAGTGGCCGCCTCCGTAAAGGTGACCACTAATAGCTCTTCGACGGTCAGCGGACGGGGAAAGGCGGCAGAGCCGCCCAGTCCAAGCAGTAAACGTAAATACAGGGCGGCGATGGTAAAGGTTTTACCGGTGCCTGCGGAGGCTTCAATCAAACGCTCGCCCGTCAGGGGCAAGCGGAGAGGATCAAGGGACTCAGCGGCATCATTCATTCTTTTCACTCATCAGGGGTAAGGTTTGCTGCAACGCGCTGACGGTCTGCCACACTTTCCAGCCTTCCGGGTGCACATAGTCTGCTTTCCCGTTCTGACTGCCGGAAACCTGTGACAGTATCGCCATGCCTTGCGGCTCAACCACCGCCTGATGGAAGAAATCGGCAAGCTTTTGCGGCGTCAGCAGTTTAATCTGAGCCACGATTTTATCACGTGAATCGAAGCGCATATTACCCCGATCGAAATCTTTGCTTAACTGCGAAGCTTCTGCCCCTAACGTTTGCGGCGCCTGCAGCATTTGCGCAATGATAGCCTGCTGAATTTGCGCGAACTCATCGGCTTTCATCGCCCGCAGCTTCGCTTCCGCCGTGGGGAAAAATGCTTTGTAGCGGTCCCACAAATAAGACGGCTGCTTGTCACTGCTTTGCAGCAGGAAGCCCATCCCCCACTGACGGCCTACGCTCATCGGGAAGGCAAATACGGCGTATCCCAACTGCTCTTCGGTACGCAGCTGATTGTAGAACCACGGCTGCACAATCTGTCCTAACATGGCGCTGTAGGCAGAGCTGGTGTATTCATCGTAGCCGGTGGGGACAAATACCGCCGCCAGCGCGGAGTCTGTGCTGCTGCCCGCTTTTTCAAAGATAACGGACTGCTTTTTGTCCACCACCACATCTTTGTTACGACACCACTCCGAGCCGTTAGCACCCAGCTGTTTCTGGATGTCCCGCGCCATGGTCTTCGCCTGCGCCTCGCTCATATTACCAATCACGAGGAATTCAGGTCGCGCCCCGGCTTTTAACGTGTCGCGGTAGGTCATCACCTCATTTAAGGTAATAGAAGGCAGCAGCTTACGGCGCTCATCACGCGAGAAGTACGGCACCTGAGAAAGCATCTGTACCGGCATAATCGCCTGGTCGTAGGCTTTGCCTTTTTCCGCAGAATCCATCATCTGCGCGTACCAGGATTTCGCCTGTTCCAGTTGTTCCTCCGTAGAGGTATAGCTGAAATAGCCGCTCAGCAGCGCCTGAAAAAGCTGCGGTAAACGTTGCGTATAACCGTTAGCGTTGAGCATCAAACCGTTGTTGGCATTGGTCGAGAAGCCAATACCGCCCACCGCAGCCTGATTACTCAACTGGTCAAGCGCAATGCCTGCCAGGTAATCGTTAAGCGCGAATAACACCTGGTTTTTGGCACTGTCCATCGCCTTCGGGTTACGCAGGATCACGCTGACATCGGCCTTCGGCTCAGTGGCAAAATACTGGCTCGGCGCATAGACCACGCGTAAATCCGGCTCATCGACGATCAGATCCGGACGCGCATATTTTTTATCCGCTTTAATCAGCGTGAAATCGTCAGGAATATAGGGGTTTAACTCCGGCAAAGACAGCGCAATGCCCTGCGCTTTTTGCTGCCAGTCAGCGAAGGTTTTATCGCTTATTTTATCGACCTGATAAGGCGCATCAACAAAGTATGCGGTTTTGTTGTGCGGCTCTTTTGGACTGATGTACCAAATACGCGCGTTCTGCGGCGTCATCATCGCCAGACGCTGCTGCACGGCTTTCGCATCGTACTGGTCGGCAATATTTACCGCATCCAGCGTATGTTCTACCGGAACGCGGATCATGGTATCTGCCAGCCATTCCACATAGTCCATATCACGGGTGATGGACGGATAGCGGAAGTCGAGATCCAGCACGTGCGCCAGTTCGTCGAAATAACGTTTATCGACGCCTTTATCGCGTAACAGGTTGAGATAGCTAAAGATGGCCGCGACCACTTCATCGCGATTCGCCAGGCCTTTGTCGGTTAAGGTCGCGGAAATGGCTAATACACCGCTGTTACCGTTGACCACCGGGTCAGAGTCCGCACGGATGCCTTCCACTAATCCCTGCTTTTGCAGCCAGTCAGACAAGGTACCTGGGCTGCGGTTGCCAATCAGGTACGTCACCAGCTCATCGGTTTTACTGCGAAACTGTGCGCTATTGTTATCAATACGAAACTCAATGCGCAGCACTTTACGCGGCATCGCCGGGACATAGTGGATTATGATGCCCTTTTGCGCGTCGGTAACTACCGGGACGGTGATTTCCGGCTTTTCGATATTTTTGTTTGGCACCCGTCCGAAGGTATCAGCGGCTATCCGCGCCAGTTCTGGCAGCGGTTTATTGCTGTAAATTACCGCCTTCATCACGTTTGCCGAGTAGTACTTTTCATGAAACGTCTGTAAAGCCTGCAGCACCGGATTACCCGGCTTGTCGCTCAGCGTTTGCAGGTTACCGCCGGAGAAGCGCGAGCCCGGGTGCGCCGGGTTGATGGTCTCGGCACTCACCTGCGCCATACGCATACCGTCACGGGTACGCGCCAGCGTCAGCTCAGAGTTAACGGCATTACGCTCGCGATCGGCATATTTTTTATCCAGCAACGGTTCGGCAATGGCGTCCGCCAGACGATCCACCGCCCCGAGCAGCGCGTCGTTTTCAACTTCAAGATAGAAAGCCGTGCGATAAGGCGCCGTGCTGGCATTGTGGCTGCCGCCGTGCATTTTAAGGAATTCCGCTAAGCTATCCGGCTGCGGGTATTTTTTTGAGCCCATCAGGCACATGTGTTCGAGGTAATGCGCCAGCCCCTGATGATCGTCGGGATCTTCCAGAGACCCAACGGGCACCACCAGTGCGGAAAGGGATTTCACAGCCTGGGGATCGGATACCAGCAACACGACCATGCCGTTGTCCAGGCGCACGGCCTGATACTGGCGGGTATCTTTATCGCTTTTACGGATGGTTTCAGCTAAGGGCTGCCAACCGGTATCTGCCTGACTTACGGGCGCCCAAAGGGCGACGAACAACAGTATTGCGCAAAACCAGGTGCTGCGGGGCATTCACAAACCTCATCATTAACGTATTCACCTGTTCACAGCAAACCACGCAGAAAGGCGGGGTCTGAACAGGGCAAGACTTTGTGCTGAACGAGTCAGCATCTTATGTGTAAGAATCAGTCCGTGACAGAAAGCGCATCATAGAGGAAGCCATCGAATTGCGCAATTTTTATACAATCATCATGACTGATTAAAGCGAAATAACGGTAACAAAAAGCGCTGAGACTGCGCCACGATGGCCTCCAGCGTATCCGGCTCCAGCTGACGCCACAGGCGTTGATACCAGATATCGTCACCCTCACCGCGTACCATCATGTTGCCTTCATAGGCCTGCAAAAACTTACTACGCGCTTTTTGCCGCGTGTCGTCATCCTCTAACATGGCATCATTTGCGGCGTCATAACAGGTTTTTATCCATGCCCCACCGCTTTCCGGTAGCACCAGCAACGGCGATGACATGCCCTCGCGATACCCGTCAACAAGCTGCGCCAGGTAGCGCATTGCCTGCTCGGCATCCAGTGGAGGAAAACGCCACTCTGCATCTTTACGCAGGAACAGCCGGCTCTCACCCGCTCCACCACTGGCACAATAGACAAGATGTTCCAGCCAAAGTTGCACGCCCTGAGAAACGCTTAACAAAGATGGGCGCCAGCGCAACAAACCGTCCTGCTGAACCTGCGGTAGCCACCCGGTGATTTGCACGCCGTTGCAGTTGAGATCGATCTCCATACTCTGACCCGGCTGGCGACAAGCGATAATACGCTCGGCCAGCGACTGCATTTCCTGGCGCTGGGCATCCCACAGGATTTCGCCAAATGCCCCGTAAGGCAGCGAGCCTGCCGCACGGAAGTGACGGAACAAACGCTCCGCATCATGCTGTTCAACCAGCGTGTTAAGCAGCTGCTGATTAAGCTGATAGCGGGTTAATCCTTCAAGGATAAAGGGTTCCGTCTCCTGTATATCACTCTCTTCAGAGCGGAAGTTCACCTGTAGCCGCATCTGGAAAAAAGCCCGCACCGGGTGTGCCCAAAATCTCTGCAGCGTCTCTAGTGTCAGGATTTCAGGCATGACATATGGCAGTGGTTGCACAAAATCAGTGTGTGCTTTGCCTGTCAGGCTCGCCGCGGGCAGCCACTCCCGGGCATAACTTTGCTGCTCTCCCGGCAGATAGTTTTGTGCGTCAAAAGGCATGCGGGTATGCAAACGGGTTATGTGCGCTTTTACCCGGGCCTCGCTTTCATCACAGGTGAGCGCTTCATCACCCGGCAAATAGTGGCTTTGCCCAATATAGTCCAGCAACTCTTGTACCAGCACCGACGGAAAGCGTTCGCTGTTGTCCTGGATTGAACGACCAATGTAGCTGATGTAGAGCGTTTGCTGCGCCGAAATCAGGGCTTCCAGAAACAGATAGCGGTCATCATCGCGGCGGCTTCGGTCACCACGCATCGGCTTTTGGCTCATCAGATCAAAACCCAGAGGCGCAAGCTGGCGCGGATAAACGCCGTCGTTCATGCCCAGCAGACACACTACTTTGAAAGGAATCGATCGCATCGGCATCAGGGTACAGATATTGACCGGACCTGCGAGGAAGCGCTGGCTAATGCGTTCCTGATCGAGCCGTTGTGCCAGCTCATCCCGTAACAGCGAAAGCGGCACGGCCTCGCCGTATTGAGCCCCCAGACCTTCAGCGATAATGGCCTGCCACTGATCTTTAATCAGCGTCATTGCCGCTTCGGTATCCACATCCGGCAGGAAGAAATCATTAAGCATGTCGTTGCAAACAGGCAACCACTCTTCCAGCGGACGTTCCTGCGCCAGACCCCGACGCCAGAGATTCAGTTTCATCAACAGCGAAGCCAGATGCCCCACCAGTTCGGCGATCAAACCGCTGGACTCATCATACGGCAGTACGGATTGCCACTCCCCCTGCGCACTTTCCATCGCATAGCCCAACAGCATTCGCGTCAAACCAAATTGCCAGGTGTGTTGGCCTGTCGGCGGCAGTGCCAGTTCACGCACGTTGTCATCGTCAATGCCCCAGCGAATGCCTGACTCATTCACCCATAAGCGGAGATAGCGCAGCCCTTCTTCGTTGATGTTGAAGCGCGCCGCCAGCACGGGAACATCGAGTAACGCCAGCACATCCTCGGAGACAAAGCGGCTGTCCGGCAGAGACAGCAGGCTAATAAACGCCTGTAAAACCGGATGAGACTGGCGCGCACGACGGTCAGAAATGGCATACGGTAAATAGCGATCGGCCGGCGCGCTGCCAAAAACAGCCTGAATAAAGGGGCTGTAGCTGTCGATATCCGCCACCATGACGATGATATCGCGCGGCGTCAGCGTTGGGTCCGCCGCCAGCATCGCCAGCAGGCGGTCATGAAGAATTTCCACCTCACGCTGTGGGCTGTGGCAGACATGAAACGTTACGCTGGTGTCATTCGGCTCAAGTAAGCGCTTATTATCGCTGCGCGAATACTCCTCCAGATTAACGCCCGCCACGGCCCGGCTTTCCAGTTCAAGGATATCCGACTGAATGTTATGCAGAAGATTGTCAGGCGTGATATCCACAAACGCATCCAGCTCCTGGCTGTTTTCCAGTTCGGAAAGCAGGTAAATATAGTCCCGCCCCAGTTTGCCCCACGAGGCCAGCAGCGGGTTACTGACATCCTGTTCGCCGTCGCTGTTAAACAACTCTTCAGCATTCTGGCTATCACGAAACAGCGGCAGATGACGTTCTTCAAAGCTATGCCGACGCTGACGTGCCAGCAGCTTTGCCAGATACGCGGGGTCTTTAATATCACCCCAGTAGTAACGACATGGATTGGTAAACAGCAGATGAATTTCAATATGCTTCCCCAGCGCCTGCAGGGCCTGAAGATACACGGGCGGCAGTGCGGAAATGCCGCAAATAAAGACGCGAGCGGGCAGCCCCTGCGGACAGCTTGAGGCATTTTCCAGGGTCTGAATAAATCGCTGATATAAATTGGCGCGGTGCCAGCGCTCTTGCCCCAACTCTGCGGTGTATTCCACCAACGCTTTCCACAACGGTGCCTGCCAGGCCTGAGACTCCCCCAATCCTTCAACCTGTTTCCCCGACTCCCACTGCGTCAACCAGTCAGGGCGGTAGACTAAGTACTGGTCAAACAGGTCAGCGGCACGTGAGGAGAGCTGAAACAGCTTACGCTTGTCGGTATCGTCTGTCAGATACTGGCGCAGCAACGTGAACGCCTCGTCATCCAACAACTGCGGCAGCAGCGTCATCAGCTTCCAGCTCATACTCTGCTTGCTGAACGCACTTTCTTTTGGGATATCCGGCAGTACCCGCACAAACATATCCCAGATAAAACTCGCAGGTAGCGGGAAGTCAATATTGGCGGCAATGCCGAACTTCTGTGCCAGGGTCATTTGTAGCCATTGCGCCATGCCGGTACTTTGAACCAGGATCATTTCAGGTTCAAAGGGATCGATGAGCCGGTCGCGCTCAACGATATATTCCATTAACGCTTCCAGCACATCCAGACGATTGGAGTGGTAGACCCTTAACATAGCGGCTCCTGACTACTGACTGTTTGGGCAGTGCAGACGCGTCATTTGACCTTGCCTGCCCAAGGGTGAAGAAAGTTTGACGTTGATGCTGACACATCCCGCCCGCGTTGTCTGCATTCGGTTTACCTGCCAGTTTAACGGCGACGGAAATGCCGTCATTTGGGTTTGCATCCACGCATGACGCCACAGCTGCTGGTACTGACTTCTGATGAGGAAACTGTTCATTAATACCCTTTGATACCCCGACAATGCGGTCACAATCATGACCATAAGTACCATTGCCAGCATCACTTCTGGCAGGCTAAAACCGCGTTGCCGGTTCAGGGTAGCAGGCACAGAGTAGCCTCTCTTAGCGGGCAGAAATCGCTCCAGCCATGTGCGGAAAATACAATATTGCCATCGATAACCTCGCCCTGCCGCCATAGTGACATCCCTTCATAGTCGGTAATAAGCAACACGTTATCCTCGCCATACCATCGCAGACAAACGGCTGCATTCGCGGTTGAATCACGCCGGCATTGCACGGCCGGTTGCCGTTGCCAGGACTGCATACGTCCCCATTCCATGGCGGATTGCACCACAGCCTGGTGCTGCAAAGCCTGACTTTCCGTAGCAACGCGCGAAGCAAAACTGGCTTCCTGTTGGCTAAGCCCCTGGAGCAGCAGACCGCCGAGCAGCAGAAGCAAAAGCACCATCGCCAGGGACGATACGCCGCGTTCCCGGTTCACAGGTTAAACCCCGTCACGCTATAGCGCGCTTCAATAACCTTTTGTGGCGCACTTTTGCTGGCTCCGCGCAGACGCAAGGTCAGGATGGGCGCAAATCCGCTGATGTTCTGGCGTTCAACCTGAAATGTCTCAATCAGAACAGTGTCAGGATCGGTCATTTTATCCCAGCCCTTTCCATCGCAGGATGTCGCACCACGCAAGGTTTCCAGCACCTGGTCTTGTAAACGAAAACCTATCTGGTCCGCGTCTTTAGCTGGGGTTGTCTCCCAAATGCCGTTACCGTTAGCGTCCCAACGCGCAATTACGCAATCACCGTGTCCCGATATCACCAGCCCTTCACCGCTACAGTTTCCGTGACAGTACCCTGCCCGCTGGAGATGTTTAGCCACCGTATAGGCTCGCTGCCAGAGTTCATCTTCAAGGGCTAACTGGCGCGTGTTGAGCAATATATCGTGCTGAAGCGCCGGTAAAAAGCGCGCAGCCCCCAGTAGCAAAACGCTGCTGATAGCCATTGCGATCAGCACCTCCAGCAATGAAAAACCGCGTTCGTTTACCGACATACATCTGCCTCATCACGCTCACAAAGCCGAATTCGCCCCCAGTTCGATATCACCACCCACCGTTCACCCGCGGCATTTTTTAGGCCAATATGTCCAGCCCATGCGGTGTTGCGCAGGCCAAAAAAGGCCAGCGATGGCGTGATGTCTGCCATCTCAACATCATCCCAGCGCGGGATTAACACCAACGCAGAAGCGGGCTTACAGGTATTTTGAGCCGCAGCAGAGCTGACCAGACACCATGACGTTCCCTCTCTGATAACGCCGATGACATGGTCACGGTTATGCCAGTTGGCATCCTCGCGCAGTTGCAGCAGGTAGTCCTGCACCTGAACGACGGTTTGCCACAATCGTTGCTGTTGCTGCCAGCGTTGCCAGCCATATAGCCCTGACGCGCTGAGCGTGATGATGATGAGCATTGCCACCAGCGTTTCAATTAGCGTATAGCCCTGTTGTTTTTTCATGCCGCCAGTATGGCGATAAGGAAAATAATCACGAGTGGGGAATTCGGGGTATTCGGCGAGCTTCGGGGAATATTTGCTTCGTTTCAGCGCATTGCAAAATTTCAGGAATCAGCGTCGAAAAACTGAAATCAGGGCAAAAAAAACCGACGCGCGAGGGCGTCGGTCGTGGCAGGGTAGCGGTCGATTAGATAGCAACCGGCGCTTTAATACCAGGGTGCGGATCGTAACCTTCAATCTCGAAATCATCGAAACGATAGTCGAAGATAGAGTCAGGCTTACGCTTGATGACCAGCTTCGGCAAGGCACGCGGTTCGCGGCTGAGCTGCAGGTGCGTTTGCTCCATGTGGTTGCTGTACAGGTGCGTATCGCCGCCGGTCCAGACAAAATCACCGACTTCAAGGTTGCACTGCTGCGCCATCATATGGACCAGCAAAGCATAGCTGGCAATGTTAAACGGCAGGCCGAGGAACACATCGCACGAACGCTGATACAGCTGACAGGAGAGCTTGCCGTCTGCCACATAGAACTGGAAGAACGCATGGCACGGCGCCAGCGCCATCTTATCCAGTTCGCCTACGTTCCACGCAGAAACGATAATACGGCGAGAGTCCGGATCATTCTTCAGCTGGTTAAGCACCGTAGTGATCTGATCAATATGGCGGCCATCTGGCGTTGGCCACGCGCGCCACTGTTTACCATAAACCGGGCCCAGATTGCCGTTTTCATCTGCCCACTCATCCCAGATAGAAACGTTGTTTTCGTGCAGGTAGGCCACGTTAGTGTCGCCCTGCAAAAACCACAGCAGTTCATGAATGATAGAGCGCAAATGGCAGCGTTTAGTGGTAACCAGCGGGAATCCTTCCTGCAGATTAAAACGCATCTGATGACCAAAAATGGAAAGCGTTCCGGTTCCGGTACGGTCGTTTTTCTGTGTGCCTTCATCCAGCACTTTTTGCATCAGTTCTAAATACTGTTTCATGATTCCTCAGGAAGCGTGTTGCTGTGGGCTGCGGCGGTACGCCCAAACCATCATAATGATACCGGCGACAATCATCGGGATAGACAGGATCTGCCCCATGCTGATGTACTGTACCCATTCGCCGGTAAACTGCTGATCCGGCTGGCGGAAAAATTCAACGATGATACGAAACGCGCCGTAGCCAATCAGGAACAGACCGGAGACCGAGCCCATCGGACGCGGTTTACGAATGAACAGGTTAAGAATGATAAACAGCACCACGCCTTCCAACGCCATCTCATAAAGCTGAGACGCGTGACGAGGCAGCGAACCGTAGGTATCGAAAATAGATTGCCACTGCGGGTTGGTTTGCAGCAGTAAGATGTCTTCGGTACGCGAGCCCGGGAACAACATGCTATATGAGAAGTTCGGGTCAACGCGTCCCCACAGTTCGCCGTTGATAAAGTTGCCCAGTCGGCCCGCACCCAGACCAAACGGAATCAAAGGAGCAATGAAGTCAGAGACCTGGAAGAACGAACGCTTGGTGCGTTTGGCGAAGATAATCATCACCAGGATCACACCGATGAGACCACCGTGGAATGACATTCCGCCATCCCAGACGCGGAACAGATACAGCGGATTATCAAGGAACAGCGGGAAGTTGTAGAACAGTACGTAACCGATACGCCCACCGAGGAACACCCCGAGGAAGCCTGCATAGAGTAAGTTTTCAACTTCGTTTTTGGTCCAGCCACTTCCTGGGCGATTAGCGCGGCGCGTCGCCAGCCACATCGCGAAAATAAACCCCACCAAATACATCATGCCGTACCAGTGAAGTGCGACGGGTCCAATTGAGAAAATGACCGGATCGAATTCCGGAAAATGCAGATAGCTACTGGTCATCTGTCACCACAAGTTCTTGTTATTTCGCTGAAGTCAGACAGCAATTGATAAGCGCGCCTGTATGATACAGGCGCTCCGAAGGTGCGAATGATAGCACAAGGGGATCACCACGCATGCCGGGAAGATGTAAAAGATCTGTATAGGTAAGCCAGACACCAACAGGGATGCCAGATGAAACCGTGATGATCAGGCCGACAATTCAGACTTACAGCCCCCCGCGAATCAAACCGCCCATACCGCGGCGTTCCATAAATGCCGCCACCTGATGGCGCACTTCCGTCGCCAGTTGCGCTTCCAGGCTGCGCTGTGCCAGCGTTTTCGCTTCATCAAAATCGATGTGGCGCAGCAGATATTTAACTCGTGCCACAGAACGACCGTTCATTGATAAGTGGCGAAAACCCAGACCGATTAAAATGGTCACACACATTGGGTCACCCGCCATTTCGCCGCACAGGCGTAAATCGATGCCGCTTCTCTCGGCTTCCTGGGCAATCATCGCCAACGCACGTAACATCCCAGGATGTAGGCTGTCATAAATGCTGGCGACCCGCGTATTGTTACGATCGACTGCCAGAATATATTGGGTCAGATCGTTGGTACCCACCGAGATAAAATCGACCCTGTTCGCCAGATGCGGCAGCATAAAGACCATCGACGGGACTTCCAGCATGATGCCGATACGCGGTTTCGGGATCGCGTAGCCGATCATCTCTTCCACTTCGCGCCCGGCGCGCTCAATCAAGCGCCGCGCTTCGTCGACTTCATCAATACTGGTGACCATCGGCAGCAAAATACTCAGGTTGCCGGTTGCCGCGTTGGCTCGCAGCATTGCGCGGACCTGGATCAAAAAGATCTCCGGCTGATCGAGCGTAATGCGGATCCCGCGCCAGCCAAGGCACGGATTCTCTTCACTGATGGGCATGTAAGGCAGTTGCTTATCAGCCCCGACGTCCAGCGTACGCAGAGTCACCGGCTTGTCGTTAAACATTTGCAGCATGCCCTGATACTGGGCAACCTGTTCTTCTTCTGACGGAAATCCGCTTTGTAGCATGAACGGAATTTCGGTGCGATACAGCCCGATGCCGTCGATCCGGCTTCCCAGTTTTTGCTCGTGTTCCGGACTCAGCCCGGCGTTGAGCATCACCTTAACGCGCTCGCCGCTTTTCAACTGGGCTGGCTGGTTAACGTCATCTTCTGCCAGGCGAC
Organism: Citrobacter sp. wls829; assembly: GCF_005280825.1. Classification (NCBI taxonomy): domain Bacteria; kingdom Pseudomonadati; phylum Pseudomonadota; class Gammaproteobacteria; order Enterobacterales; family Enterobacteriaceae; genus Citrobacter; species Citrobacter sp. wls829. Next base: position 104,634 of record NZ_SZWP01000100.1, read on the forward strand.
TGAGTTCAATCTCTTCACTGATAAGTCGCTGATATTCCTGAATCAAAACCGGTTCAGGATCAACCAGCAGCTCGCCGCGATAACCGTCCACCACCAGCGTACGGCGGTGGAGTACCGACGGCTGGATGTCGGCCCCCATCACAGTCGGAATACCCAGCGCGCGCACCATAATTGCCGCATGGGAGTTGGCAGCGCCGTCTCTGACCACCACACCAACTAGTCGGTCCTGCGGAAGCTCTGCCAGCGTGGTCGCGGAAAGCTCATCTGCCACCAACACGAAACGTTCCGGCCAGGCATTTGGCCCCTGAATCGAATCGTCAAGATGGAACAGCAGACGCTGGCCGAGCGCACGTAAATCCCCGGCCCGCTCTTTGAGATAGTTATCACTGAGGGCGGCAAACTGTTCAGCGAACTTCTCGATAATCGTTTTAACCGCCCACTCCGCCACCGAACCGTTGTCCACTTCTGCAAACAGCTCGCGGCGCAGACGGGTGTCGGAAAGCAGGTGCGAGTAAAGATCGAAGATCGCCGCCGTCTCTTTTTGTGCTCCCGCCGTAAAGCGCTTACTGTAGCGGCGGAATTCATTGGCGGCTTCTTCCAGCGCCTCAGTCAGTCGTTCGCGTTCTAGTACCGGATCCAGCGTTGACGCCTGATACACCTGCTCCATCAGCGGCAGCGTGGCATCCTGCCAGCCTTCGGCAATCGCCACGCCGGGTGCGGCAGGCAACGCACGAATGCGCGTTTGCCGGTATTGACCAAACAACGCGGTGAGCTGCGACTGAGAAAGAATGGCGGCCATTTGCGTGGCGAGCGTCACCAGGAATGACTCTTCGCTTTCATCGTACTGGCGCAGTTCACGCTGCTGGACCACCAGCACACCCAATAGCTGGCGGCGCTGAATGATCGGCACGCCTAAGAAGGCGCGGAATCGCTCTTCTTTTACTGAAGGGATGTATTTGAAGCTGGGGTGTTTTTGCGCATCGGCGAGGTTAATCGGTTCCGCCAGCCTGCCAACCAGGCCAACGATACCTTCATCAAACGCAAGCGCAACGGTGCGACCGCGTGGTTTTTTGAGTCCCCGGGTCGCCATCAGGTAATAACAACGTCGGTCGTGATCGGCCAGATAAACCGAACAGACCTCTGTATCCATCGCAAGACAGATGTCGGTAACCAGAATATTCAGCGCCTCATTAAGACGCGGAGCACTGGCCACCTTTTCGACTATTTCGCGCAGGCGGGTGAGCATAATTTGCGTAGCTTAACCTCTTTTACGTCTGTACGCAGGTGCGCTTTGCGGCTTTGGGGTACTCTCCTGAAGCGCCATCACAACACTTGCGAATTCTTTCATCACCCTGCGATAGACATCGCGTTTAAATGACACTACCTGTCGAACCGGATACCAGTAACTCACCCAACGCCAGCCATCGAACTCGGGCGTGCTGCTGGTTTGCATATTGATCTCAGCATCGCTGCTTACCAATTGCAGAAGGAACCATTTTTGTTTCTGGCCGATACAAACCGGCTTCGTGTCCCAACGCACCAAACGTTTCGGTAACTTGTAACGCAACCAGTTACGAGTAGAAGCCAGGATCCGCACATCTTTACGACTGAGGCCCACTTCTTCAAACAGTTCCCGGTACATCGCCTGCTCTGCTGTCTCTCCCGCGTTTATCCCACCTTGCGGGAATTGCCAGGAGTGCTGACCAAATCGCCGGGCCCACATGACCTGCCCCTGGCGGTTACAAATTACTATTCCTACATTCGGGCGGTAGCCATCGTCATCAATCACCGGACTACCTCAACATAAACCTTATATATAAACGATTGTTTCACACTCCTGAGAGGCGGTAAACCACTGTGTTAAGCACACGAGACTCTAATAACAATTGAATAACTCACAGCAAAGGACTGAGTTATAAACAGAGGTAGGCTGAGTTAGGCGATTTTATTCACCTTTTCTGTGGATATAGTTGTGAAGAAGTACGGAATTACTATGGGAAAACCCGGAACAGTCTGAATATGACCTTTGTCACATATAAAAATTAGTCGTCTATATTCATTGAGTTAAAAGCAAATACTGTCACCTAACACACAGAAATGTGATGTACATCACGCATACGATCCTCGAGCTGATGAAAGATCAACCAGCGTTGGTTTTATCCACAGATTGTGCCAATAAGTTAGGCACAATTTGTGTGAAAATTCGATTTTCGTCGCACGTCAAGGCTGTAAATTGAAACAGTAGTGGGGGTTTTTCACAGTTATCCCATCTTTCTGTGGATAACATGGTGTAAGATCCTGTTCATTGTCAGTGACCAGAATTGGAAAACCTCATCGGTTGTTGCGCAACTCTTGATTATGAAATTTAAAAATCAATATAAATCAGATAATTGAGTAAAGCTTGTGGAAAAAGATAAACTCTGTCCACTCGGTATAAAATCATTGCTCATTTTTTCGCCTAAGGGTTAACTCAATGTCAGAACTCCAGCCACTGCTTTCTCCCCCTGAATCCGAAGCCCTGCTGCTTGCCCAGGCACGGCGGCTTTCGGGCTACACGTTAGGGGAGCTGGCGGCAATGGCGGGGATTGTAACCCCCAACGATTTGAAACGGGACAAAGGCTGGATCGGCGTACTGCTGGAGATTTGGCTCGGCGCCAGCGCGGGCAGCAAGCCGGAGCAGGATTTTGCGGCGCTAGGCGTAGAGCTGAAAACGATCCCTGTGGACAGTCTTGGCAGACCGCTGGAAACCACCTTCGTTTGCGTAGCACCATTAACCGGCAATACCGGCGTAACATGGGAAACCAGCCATGTCCGCCATAAACTTAAACGTGTGCTGTGGGTGCCGGTGGAAGGGGAACGCAGCATCCCGTTAGCCCAACGTCGCGTAGGATCCCCGCTGTTATGGAGTCCGAATGAAGAAGAAGACCGGCAATTACGCCTGGACTGGGAAGAATTGATGGACATGATTGTGCTGGGCCACGTCGAACGCATCACCGCCCGCCATGGGGAAGTGTTACAGCTACGCCCAAAAGCCGCCAATGCGAAAGCGCTAACCGAAGCCATTGGCGCGAATGGTGAGCCAATTCTGACCCTGCCACGCGGTTTTTATCTAAAAAAGAACTTCACGCGCGCGCTGCTGGAGCGTCATTTTTTATTCCAGACGTAATAGGCACAGCCCGGCCTTTCGCCCGCCGCGTTACGCGCCTATAATTAGCGCTTCTTTTTTTTGGCAGGACTTTGTTCGATGTTATTTGCATGGATAACCGATCCTAACGCCTGGCTGGCGCTCGGTACGCTGACGCTGCTGGAGATCGTTCTGGGGATCGACAATATTATTTTCCTTTCTTTGGTCGTTGCTAAACTCCCGACCGCACAACGCAGTCATGCCCGACGTATCGGGCTGGCGGCAGCGATGATCATGCGTCTGGCACTACTGGCGTCTATCGCCTGGGTCACGCGTCTGACCAACCCGCTGTTTGAAGTGTTTGGCGAGGCGATCTCAGCGCGTGACTTGATCCTTCTGCTTGGTGGATTGTTCCTGATCTGGAAAGCCAGTAAGGAGATTCATGAGTCTATAGAAGGTGAAGAAGAAGGGCTGAAAACGCGCGTATCCTCGTTCCTCGGGGCAATTGTGCAGATCATGTTGTTAGACATTATCTTCAGCCTGGACTCCGTCATCACCGCAGTAGGCTTGTCCGATCATCTGTTTATCATGATGGCGGCGGTAGTTATTGCCGTCGGCGTGATGATGTTTGCGGCACGCCCGATTGGTGAATTTGTGGATCGCCATCCCTCGGTAAAAATGCTGGCACTCTCTTTCCTGATCCTGGTCGGCTTCACGCTGATTCTGGAAAGTTTCGATGTGCATGTGCCGAAAGGGTACATTTATTTCGCCATGTTCTTCTCTATCGGTGTAGAGACCCTGAACCTGTTGCGCAATAAAAAGAACCCGCTCTGACCCCATCAGTCGCTCTCCCACAAGGGGAGCGACGACCCACATCACCTTTTCTTCTCACAGATTAAGATTTTACTGCTTTCACCCGGCATAACTTCGCGTTATTACTAAACTAGTGTCAGACGCAGGCCACGTGAGGATAAATAGATGAAAAAATGGGCAGTTTTAATTTCCGCGGTAGGATTGGCTTTCGCCGTTTCTGGATGCAGCAGTGATTATGTGATGGCGACCAAAGATGGTCGGATGATCCTGACCGACGGTAAACCCGAAATTGATGATGATACCGGTCTGGTGAGCTATCACGACCAGCAAGGCAATGCGATGCAGATTAACCGCGACGACGTATCTCAAATCATTGAGCGTTGATGGTTGAGGTCAGCCTCGCTGCTGGCCTTAACAATTTTGCTTCCCTTTTTCCCTTCCCTCAGCCATTTTTATAATCCTTATGTTGTGATTATAAAAAGGAAACGGCTATGCAATATCACCGTATACCCCACAGCTCGCTGGAAGTCAGTACACTGGGGCTGGGCACAATGACGTTTGGTGAACAAAACAGCGAAGCCGACGCACATGCACAGCTTGACTATGCCGTAGCACAAGGCATCAATTTAATCGACGTTGCCGAGATGTATCCGGTCCCGCCACGCCCGGAAACCCAGGGCCTCACGGAAACCTACGTCGGCAACTGGCTCGCTAAACACGGCAGCCGTGAAAAACTGATCGTCGCCTCGAAGGTCAGCGGGCCGTCGCGTAATAATGACAGCGGCATTCGCCCGAATCAGGCGCTGGATCGTAAAAACATTCGCCAGGCACTGAACGACAGCCTCAAACGCCTGCAAACCGATTATCTGGACCTGTATCAGGTTCACTGGCCACAGCGCCCAACCAACTGCTTTGGCAAGCTGGGCTACAGCTGGACAGACTCCGCTCCGGTAGTCACTCTGCTGGAAACGTTGGAAGCGCTAACAGAATTTCAGCGCGCCGGGAAAATTCGCTATATCGGCGTGTCCAACGAAACCGCATTTGGCGTCATGCGCTATTTACACCTGGCGGACAAACACGACCTGCCGCGCATTGTCACTATCCAGAACCCCTACAGCCTGCTGAACCGTAGCTTTGAAGTGGGATTAGCGGAAGTCAGCCAGTACGAAGGCATTGAACTGCTGGCCTACTCGTGCCTGGGCTTTGGCACATTAACCGGTAAGTACCTGAACGGCGCGCAGCCTGCCGGCGCACGCCATACGCTGTTTAGTCGCTTCACGCGCTACAGCGGCGAACAGACGCAAAAAGCCGTCGCCGCCTACGTAGATATCGCCAAACGCCATAACCTGGACCCGGCGCAGATGGCACTGGCCTTTGTGCGTCGCCAGCCGTTTGTCGCCAGCACCCTACTGGGGGCGACAACTATGGAGCAGCTAAAAACCAATGTCGAAAGTTTGCATCTGACGTTAAGCGAAGAGGTACTGGCAGAGATTGAAGCGGTGCATCAGGTTTATACCTATCCTGCACCGTAACGTGTAGTGCCTGATGGCGCTACGCTTATCAGGCCTACAAAAACAAGCCGTACTGTAGGCCGGATAAGGCAACGCCGCCATCCGGCAACAGCACGTAACAGGCTAATGGCGACGTTGCCAGATCCACAGCGCCGTAATCGCCAGCGCGAACAGCCCGCCAAAGCCAATTCCGATAGCAACTGCCGGAATGCCCACCAGCACCGCCAGCGAGTAAATACCGAGCATCAGCAGCATGGCGCTGTTTTCACCCAGATTTTGCACCGCGATGGCATTACCCGCGCCGACGCTTTTTTTGCCTCGCTCTTGTAGGAGCGCATTCAGCGGCACAACAAAGAAACCGCCCAGCACACCAATAAGCATCAGCAGCCCATAGGACGGCAACAGCGCATGCTGCAGAGATAAGAACAGTACGCCGACGCCAATCAGGATCCCCGCTGGCATACAGCGAGACACTGTCTCCAGCGTGACCAGCTTCGCCGCAGCACCCGCGCCAACAACAATCCCAATTGCCACCATCGCGTTGAGATAGGTCGGTGTGGCGTTATCGGTAATCCCCAACGCTACCGGCACCCACAGTACCAGCAGAAAACGCAGCGTCACCCCCGCGCCCCAAAACAGGCTGGTTCCCACCAACGAGAAGCGCGTTTCACCGTTGCGCCACAGCGAAGACGCCGCGCAGAAGAAGCTGCGCGTCATTTTCCCCAGATGCCACGACTGACCAGGACGCGCAGCGGCCAGTTTCGGGATAGACAGGTTAGCCACCACCGCACCCGCATAGGCCAGCGCGCAAACCGAGAGCGCGGCTATCACATGCCAGTCGGCCAGCACACCGCCAGCCACCGAGCCCAGCAGAATAGCAGCGATGGTTGAGGCTTCCATCAGACCGTTAGCTTTCACCAGTTTATCGCCGGTGGTCAGTTCCCCGAGAATGCCATACTTGGCCGGTGAATACGCCGCCGCGCCAACTCCCACTAGCGTGTACCCCAGAAAAGGGTTAACACCGAAGCAAATACTTGCCGCCCCCAGCAGTTTGAGACCGTTGGCGAACATCATCACTCTGCCTTTGGCAAAGCTGTCCGCCACCTGCCCGACAAAAGGGGCAAAAAGAATGTAAGCACCCACAAACACCATTTGCAGGATCGGCTGGCTCCAGTCCGGATAGAATTGCTCTTTCAGCAACGCCAGGGTGGCAAACAGCAGTGCGTTATCGCCAAACGCCGACAGAAACTGCGCGGCGATAACGGACATCATCCCTTTGGACCAGATTGAAGTGTTAGTGTGTACTGACTCACGCATGTTGTTGTTCCGGTTCATCAACCCAGCTTTTCAGCGTTACAAAGTCCGGCTTACCGCTGCCGAGGAGAGGGAGTTGTTTCAGGTGGCGAATATCACGCGGCACGGCGAGCTCAGGGATGCCGTGGGCCCGCGCATGCTGCAGCAGTTTTTCACGCGTCAGCTCGCTGTCAGTGGTGAACAACACCAGCGCCTCACCTTTGCTGGCATCACTCTTGATAGCCGTGGCGTGCATTTTGTCAGCAGAGACCGCCAGCGCCAGCTGCTCCACCATTTCCAGCGATACCATCTCACCAGCAATTTTCGCAAAGCGCTTGGCGCGCCCCTGAATCTGCACGAAGCCGTTCTCGTCAAAACGCACAATATCACCGGTGTCATACCAGCCGCGCTCAACCTCACCCTGTGCGTTTTCTGCCGTCGGCACTTCCAGCACACCCGGTTTTTCAACGCGCAAATAGCCGCTCATAATGTTCGGACCTTTCAACTGCAAACGTCCGCCGTCTTCAATGCCAGGAACCGCCAGCAGTCGGGCATCCATACCGGGCAGAATACGCCCTACCGTGCCTGATTTTGCCGCCATCGGCACGTTAATCGACACCACCGGCGCACATTCCGTCACGCCATAACCTTCAAGCACACGCAACCCAAACTTCTCCTGCCACAGTTGCTTTGTGGTGTCCTGCAGCTTTTCAGCCCCCGCTACCACGTAGCGCAGGCGGTGGAAATCATAAGGATGGGCAAAGCGCGCGTAGTTGCCGAGGAACGTCGAGGTGCCAAACAGCACGGTGCAGTTTCGGTCGTACACCAGCTCCGGCACAATGCGATAATGCAGCGGGCTGGGATAGAGAAAGACTTCGGCACCGGTCAGGAGCGGCGTAAACAGCCCCACCGTCAGGCCAAAAGAGTGGAACAACGGCAGCGCCGACATAAAGCGATCGTCGGCGGTGAAGTCGGCAATGGTTTTAATTTGCTCGACGTTCGCCAGAATGCTTTTGTGGCTGTGCACCACACCTTTCGGATGGCCCTCAGAGCCGGAGGTAAAGAGGATCACCGCAGCTTCTTCAGGCTGCTGCTTCACCTGAGCCAGGTGCGGCATCAGCAGATGAGAGAAAATCCACACTTTATCGTTAAAGGTAACATCGGCTTTTAAATCTTCCAGGTACACCCAGCGCACCTGGGTAAGCTGTTCCGGCAGATGCCAGAGTTTGCCTTTGTCGAGAAACTGACGGGAGGTAAAAATCGTTTTGATTTCGGAGGCGGTAATGGCGCTGGTCAGCCCTTTTACGCCCGCCGTGTAGTTCATCATGGCCGGAATACGTCGACGGGCAATAGCGCCAAAAATCACAGCGGCGCTAATCCCCGCATTGGGGAGCATCAGACCAATCTTCTCACCTTCTACGCTGTATTTTTCCAGAATACGGGCAACAAACAGCGTTTTAGTCAACAGTTTGCGATAGCTGTCCGGGGTAAAGTTAACGTCTTCAATGCAGTTTTTTCCTGCGCCAAAGCGGTACTTCGCCGCCAGCAGAGACTCATACAACGTTTCACGCGGTCGTACGGCCATGCGCGCTTCCATCATAATCTGGTGCAGCATTTCACCGGCCATCTTGCGGCGATCGCGCGCGCGCGGCGCTTCTGGCATCGGTAACTGCGTAGGCGGCAGGATATGTAGCTGAATGCGTGGGAAGAAACGTCGTTTAACTAAACCTTTCAGGCGGCTAAAGTAGCTCAGCTCAGCGCCCTCAATGCGCACTGGCACCACCGTCGCGCCCGATTTCGCCGCGACAAATCCGGCACCGTCATAAATTTTCATCAATGAGCCGGTGGTCGAAATACGGCCTTCCGGGAAAATAACCACCGGACGTCCCTGCTCAACTAGGCGAACCAGATGCTTAATTGACATCGGTTTAGTGGGGTCTAGCGGCACGAAATCAATCAGCGGGGTGAGCCAGCGCATGTACCATTGCTGGCTGATCGAGGTATAAACCGCAAAGACCGGGCGAATCGGCAAAAACAGCGCCAGCAGCATACCGTCGATAAAAGAGACATGATTGGGAGTGATTAAGACGCGCTCTCCCCGTAGTGCACTGACATCGCCCGTAAGGCGAACGCGGAAAAGCACGCGAAACACATTGCGAAAAAACCCTAATAGCATTTCAACTCCCTGTACCATCAATTATCTAAAGATGAATGGTGGCAGATTATACGAGTTGTGGGGGAGGCGCGACAGGTAAATGGAATCCGAAAAAAGAGGCGAAAAAAAACCTGCGCATCCGCGCAGGTTGGTGCAAGAGACAGGTACGAAATGCGTACCGAATAATCTCACCAATCAATACCTCTGGGATCTTGATTGTGGTCGCCACCGGGCCGATACGCCAGTCCGAAAACGCAAAGGAATGAACCCAAGTGCAACCAGTTGTGTAAATTATCGCTTACTGTTACAGATGCGCGTAAAGGCAAAAAAAAAACCTGCGCATCTGCGCAGGTTGGTGTAAATCTTGTGATCAACCCGAAAGCTGATTTCACCTATCAATACCTCTGGGATCCCAACTCTAGCAATCCTGTCTTTCTCCTCGCCAGCGAACAATCGCAACAGGTCATCGCAAAGTGTAAGCAAAGATTTTCATTCTCTCTTTCTGTCTTACTTCGCTCGTGTGCGCTCACATTTGCGCAGTCCTGATGGGCAATCTGCTTGAACAACCAGCCATTTTCCGTAACACTGACGGAATGTAAGCGTTTACCCACAACAGGTACTATCATGGCGACTATAAAGGACGTAGCCCAACTCGCTGGTGTATCAGTCGCCACCGTTTCTCGCGTGATCAATCATTCCCCTAAAGCCAGCGAAGCCTCCCGCCTGGCTGTGATGAGTGCAATGGAATCACTCAACTACCACCCTAATGCCAACGCGCGTGCGCTGGCACAGCAATCCACCGAGACCGTCGGTCTGGTGGTGGGTGATGTGTCCGATCCATTCTTCGGGGCAATGGTTAAAGCTGTCGAGCAGGTGGCCTATAACACGGGTAATTTTTTACTGATTGGTAACGGCTACCATAACGAGCAGAAAGAACGTCAGGCGATTGAGCAACTTATTCGCCACCGCTGCGCGGCTCTGGTGGTTCACGCAAAAATTATCCCGGACGCGGAGCTGGCGTCATTAATGAAACAAATCCCCGGCATGGTGCTTATCAATCGCATCCTGCCTGGCTTCGAACAGCGCTGCGTTGCGCTTGATGACCGTTACGGCGCATGGCTGGCAACCCGCCACCTCATCCAGCAGGGCCATACGCGCATCGGCTACCTGTGTTCTAACCACAGTATTTCTGATGCAGAAGATCGTCTGCAGGGCTATTACGATGCGCTGGCAGAAAGCAACATCCCGATCAACGAACGGCTGGTGACCTTCGGTGAACCGGACGAAAGCGGCGGCGAACAGGCGATGACGGAACTGCTGGGACGTGGCAAGAACTTCACCGCTGTCGCCTGCTATAACGACTCAATGGCGGCAGGTGCTATGGGTGTATTAAATGATAATGGCATCGATGTACCGGGCGAAATATCACTGATCGGTTTTGATGATGTGCTGGTTTCCCGCTACGTGCGTCCACGGCTGACGACGGTACGCTACCCAATAGTAACGATGGCAACCCAGGCCGCCGAACTGGCGCTGGCGTTGGCCGACAACCTTCCGGCACCGGAAATAACGCATGTATTCAACCCTACGCTGGTCCGTCGACATTCCGTTTCGACGCTGACAGAATCAGGGAATTCTTCGTCAAAGGATTAATCAGGATAGCGTCATGACAACGATGTTGGATGTTTCTCGTCATGCTGGCGTATCAAAAGCGACCGTTTCGCGTGTGCTGAACGGAACGGGTCAAGTCAAAGAAAGCACGCGCCAGAAAGTCTTTAATGCCATGCAGGCCTTAGACTACCGCCCTAATTTTTTGGCGCGTTCGCTGGCGAATCGCACCAGTAACAGCATTGGCCTGGTGGTTTCCACATTCGATGGCTTCTATTTTGGCCGTCTGCTGCAACAGGCTTCACGCCAAACCGAATCCCACGGCAAACAGCTGATCGTGACCGACGGCCACGATACGCCGGAGCGCGAACAGGAAGCGGTACAAATGCTGGCCGACCGCCAGTGCGACGCCATTATTCTTTACACCCGCTATATGAGCGAAAAAGCGATTATGTCGCTGATGCATAGCATTAATATGCCACTGCTGGTCATTAATCGCGATGTCAGCCAGGCCCGCGACCGGGCAATTTTCTTTGAACAAGAAAATGCGGCCTATCAAGCGGTAAGTTACCTGATTTCACAAGGCCATAGCGATATCGCCTGTATCACCGTCCCGCACCATACCCCGACCGGTAAGTCACGCCTGATGGGTTATCGTAAGGCGCTGGAAAAGCACGGTATTCCCTGGGATCCCGCGAAAGTTAAATACGGTGATTCTACGATGATGAGAGGCTTCGAGGCCTGCCGTGAATTGCTGGAGGAAGGGGTGATTTTCAGCGCCCTCTTTGCCTGTAACGATGATATGGCATTAGGTGCCTCAAAAGCATTACATCAGGCCGGGCTGAAGATCCCGCAGGATGTATCGCTGTTTGGTTTTGATGATGCCCCCAGCGCCAAATGGCTGGAGCCGGGGCTGTCGACCGTCTATCTGCCGATTGATAGCATGATCACCACGGCCATCGACCAGGCCGTCCGCCTGGCTAACGGTGAGAACGTCGAACCCATCCCGCCGTTTACCGGCACGTTGATATTGCGTGATTCGGTCACAACAGGGCCGTTTTACGAATAGTGCCGGGATACATTCGTGCATATTTGTAGGCCTGATAAGCGTAGCGCCATCAGGCATCACCGCGCACATTGCCGGATGGCGGCTACCGCCTTATCCGGCCTACACCCGGCCAAGCGCAGCGCCGCCGGGAATCCCACCTCTCAAATAAGTTCCAGCGCTAACAGCTCATCAATGGTCTGGCGACGACGAATCAGTCGCGCCACGCCGTTATCAAACAGCACTTCCGGTAGCAGCGGTCGGCTGTTGTAATTCGACGACATCGACGCACCGTACGCCCCGGTGTCGTGTAGCACCAGATAATCGCCCGGTACAACCGCTGGCAGCAGACGCGTTTCGACTTTGCCGCCCTCCTGCTGGGTAAACACATCACCGGATTCACATAGCGGCCCGGCAACCACTGTGTCAATCTGCGCGGCCTGCTCTAACGAACGACCATCACCCGCCAGCGCCGAAATGTGGTGATAACTACCGTACATCGCCGGGCGCATCAGATCGTTAAAACCGGCGTCGATCAATACAAAGTGGCGGCTACCCATCTCTTTAACGCTGCGTACTTGCGCCACCAGCACACCCGCTTCGGCCACCAGAAAACGCCCAGGCTCGATCTCAAGTTTCACCGGATGCCCCAGATGTTTAGCAATTTGCTCACGCGCGGCGTTCCACAGACCAAAGTAGTGATCGGTATTGATCGCCTCTTCCCCTTCACGATACGGGATCGATAAGCCACCACCCGCCGAGATCGCGTCAAGATCCTGACCAAACTCCATCACTTGACGCACCATTGCGCCGCACACTTGCTCCAGATGACCGTAATCCACGCCAGAACCGATATGCATATGAATGCCGACCAGCTTCAGCTGATAGCGCTGGATCACTTCCAGTGCCGCCGGAAGATCGCTATACCAGATCCCGTGCTTGCTATTTTCACCGCCGGTATTGGTTTTCTGGCTGTGCCCATGACCAAAACCAGGGTTAACACGCAGCCACACGCGGTGGCCCGGCGACAGCTGGCCCAGTTGCTCAAGCATATCCACCGAACCGGCATTCACCGGGATCTGCAGCTCGTGCACCCGCGCCAGCGTCGCGCCATCAATCATATCTGCGGTAAAGACAATCTCATCGTTACCCGGCACGAACCCCGCCGCCAGCGCACGTTCAATCTCGCCTAATGAGACGGAATCCACCTTCACGCCCTGCTCACGCATCAGGCGCAGGATATGAATATTTGAGCACGCCTTCTGGGCAAATCGCACCACGTCAAACTGGCCGAGTTTAGCAATCTGCGCGCGGATGATTTGCGCATCATAAACCCACACCGGACAGCCAAATTCGGCGGGCAGGCGCAGCAGGTTGTCAGCGGTCAGGTCAGTATCGGTATTGTTGAGTGGGCGTGGCATAGCAAACTCCGGTATCTGTTTTTTATGATTACGCCACAGCCTGAAGATAATAAAAAATATCGTTTTATCGTGAGTCTATGCAAAAATGATATGGACTAGTTGATTCGAGGAATGCCCATGCCTGCCGTTAACCTGCGCCATATCGAAATCTTTCACGCCATCATGACGGCGGGCAACCTGACGGAAGCCGCACGGATGCTGAATACCTCGCAGCCGACCGTCAGCCGCGAGCTGGCGCGATTCGAGCAGGTACTGGGATTGAAGCTGTTTGAGCGCAGTCGCGGACGTCTACACCCAACGGTGCAAGGACTTCGATTATTCGAAGAAGTACAGCGTTCCTGGTACGGACTGGATCGGATTGTGAGCGCCGCCGAAAGCCTGCGCGAGTTCCGCCAGGGGGAGTTATCGATTGTCTGTCTGCCGGTCTTTTCACAATCCTTTTTGCCCTCGCTGCTGCAACCGTTTTTGGCGCGCTATCCGCAGGTCAATATTCAGATTGTGCCGCAGGAGTCTCCACTGCTGGAGGAGTGGCTGTCGGCACAGCGTCACGATTTAGGCATAACGGAGACGCTGCATACTCCCGCCGGAACCGAGCGCACGGAGTTACTCTCGCTTGATGAAGTTTGCGTATTGCCGCAAGGACATCCGCTGGCTGAAAAAATGGTCTTAACACCGCAGGATTTTCAGGGCGAAAACTATATTAGTCTGTCACGCACCGACAGTTATCGCCAACTGCTGGATACCCTGTTTAACGAGCATCAGGTCAAACGCCGGATGGTGATTGAAACCCATAGCGCCGCCTCTATTTGCGCGATGGTACGCGCAGGCGTGGGGATCTCTGTTGTAAATCCGCTAACGGCGATGGACTATGCCAGCAGTGGGATCGTTATCCGCCGATTTAGCGTTTCGGTACCGTTTACCGTCAGTCTGGTACATCCTTTACATCGCCCAGCATCCGCGCTGGTTGATGCTTTTAGTACTCATTTGTTAAATGAAATGCAGGGCACTGCTGCATTACTGAAAGGCTCTCTGAGTAACTAATTTCTAAAATATTATGAATAGCACAAACTGTGAAATACCCATCAAGCTGATATATTAGTTTAAAAAAACTAATTTAAACACCAATTTAATCCAATAACCCAGTCATTCAATCACCGCATGAATAAATCAAGATCAACCATATCATAAATCCATTTTAGTTTTAATTAATCCAATAATTAATATTATTAATTTAACCATTATATTAGTCCTGTTTATACTGCAAGAGCATTTAATAAACAACTTCGCCGGATAATATTACATGGCGGCCGTGGCTTATTTCATTGCATCTCTCATTTCACATGTTAAGGATTAACAAATGAAAAAAACACTTCTTGCCGTTATTCTGGCAGCCTGCACCTCGTCTGCGATTGCAGCCCCAACCGCCGTATTAAAAGTTAAAGGCGTATTAACCAATGCCGCCTGTTCCCCGACATTAAGCAACAGCGGCGTGGTGGATTACGGTACCGTTCATCTGTCCGATCTGTCTGATTCCGCTGTTAATCAGCTGGGCCAGAAGACCATCGACCTGACCATTACCTGCGATGCCGCCACCAAAGTTTCCTGGAACCTGGTCGATGACCGCGTGGACAGCCGTGCTGGCCTCACTGTTGATAACGGCAATGCCACCAGTGGTGCCGTTTCCGCCGCCAACCAGACCTATGGCGTCGGCAAGACAGCTGGCGACGTGGCGATTGGTAACTACTCCCTGTTTGTTAAGGTCGGTAGCGTTGTGACTGACAGCGGCTCTGCCGACACTATCGTGATGGACGGTAATAACAACACCTGGATCAAAAGCACCGACGGTGTTACCGAAGGTCTGAACAACCGCGATATCACTGTGGCCGCCACCGCTAGCGTTGAGCCGCTGGCCTTTACTACCGCCACCTTCCCGCTGGTCACCTCTCTGGCTATCCAGGACACCACAACGCTGGCGATAACTGACGATACCAACCTGGACGGTCAGGTCACTATCAGCCTGCGCTACCTGTAATTTGCCCGCAAAAATTGAATTTATACGTTAAGGAATAACACATGAAAAAGACGCTTATTGCCGCTGCGCTGATGGTATGCGCAGGTTCTGCTTTTGCTGACCCGACTGCGGTACTGCAGGTTCAGGGGAAACTGACTAATGCTTCCTGCACCCCAGAGCTCAGTAACGGTGGTGTTGTGGATTACGGTTATATTCATTTAAGTTCGCTTTCTTCAACTGCTGCCAATCAACTTGGCCACAAAGATATCGATTTCACAATTAACTGCACCGCAGCAACAAAAGTTTCATGGAATTTGATTGATGACCAGGCCAGTACCAGAGCATCAATCACCGTGCAGGATGCGTTTTACGGTGGAGGCTCTACTAGTCTAGCAAGTCAGGTTTATGGTATTGGCGCTACAACTGACGGTGTGAAGATTGGCGGTTATACCCTGTTTGTGAACCGGGATAACGTCACGGCTAATGCATCAAAAGTAGATACAATTTATGCACAATTTTACAGCGCAGATACACATACAGCCTGGGCGAAATCTGGTCAGGCTGGTACTCAGGGCGAAAGCATACGCGACATGACGGTGGCCACCACTGGCTCACTTGAACCATTAGCTTTCACAACCGCAACCTTTCCTCTAACGACCTCATTGGCAATCCAGGATACCACAACGCTTGCCATCACAGATGATACCGATCTAAACGGCCAATTAACTATCAGCCTACGCTATCTGTAATACGATACTTCTTTGATTAATACAGAGAGTGAAGAAATATCACTCTCTGTATTTAGTCTTTTTTGACATGGATTTCAATTTTTTGACTTCAAGGATGAATACTCATGCAGCTATTAAAAAAAATTTTTATCACCGCAATATTATCAGTACCACTTTATCTTCATGCTGCGGGCATGGTTCCCGAAACCAGCCTGCTGGTCATTGACGAAGCCACCCACAGCGGCACCATGAACGTCAAAAATACCGACAACACTCCGGCGCTGTTATATACCACCGTCGTTGACCTGCCTGACGATAATAACGGTATTAAGCTGATTGCCACCCAGCCGGTAGTTCGCGTGGAGCCCGGACAAACACAACAGTTGCGTTTTATTCTGCAAAATAACGCCCCGCTGGATGTCGAGCATTATAAACGCGTCACCTTCGAAGGTATTCCGCCCAAAAACGACGACAAGAAAATTAAAATCGGTATTAACATCCGCCAGGATTTGCCGGTGTTAATCCGTCCGGCGAAGCTGGCCGTCGTCACCGACGCCTGGAAAATGCTCACGTGGTCCGGCTCCGGCACCACGGCAAAAGTGACCAACCCGAGTAAATATGTGGTGCGCCTGGCGCAGAACGTCGTCTTCCAGCCCTCCGGCACCACCGGGAGCATCAAAAAAACCTATATCCTGCCCGGCGAGTCGCTGGATATCGCGCTCACCAGAAGCGTGAGTGGTAATAACAAAGTCAAATTCTTCCCCGCCAGCCGCTACGGCGTTGAGGTACCGAGCTTTATCGCCGATTTCAGCGCGAAATAAGGGAATATGTCGATGCATAATAAAAAGCCTCTGGCCCACATTATTCGCGCCGCGTTATACGGCGCACTTCCGCTCATTTTTCTGCCTTCTCAGGGCGCACTGGCGCGCGAAGTCACCTTCGATACCGGCATTCTGCAGTCCCGCGGCCTCAGCGCCGACCTGAACCGCTACTTTTCGAAAACGCCCCGCTACCTTCCGGGCGTGCATTCGGTGCAGGTGGTGGTCAACGGCAAAGGACGCGGTACCGCCGCCGTCCGCTTTGGTGAAGACGGTACCCTGTGCATCGACAAAGACTTTCTCGATTTTGCCGGGCTGATGCCCGTTCCCCTGAAATCAGACGAGCAATGCCACAATATCACCACCGACTACGCACAGTCGGTGGTCAACGCCCTGCCGGGGCAGAACAGCGTCGAGCTGTTCCTGCCGCCCGAAGCGCTCAACAGCCTGAACGGCGACATCAAAAACTTCCAGCACGGCGGCAGCGCCGGGATGCTCAACTACTCCCTGTTCAGTACCCGCAGCGAATACCAGGGCAGCGAAAGCAATACCTATTCACAGGCCAGCCTCGAAGGCGGCTTCAACGTGGCCGACTGGGCCCTGCGCAGCCGTTACATCCTGACAGACGATGATGGCGATAAGAATGCTGAAAGCCTCTATACCTACGCCGAGCACGTCTTTGCCGCACAGAGAATGACCCTGCAGGTCGGCGAAATCAACGCCACGTCTGACGTCCTCAGCGGCGTACCAATTACCGGCATGCAGCTGACCCCGACCAGCGCTCTGCAAAGCAGCGGCACCGGGGTCAGCGTCTCCGGGATCGCCCGGGGTTCACAGGCCCGCGTTGAAGTGAGACAAAACGGTCGCCTGATATTTAACACCCTCGTCCCTGCCGGGCCCTTCACCCTTGAAGACGTCCCCGTCGTGCGCAGCAACGTCGATCTCGAGGTCACCGTCATCGAGTCCGACGGTGCCTCCAGCCGCTTTATCGTTCCCGCCTCCGCCGTCCGGGCCCAGGGGCTGGCCCGCCCGCAGGGACTTTCCGCCTCCGTGGGACGGGTGCGCAATATTGACGGCGATTATGACGATCCGTGGGTCGCTAACCTGTCCGACGGCTGGCGTGTTCTGCCGCGCCTCAACATTCTGGCCTCCGGCATGCTGGCGCAGGATTACCAGGCCAGCGGCGCACAGGCTGATGTGCTGCTCACTGACACCTGGAGCGCATCGGCAAGCGTCGCGGGCAGCCGCGAGCAGTTTGGCGAAGCGGACAGCGGCCTGAAAACCGAGCTGCAAAGTTCACTCTCCCTCAGCGAACAGGTCAGCATCTCCGGCAGTGCCGCCCATTACAGCGGCGGCTACCGCGAACTGGCCGACGCCCTGGACGATGATTTCCAGCCCTACGATAATACCTGGTCCACCAACCTGAGCTGGTCCTCCGGCCCTGCCGGCACCTTTAACTTTGGCTTTACCTACAACCAGGCCGGAGGCGACGGCGAGGACTCCCGCTATATTCTCGCCTCGTGGGGGAAAACCTTTAAATACGCCTCAGTGTCAGTGAACTGGCAGAGCGCCGTCGGCAACAGCGACGACGACCAGGACGACGATATGCTGTACGTCAACCTCAGCATCCCGCTGGGCGGCTCACAGAGCATCGGTTCGTATATGCGTAACCAGGGCGACCGCACCAGCTACGGCGTGCAGAACTCAGGTTCGCTGTCGGAGCACACCAGCTATTCCCTTTCCGCTGACCGGGATAACGAAAGCAACGACAACAGCGTTAACGGCAGCATCAGCAGCAACCTGCACTACACCCAGTTAGGCCTCGGCGGCGGCAGCAACGGCAGCCATCAGCGCAACTATAACGCCTCGCTCTCCGGCGGCGTGGCTGTGCACAAAAACGGCGTCACCTTCACGCCGTACTCCATCCGCGACACCTTCGCCATCGCGACGCTGAACGAGCCCCGGGCCGGGGTGGAAATCAGCACGCCGCAGGGCACGGTGTGGACGGATAAATGGGGTCAGGCGGTGATCCCGGGGCTCAACGAATGGCGCAACTCGCGTATTGAAATCGATGCCAACAAACTGCCGCAAAGCATGACCCTGGCCAACGGTACCAAGTACCTTGCCGCCGCCCACGCGTCGGTGAGCGAAGTCAGCTTTAAGATCCTCAACAGCCGCCGGGTGATGCTGCGGGTGAAACGACCTGACGGCAGCGCGCTCGGCAAAGGGCTCTCGATTGTGGACGGGAAAAGCAACTATATCGTCACCAGCGTCGATGACGGCCACGTGTTCCTGAACGATGCCGATCAGATCGATGCCCTGTACGCGATGGACAACAACAATAACCGGATTTGTCAGATAGCCTACGTCCTGAGTGATAAAAGAGACGAAGAGGCGTTTTATGAAGAAGTGAACGGAGAATGCCGATGAAAAAGCCGATGAAAAACAGCGTGAAATACCTCGTCGTCGGCCTTGGGCTGGCGTTGTCCCCGTTAACCCACGCGGATGAAAACGACTGCCAGCTAACCGTCTCTCAGTCAGAAGTGAATTATACACAGCTACGCCGCGAGGACGTTGTCACCACCCAGCAGAGCTGGCACAAAATGGCCGAACGGGAGATCACCGTCAACGCCTCGTGCCCGGAAAATGTACAGATGGGCGTGCAGGCGCTGGGCGCGGCGGGCGAAAAGGGGCGCTTCCAGTTTGGTCAGAAAGGCGGCGTGGCCTTTAAAGTCAGTCACGTCACCGTGGATGGCAAAGAGTACAGTGCGGGTAAGACGGTCGATCAAATCAATCTGACGCCGGAAAGTGGCAGCGGTGCAGCGCAATACATTCACAGCAATGATGTTATCGTCGCGGTAGAGAACAACGCGGTCCCGGCAGGCAAGCAGATGAGCTTCACCGTCACTTTGTTCCCGGTACTGAACGACAGCGCGTTTAGCGGTAACAGCGATGAAACGGCGCTGGAAACGGATATCACCTGGCAATTATTAACCAGAGCGAAATAGGTATTTCAGGCAACATTGCCGGATGGCGACACAAAGCGTCTTATCCGGCCTACCTCCACACACCCGTAGGCCGGATAAGCGCAAGCGCCATCCGGCACCCCAGCATTAAGACAGCATAAACTCCACTGCATCCGCCGCGTGAATCGCTGCCGTATCAAATACCGGGATCGGGCTTAATTCTGCTGGCACCAGCAGACCAATCTCGGTACAGCCAAAAATCACCCCTTGCGCTCCCTGGCTTTCCAGGTCGCCTATCACACTCAGGTAATAGTCGCGCGAGGCGTCGCTGAATTCGCCGAGGCACAGCTCGTCAAAAATTATCTGGTTAATTTTCTGCCTATCGCCTTGTTCGGGAATCAAGGTGCTAATACCAAATTCATCCTGTAGGCGACCGCGATAGAAATCCTGCTCCATGGTGTAGCGCGTACCCAACAGCGCCACATTACTCATATTCTGCTGACTGATGGCGCGTCCTGTTGCATCCGCAATATGCAGAAAAGGCACATCACAGGCGGCTTCAATCGCCCCGGCCACCTTATGCATGGTGTTGGTACACAGCACAATGCCCTCGGCACCGGCCTGTTGAAGTCCCCGCGCAGCCTGCGCCAGAATGTCGCCCGCTTTATCCCACTCGCCACGACTCTGACACAGCTCAATCTCATGGAAATCCACGCTGTGCAGTAGGATCTGCGCCGAATGCAGGCCACCCAATCGCTGTTTTACGCCTTCGTTAATCAAGCGATAATAAGGAATGGTCGATTCCCAGCTCATACCACCTAACAGACCGATCGTTTTCATCATTTTCCCCGCGTTCGTTACCGTCATGCCAGTGAAGCAAAGATGTGATCAACTTTCCACATCTGTGAGCAAGCGTTTCTTTTTTACTCTTTCTGATATAAATTTAATGAAACATTGTTTCAACATACTACAGGACTGCCGGATGTTTATTTTTCATAAAGAAACCACCCTTGAAGATTTGGGCAATGGCGTAAGCCGCCGCATTCTGGCTCACGATGGCAAAATGATGGCCGTTGAAGTCAACTTTGAACAAGGCGCAGTTGGCCCAATGCACTGCCACCCGCACGAGCAGCTAACCTACGTGCTGTCAGGTGAATTTGAATTTACCATTGGCGAAGAAAAGCATGTCGTGCGCGCCGGTGACACGTTATATAAACAACCCAATATTATGCACGGCTGCGTGTGTTTAAAGCCGGGAACATTACTGGATACCTTCACACCGGTACGTGAAGACTTCCTGAAAAGATAATGTCCCCCTTTATTTCAAGCCTTCCTTAGTGGAAGGCTTTTTTATGCCCGCAATAGCATTGTTAGCATGTTAATAATATAACTTTCATTACTTTAACCCGCCAAAAAAGCTGCCATACATGTCGTCATAACCCATAGAAATCCGGCAGGAATTTTTAAAATATGACGCGCACCTCACCTATTTGAAACGCCGTTTCGACTTTGATCACATTTCCATCATTATGTGAATGACGTAGAAACAAATCGCAATAAAATAAATTAAAACGATGTTTTACAAATCAAGAGCGGCGGTTCATTCATGTTGATCGTTAGGATGACAACCGGTTAATGACAACATTAAAAGCATTGTATATCAATCATTAACAGGGAGCATTGGTATCGCAAACAGACACAGAACGCCGACACACCGGGCATCCAGAGAGTATGTCCGGTTCGTTACAACCGAATCCGTATTAAACCATTACTCGCCAGGTAGGTATGTATGAATGAAAACAGAATGCTGGGATTGGCGTGGATATCACCCTATATCATAGGGTTGATAATCTTTACCGCCTTCCCATTCGTTTCATCTTTCTTCCTCAGTTTTACTGAGTATGACTTGATGAGTCCGCCGGTGTTTAACGGCATCGAGAACTATCGCTACATGCTGACAGAAGATGCTCTCTTCTGGAAATCCATGGGCGTGACGTTCGCCTACGTATTTTTGACAATCCCATTAAAACTGGCATTTGCATTAGGGATTGCGTTTGTTCTTAACTTTAAATTACGCGGTATCGGCTTCTTCCGTACGGCTTACTATATTCCGTCCATCCTCGGTAGCTCCGTGGCTATCGCCGTGCTGTGGCGTGCGCTGTTTGCCATCGACGGTCTGCTGAACAGCTTTATCGGTGTATTAGGCTTTGACCCGGTTAACTGGCTGGGTGAACCCTCGCTGGCACTGATGTCCGTGACCCTGCTGCGCGTCTGGCAGTTTGGCTCCGCGATGGTTATCTTCCTCGCGGCGTTGCAAAACGTACCGCAGTCTCAGTACGAAGCGGCAATGATCGATGGCGCATCCAAATGGCAGATGTTTATGAAAGTCACCGTGCCGTTGATTACGCCGGTTATCTTCTTCAACTTCATCATGCAGACCACACAGGCATTCCAGGAGTTTACTGGCCCGTACGTGATAACCGGCGGCGGACCAACCTACTCCACCTACCTGTTCTCCCTGTACATCTACGACACGGCCTTCAAGTACTTTGACATGGGCTACGGCGCGGCGCTGGCCTGGGTATTGTTCCTGGTTGTTGCGATCTTTGCGGCCATTGCCTTCAAGTCTTCGAAATACTGGGTGTTCTATTCCGCCGATAAGGGAGGCAAAAATGGCTGATATCCAACAAATCTCTGAAGCTCAGAGCATCGCTGAGCGTGAAGTTGCCCGCACCCTGCGTCGGGAAAAAATTAACGCGGCCATCCGCTACGTGATCCTGCTGTTGGTAGGGCTGCTGATGCTGTACCCGCTGGTGTGGATGTTCTCGGCCTCGTTCAAACCGAACCACGAGATCTTCACCACCCTGAGCCTGTGGCCTGCAAACGCCACCTGGGATGGCTTCGTCAACGGCTGGAAAACCGGTACCGAATACACCTTCGGCCATTACATGCTGAACACCTTTAAGTATGTGATTCCGAAAGTCATCCTGACCATTATCTCTTCCACCATCGTGGCATACGGCTTTGCCCGCTTCGAGATCCCATGGAAGAAATTCTGGTTCGCCACGCTCATCACCACCATGCTGCTACCAAGCACCGTCTTGCTGATCCCGCAGTACCTGATGTTCCGTGAAATGGGCATGCTGAACAGCTATATGCCGCTGTACCTGCCGCTGGCCTTCGCCACGCAAGGGTTCTTTGTCTTCATGCTGATTCAGTTCCTGCGCGGCGTACCGCGTGACATGGAAGAAGCGGCGCAGATTGACGGCTGTAACTCCTTCCAGGTGCTGTGGTACGTGGTGGTGCCGATTCTGAAACCGGCCATCATCTCTGTCGCTCTGTTCCAGTTCATGTGGTCAATGAACGACTTTATCGGGCCGCTGATTTATGTCTACAGCGTGGATAAATACCCGATTGCACTGGCGCTGAAAATGTCCATCGACGTTACCGAAGGTGCGCCGTGGAACGAAATTCTAGCAATGGCGAGTATCTCCATTCTGCCATCCATCATTGTGTTCTTCCTGGCACAACGCTACTTCGTACAGGGCGTTACCAGCAGCGGAATTAAAGGTTAAGAGGGAAATATCATGGCTGAAGTGATTTTTAATAAACTGGAAAAAGTGTACTCCAACGGCTTCAAAGCGGTACATGGTATCGACCTGAAAATTGCAGAAGGGGAATTCATGGTGATTGTCGGGCCATCCGGCTGCGCCAAGTCCACCACCCTGCGTATGCTGGCCGGTCTGGAAACCATCAGCGGCGGCGAAGTGCGTATCGGCGAGAAGATTGTGAACAATCTGGCACCGAAGGAGCGCGGGATTGCAATGGTGTTCCAGAACTATGCGCTGTACCCGCACATGACGGTGCGTGAGAACCTGGCGTTCGGCCTGAAGCTAAGCAAAATGCCGAAGGCACAGATTGATGCCCAGGTAAACGAAGCAGCGAAGATCCTCGAACTGGAAGAACTGCTGGAGCGCCTGCCTCGCCAGCTCTCCGGTGGTCAGGCACAGCGTGTGGCCGTTGGCCGTGCGATTGTGAAGAAACCGGACGTGTTCCTGTTCGACGAACCGCTGTCCAACCTTGATGCCAAACTGCGTGCCTCAATGCGTATCCGTATTTCCGACCTGCACAAGCAGTTGAAGAAATCCGGCAAGCCGGCCACCACCGTGTACGTGACCCACGATCAGACCGAAGCGATGACCATGGGTGACCGCATCTGCGTGATGAAACTGGGACACATCATGCAGGTTGATACCCCGGATAACCTGTACCACAAGCCGAAAAATATGTTCGTGGCTGGCTTTATCGGCGCACCGGAGATGAACATTCGCCCCTGCAAGTTGGTGGAACAAGAGGGACGCCTGCACATTGCCATCGGCAATGAAACCATGCCGTTGAACGACGAAAAGCAGGAGAAAGTCTCTTCTTATGTCGGTCAGGATGTCTTCTACGGCATCCGTCCGGAATTCGTCGACGTCGCCGAAGAGCCTTTTGCCGAAGGCAACTGCAGTGGCGAAATGGTACGCGTGGAAAACATGGGCCATGAATTCTTTGTTTACCTGAAAGTGGCAGATTACGAACTGACTGCTCGCATCCCTTCAGATAAAGCTAAGCCAATGATTGATAAAGGTCTTAACCGCAAGGTGCATTTCAAGTTCGATATAAATAAATGTCATCTCTTTGACGCAAAAACTGAAAAGAACATCTCTCTCTAATGGAGTTATAAAAATGAAAAAAGTGCTTTTAAGCGCCGCTATCTCCGCCACTCTGGGCCTGACCGCGCTGCCTTCTATGGCAAAGGATGTTGATTTACGTATGTCCTGGTGGGGGGGCAATGGCCGCCACCAGGTCACGCTGAAAGCGTTAGAAGAGTTTCACAAGCTGAACCCGGATATCACCGTCAAAGCCGAATATACCGGCTGGGATGGTCACTTATCCCGCCTGACCACGCAGATTGCGGGCGGTACCGAGCCGGATGTGATGCAAACCAACTGGAACTGGCTGCCGATTTTCTCGAAAAATGGCGACGGTTTTTACGACTTGAACAAAATGAAGGACGTGATCGACTTAAGCCAGTTCGATCCAAAAGAACTGCAGTCCACTACCGTTAACGGCAAGCTGAACGGGATCCCCATTTCCGTCACCGCGCGCGTGTTCTACTTTAACGATGAAACCTGGAAAAAAGCGGGCGTTGAATACCCGAAAACCTGGGATGAGTTGATGGCTGCGGGCAAAACGTTCGAAAGCAAGCTCGGCAAACAGTACTACCCGGTGGTACTGGAGCATCAGGACACGCTGGCGCTGCTGAACTCGTACATGATCCAGAAGTACAACATTCCAGCCGTAGATGAAAAGACCAAGAAATTCTCCTACTCCAAAGAGCAGTGGGTTGAGTTCTTCCAGACCTATAAAAAGCTGGTTGATAGCCACGTAATGCCAGACACCAAATACTATGCGTCGTTTGGTAAGAGCAACATGTATGAAATGAAGCCGTGGATCCAGGGCGAATGGGGTGGCACCTACATGTGGAACTCCACCATTAACAAGTATTCAGATAACCTGAAGCCACCGGCGAAGCTGGATCTGGGTAGCTACCCGATGATGGAAGGTGCCACGGACGCAGGGCTGTTCTTTAAACCTGCGCAGATGCTGTCTATTGGCAAATCCACGAAAAATCCGGAAGCCGCCGCGAAAGTGATTAACTTCCTGCTGAACAGCAAAGAAGGTGTCGAAACGCTGGGTCTGGAGCGCGGCGTGCCGCTGAGTAAAGCAGCCGTTGAAATCCTGACGCAAAACGGCACCATCAAAGAAAACGATCCGTCCGTCGCTGGGTTACGTCTGGCGCAGTCGCTGCCAACCAAACTCACCGTGTCGCCATACTTTGACGACCCGCAGATCGTGGCGCAGTTCGGTACGTCACTGCAGTACATCGACTACGGTCAGAAAACCGTGGAAGAAGCTGCCGCAGACTTCCAGCGTCAGGCTGAACGTATCCTGAAACGCGCGATGCGCTAAATAAAAAGCCGGGTGGCGGCTTCGCCCTACCCGGCCAATGCGAACCTGTCGGCCCGGTAAGCGAAATCCGCCACCGGGCATTAACATTACACGCCGATATTCCGCAACTTCTCTCCCGCCATCAGCTTGCGTTCGATATGTTCCAGAGTGACGTTTTTGGTTTCAGGAATAAGCCAGAACGTAATACCAATGAATACGACATTCAGCGCGGTATAAAGCCAGAATGTACCGGCCGCGCCAATACTGTCGAGCAGCGTCAGGAACGTTGCCCCGATGATCATATTCGACACCCAGTTGGTGGTGGTGGAACAAGTGATACCAAAGTCACGGCATTTCAGCGGCTGAATTTCCGAGCACAGGATCCACACCACCGGCGCGGCGCTCATCGCATAGCCGGCGATACACATCATGGTCATGCCGACGGACAGCCACGATAACCCGCGGGATGCCGTGCCGTTATCAAACTGCATCAGGCAGTAGCCCAGCACCAATGTTCCCAGCGCCATCACGGTAAAACCAATTTTCAGCGCCGGTTTACGCCCGGCTTTATCGACGGTAAAGACGGCGATAAACGTAGCAAACATAAAGGTTAAGCCAACCACCAGTGTGGCAATCATCTGCTGTTCTGTGGTGGTAAAGCCCGCCATTTTAAAAATCCGCGGCGCGTAGTACATGATGATGTTCATCCCGGTGAACTGCTGCATCGCCTGCAGCAACATACCGAGGAAAACCGCACGACGCACGTTACTGTTGATCTTAAACAGCGCCCATCCGCCCTGCTTTAGCTTCAGGCTTTCGCGGATGTCATTCAGTTCATCGCGGGCTTTTTCCGAGGTATCTCGCAGCATACGCAGCACTTCTTCGGCTTCAATATGACGCCCTTTTTGCGCCAGCCAGCGCGGGCTGTTCGGTAAAAACACCACCAGAACAATCAGCACCACCGCAGGCAGGGCCAGCACGCCGAGCATGGCCCGCCAGTTGCCGGTGTAGCTGAACGCCGTATCGGATAAAAAGGCCAGCACAATGCCCAGCGTAACCATCAGCTGGTACATGCTGATCATTTTTCCGCGCACGTTTTCACTGGCCATTTCTGAGAGATAAAGCGGCGCGGTATAGGAAGCAATCCCGACGGCAACCCCCAGTACTACCCGGGCGGCGATCAGAAGCTCAACGCTTGTCGCGAATGCCGATCCCAACGATCCGAGAACAAAGAGGATTGCCCCTACCATCAGACTGTATTTTCGCCCGAGGCGGAAAGAGAGCCAGCCGTTGAACAGTGCGCCAATTGCCGCACCCAGCATCATGCTGCTGACTACCCACTCCTGCAAACGACTGCTTAGCGCAAAGTGTTCAGTGATAAACGGCAGCGAACCCGCGATCACCCCAATATCCAGACCAAATAATAATCCTGCGACAGCAGCGGAAACTGAGACAAACAGATTCATACGTCGCGTGTCGCGCATTGCGCGCGGTGCTAATGCAGCATCATGATTAATTGAGACCATTTTTTCCTGCCAGAAACAGAGTAAGACATAAAACTGAAAATAAGGGATCCCTTGCC
This sequence comes from Citrobacter sp. wls829, assembly GCF_005280825.1. Lineage (NCBI taxonomy): Bacteria > Pseudomonadati > Pseudomonadota > Gammaproteobacteria > Enterobacterales > Enterobacteriaceae > Citrobacter > Citrobacter sp. wls829. The sequence goes on from NZ_SZWP01000100.1 coordinate 131,703, forward strand.
AGGGGCGTCAGGCTGGAAACGGCATAGTTATGGATAAAATAGCTAGCCCATACCGTTATGTGATGGACATTACAATTTTAAAATTTATAGATAATTACTCAATAAAATTTAATACACTGATATTAAAGAGTATTAAATATTACCGTTTCATACATATGAAATTATTTATGGATTAATTTATAACCATAATATGGATTAAAATAACTTAAAACCAAAAAAAACCTGCCGTTGGCAGGTTTTTTAATACTGGAGAGGGAATTAACGCGCCAGCCAGCCGCCGTCTACTGCAACGGTATAACCATTGATGTAGTCAGATGCGCTGGAGGCCAGGAATACGATTGGCCCCTTCAGATCGTCAGGCAGACCCCAACGGCCTGCCGGGATACGATCGAGGATTTCTGCGCTACGCTGCTCATCAGCACGCAGCTGTTGCGTGTTGTTGGTCGCCATGTAGCCCGGTGCAATCGCATTGACGTTGATGTTGTGTTTTGCCCACTCGTTCGCCATCAGGCGGGTTACGCCCATCACGCCGCTTTTTGATGCGGTGTAAGACGGCACGCGGATGCCACCCTGGAAGGAGAGCATAGAGGCGATGTTAATAATTTTCCCGCCGTTGCCCTGCGCGATGAAGTGCTTCGCCGCCGCCTGGGACATAAAGAATACGCTCTTAATGTTCAGGTTCATGACGTCGTCCCAGTCTTTTTCGCTGAAATCGATCGCATCATCACGACGAATAAGACCCGCATTGTTCACCAGAATATCGATATGGCCGAATTCTGCCACCGCGCGCTCCAGCAGTGCCGGAATACCGTCAATCTGACGCAGGTCGGCAGTCAGGCTTAAAAAGCGACGGCCCAGGGCGGTAACACGTTCGATAGTTTCTGTCGGCTCAACAATGTTGATACCCACGATATCGCAGCCCGCTTCCGCCAGACCCAGCGCCATACCCTGGCCCAGACCGGTGTCACAACCTGTCACAACGGCGACTTTACCTTCAAGAGAGAATGCATTCAAAATCATTGTTAATCCTTATTTTTTATAGTGCCCATCACCGACAGGCTGAGTGGCCGCCCGCGACTAGCGCAGATCTTTTACTGCAACGTGATCCATGTCATCAAAGACCTGGTTTTCGCCAACCATACCCCAAATAAACGTATAGGCTTTTGTGCCCACGCCAGAGTGGATAGACCAGCTTGGAGAAATAACAGCCTGCTCGTTGTGCATCACAATATGGCGCGTTTCCTGAGGCTGCCCCATCATGTGGAATACACAGGTGTCTTCTTCCATATTGAAGTAGAAATAGACTTCCATGCGGCGTTCATGGGTATGGCACGGCATGGTATTCCACAGGTTACCCGGCGCCAGTTCAGTCAGACCCATGCTCAACTGGCATGTTTCCAGAACATCCGGCACAAAGTATTTGTTGATGGTACGGCGGTTACTGGTGAGATCATCACCCAGCGTCACCGGCGCAACGTCTGCTGGCGTGACTTTTTTGGTTGGGTACGCGGTGTGTGCCGGTGCACAGTTGTAGTAAAACTTCGCCGGAGTTGCCGCATCAAGGCTGGCAAACACCACTTCTTTGGCACCTTTACCGACATACAGCGCATCGCGGTGACCGATTTCATAGCATTGACCATCGACGGTAATCGTGCCCGGACCACCGATGTTGATCACGCCCAGCTCACGGCGTTCGAGGAAATACGTTACGCCCAGCTGTTTGCCAACTTCACCACCAACGGAAACGGTTTTGGCCACCGGCATAATCCCGCCGACAATAATACGGTCGATGTGGCTGTAAACCATGGTGTATTCGTCTGCGACAAATACCTGTTCTACCAAAAATTCGTTACGCAGCGCCTGGGTGTCCAGGGTTTTAGCATGCGCACTGTGGATACTTTGTCTTACGTCCACATTTACCTCCAGTGATAAATTGACCGTGAATACGTTATCGGATAGCGAAACGTCGTTCCGTTTTTCCTAATGCGTTAATGATATCTCTCCCGGAACGCGTTTTCAATTACAACTAAAACGATGTTTCACTTTTTCTGCATCTTATTATCAAAAGTGTAGTTGCGATCACGCTAGCGACGGAAAATCGGCAGATAACAAAAAACAACTGGATTTAAAAACCATATAAAACAGATAGATGTAAAATAATAAGAAATGATAACTCCATGGAGGTAGAGATAAAGCATTCAACAACCTCTCGCCGCAGAAATGCTTTCTTATGCTTTTTGTTACAAATTGCGTCATCAATCACACATGATGAAACACTGTTTTGATAAATTATCACTTGGTTTTTAAATTCATCATAAATCTGGGTGCTGACGCAGATTGCTGAAATCCTGCGTACGGTAAAAGGAGTGCATTATGGCTAAAGGCATGCGGGTCAAGCTGAACTATGAGATCAGCCGCGATCCGGATACAGGCGTGGAAGTCACCCGACTGACCCCACCAGAAGTAACCTGTCATCGAAACTATTTCTATCAGAAATGCTTCTTTAATGATGGCAGTCACCTGCTGTTCGCCGGTGAATTTGATGGTCACTGGAACTACTATTTACTGGATCTTGCCAAAGCCGAAGCCGTTCAGTTGACCGAAGGCGCAGGTGATAATACCTTCGGCGGTTTTTTATCGCCGGACGACAGCGCCCTCTACTATGTCAAAAACGACCGCACCCTGCTGGAAGTGAATCTCAAGACGTTGGCAGAACGCGAAGTGTACCGCGTGTCTGATGACTGGGTGGGCTACGGTACCTGGGTTGCCAACAGCGACTGTACAAAACTGGTCGGTATCGAAATTGCTAAAAGCGACTGGACACCGTTAAACAGCTGGCAGCTGTTCCATGACTTCTTCCATAAAGGCCCGCACTGCCGACTGCTGCGCGTCGATTTACGTACCGGCGACAGCGCGGTGATTCACGAAGAGAAAAACTGGCTGGGTCATCCGATTTACCGTCCGTTCGACGATAACACCGTCGCTTTCTGCCATGAAGGTCCGCACGATTTGGTCGATGCGCGAATGTGGCTGGTCAATGAAGACGGCAGTAACGTGCGTAAAGTTAAGGATCATGCGCAGGGTGAAAGTTGCACCCATGAATTTTGGGTCCCGAACGGCTCGGCGCTGGTCTATGTCTCGTACCTGAAAGGTCAGCAAGGACGCACCATCTCCAGCTACAATCCTGATACCGGCGTTAATGAAGCCGTAATGTTAATGCCTGCCTGCTCGCATTTAATGAGCAATTTTGATGGCACATTGCTGGTCGGCGATGGTTCAGGTACACCGGTAGACGTGAAGGATACTGGCGGGTACACCATCGATAACGACCCTTATCTGTATGGATTTGATGTAGCGAAGAAAAGCTGTTTCCGCATCGCACGCCACGATACTTCCTGGGCTACCGTGGCAAACAGCCGTCAGGTCACCCACCCGCATCCGTCGTTTACACCAGACGATCGCGCGGTACTTTTTAGCTCAGACAAAGATGGCAAACCGGCGTTGTACATTGCCAAACTGCCCGAGCAGCCGGAACTGTTTCAACTGTAGTCCCCGAAATGATTGTGCCCTGTTTTTAATTTAATGTTTCTGTAACTGGCCTTGCCCTCCTCGCGGAGGGCTTTTTTTATTAATAGAAAAGCTCAAGACTATAAATAATAAGCAGCAGAAAACCCCGGCCAACATCTCCGGGGTATTTCGCCAGCTATTGATGGTATTTAGAAAGAATAGGCGACGCCCATACGGAAACGAGTTTGACGCTCATCCGTTGTTTTCACACCCACGTTCCCGACTTCAACATACGGTGCCCAGTTTTTATCCCACTTATAGGCTAACTTGGCATTATATTCATTGGAGTAGGTTTTATTATTATTACGCGCGACACCTTCGGTGCTTTTGGCGTAAACATAGTTCAGCTCAGTACGCCAGTCACCCAGCACAAAACCAACCCACGCATCCCCACGGTTTACCTTATCATCTTCTTTATTGGAGCTTGAAGGATAGCGTGTATATTCATAACGATAGCGGGTAGCTACATAGAAACCATTCTCAAAACTGTACTGCAGGTGCAGGTTCGGTTTGTAGATGGTGCGGCTGTCATTACTTTCAAGTGTCAGACCTGGCGTTACCGCAATATTGCTGGTTGCTTTCCAACGCCAGTTAATTGAGTCTTCATGACCGTTACCCACTACATCAGCAAAAGGCTGGTCAGCTTTATCACCGCCCGATTTCCATTTTGCTTCAACGGTAAAACCTAAACCATTTTCAAAACGATGCGACACCGACACGCGATCAGCATTAGACCCGCTATCAATATATTCATGTCGTAAGTCAACGGTGACAGCCTGCGCTGCAAATGACGCACCAATTAAAGACGCAAGCACCAGAGTGTTCTTAAACATATGCTACCCTCAAATTAAAATGATGTTCCTTTTTTATGGAATTGCATTTTATTTTTTTAACACCACTATTTTAGTGATCATGATCGTAATTATTTGTTTCAAAAAAAATGGACAACAACAGCGTGATGAATATCAAACAAAAATCATCTAAAAACCCGAAAACAAAGATCATGATCACGGTTCATTTTATTTAAAATGAATGGCAGAAGTATTAATCACAACAATTTATATTAAAAACAATGAGATACAACAAAACACGCAGTTAATAACGCAAGTTATATTACCTGTGATAATTATACACTTTTGTATTATTAATTAAGTTATAAGCGAAAAGGGTAAATCAGAGGAGGGATTTTGCTTCAGAGTTTTTCTGAATAGATTTTACTTATTTCAAAATATAACAGGTGAGCGCTGTCACATTTGCATGGGCGTATTTGAGAGGATTAATTTAGAGCGGATCAGTCACGTTCGATGGCCAGCGCCACACCCTGGCCGCCGCCGATGCACAGCGTTGCCAGACCTTTATGCGCCCGGCGTTTCACCATTTCATGGACCAGTGAAACCAGAATACGGCAGCCGGACGCCCCAATCGGATGACCGAGCGCAATGGCCCCACCGTTCACATTCACCCGGCGTTCATCCCACTCCAGCATTTTGCCGACAGAAAGCGCCTGCGCGGCAAACGCTTCGTTGGCTTCGATAAGATCAACATCCGCCAATTGCCAGCCAACTCGTTCCAGGCAACGTCGCGTCGCGTACACCGGCGCAATGCCCATCAACGCAGGATCAACCCCGACGCTGGCAAAGGCACGAATGCGCGCCAGCACGGGTAAGTTCAGCTCTTGGGCCTTGGCTTCGCTCATCATCATCACGGCAGCAGCACCATCGTTTATTGATGACGCGTTACCCGCCGTAACGGACCCCAAACGATCAAAGGTAGGATCCAGACGCGCCAGCCCTTCTGCGCTGGCATCGGTTCTCGGCTGTTCGTCGGTATCCACCACTATCGATTGCCCGTTACGCTGAGTGACCACAGGCACAATTTCATCTTTAAACCGCCCAGCATCGATCGCCATACGCGCTTTGTGTTGCGAATGAAGCGCGTAGGCATCCTGTAATTCACGGCTGATACCGTATTCCCGCGCCAGGTTTTCCGCGGTAACGCCCATGTGATAATCGTTGAAAGCATCCCACAGGCCGTCGTGCACTAGGCTATCGACCAGTTGACTATTACCGAGTTGCGCCCCGGTGCGACTGTCGGTCAGGACATGTGGGGCGCGGCTCATATTCTCTTGTCCACCGGCAATCACAATGTCGGCTTCACCGCACTGGATAGCCTGCGTCGCCAGATGCAACGCCTTCAGGCCCGAGCCACAAACGTCGTTAATGGTGATGGCGGAAACGGTGTTGGGGAGTCCTCCGTTAATGGCAGACTGGCGTGCCGGATTTTGCCCCGCACCAGCCGTGAGGACCTGACCCAGGATCACTTCATCAATAGAGTGAACATCCACCCCGGTGCGTTCCATTAACGCCCTGACCACCATACTGCCTAATTCAACGGCAGAGTGGCGTGCCAGCGTACCCTGGAAACAGCCAATCGGTGTCCTCAACGCCCCCACTATCACAACCTCTTTCATCACTACCTCAGCGCAAAATGACAGCGCAATAGTAGATGATTGTTAAGAATAGTTATCTTAGTTGTTTAAAAAATGGTGAGTTTTATCACAAAGGAAATGTGTATCATTTATCTATCATCGAAACGCCACCCTGTTGTAAGTGATCGCGTAGCCAGCTTCCCGCCACGCCAGGCGGCGATTTCTTGTTCCACAGCAGATCGATAGAGATAGCCTTTGGCCAGCCAGGCACCTTCAGCTGTACCAGCTGTTTTTCCGCAGCAAACTCCTCCACCAGCGCACAAGGCAGCGCACACCAGCCAAATCCCTGCACCGCCATACTGAGCAACAATAAATAGTTGGGTGCAGACCACACAGGGCCACGCGCCACGTTAGTGCCGCTTTCCAGATAGGTATTTAGCCGCAGCTCGCGCCAGGTACGCAGTTGCTCCCACTGCAGTTTTTCCTGCGCCGCTAGCGGGTGCGAAACCGCCACGTACAATCCCATCAAGGTTTGCATCGGCAGGCGCGTGACACCCATGTCCGTGGGGTAATCCTCACGCGCTTCAAGGAGACCAACCTGCGCACGTCCCTTTTGCAGCAGATCGATTACGTCCTCATCTTCGCCAATCAGACATTCAAACTCGGTGTGCGGAAACAGTCGGTCAAACTGCACCATCAAATCTTCCAACACATCCGGATGCAGGGTGTCCGAAAGCACAAAAGTCAGACGTGCTTCCGTTGCGCCCGACAGCGAAATCGCCGCCTCGTCCAGCCGCTCGCTGGCCGACAGAATCGCCTGCACATAGCCAAGAATCCGCTTGCCTTGCTCGGTGAGCGTGGGTTGACGTGAAGAGCGGTCAAACAACGCAAAGCCGAGATCGGCTTCCAGATTGGCTATCGCCGTGCTGATGGTGGACTGACTTTTGCGTAACCGCCGCGCCGCCGCAGAAAAGGAGCCGCAGGAGACGGTCTCAACAAATGCCGTTAATGCTTCAGGAGAGTAGCGCATAAACTATCTACTTTATCGATGGATTCTATCTTTTAGATATCACATAAAACGATAAAATTACCACTATTCCGTTATCCGGGCATCAAAGAAGGTTTTAGGTTATGCAACACGATACAGTCCAACGCCGTTCGTTAATGGAACGTATTTTTCACGCCGTCTGTTTTGAGGGTATTGCCACCGCCGTTCTCGCGCCAACCGCCGCGTGGTTGATGCAGCGCTCAGTGCTGGAAATGGGCGGATTGACCATACTTCTGGCGACCACGGCGATGATCTGGAATATCATTTATAACGCCCTGTTTGACCGCTTATGGCCGACTCACCTGGTAAAACGTACGGCTAAGGTCCGCGCATTTCACGCGTTAGGTTTTGAAAGTGGGTTTATTGTGATTGGAGTGATCATTATGGCGTATGTGCTGAACGTCAGCCTGCTGCAAGCATTCACCCTGGAAATTGGTTTCTTCCTGTTCTTCCTGCCGTACACCATGTTTTATAACTGGGCGTATGACACATTACGCGAGCGCGTAATGAAACGTCGCCAGCAGCGCGTTACTGCCTGATAATCCAATGAATAGTCGGAATTATCTCCATTCCGGCTATTCATCCCTTCTCCCGCCCACATGCTCACACCTCCCCCAGCCCCGCTCATTTGTGGTAAATTGCGCTTCTTTTTGTTTATTTTATAGTTGATACGTTCAAATAATGTAGAAAATTTGGTCAAAAGAAGAGACTCTCTGGAGCTTCGCGTTATACGGGACTGCCGTCGGCGCAGGAACCCTTTTCCTCCCCATACAGCTGGGTTCTGCTGGCGCGGTGGTGCTGTTTATCACCGCACTCGTCGCCTGGCCTTTAACCTACTGGCCACATAAAGCGCTGTGCCAGTTTATTCTGTCATCCAAAACCTCAGCGGGTGAAGGGATCACTGGCGCAGTCACCCACTATTACGGCAAAAAGATAGGCAGCCTGATTACCACCCTCTATTTTGTGGCCTTCTTTGTGGTGGTGCTGATCTACGCCGTGGCGATCACCAACTCACTCACCGAACAGCTGGCAAAACATATCGAGATCGATCTTCGCGTACGTATGCTGGTCAGTCTCGGCGTAGTGCTGGTGTTGAATTTGATTTTTCTGATGGGTCGCCAGGCCACCATTCGGGTGATGGGTTTTCTGGTATTCCCGCTAATCGCTTACTTTTTGTTTCTGTCGCTCTACCTGACCGGAAGCTGGCAGCCAACGTTACTCACCGGCCAGATGTCGTTTGATCAGCACACGCTGCATCAGGTCTGGATATCGATTCCCGTGATGGTTTTCGCTTTTAGCCATACGCCGATTATCTCCACGTTTGCTATCGACAGACGTGAGAAATACGGCGAGCAGGCCATGGGTAAATGCAAAAAAATCATGAAAGTCGCCTACGTTATCATCTGCCTGAGCGTGCTGTTTTTCGTCTTCAGCTGTCTGATGTCGATTCCGGTAAATTACATTGAAGATGCGAAGCACGAGGGCGTGACCATTCTGTCCGCGCTGTCGATGATGCCCAACGCGCCCGCATGGCTGTCGATTTCCGGGATCATCGTCGCCGTAGTGGCGATGTCAAAATCGTTCCTCGGCACCTACTTTGGCGTGATTGAAGGGGCGACAGAGTTGGTCAAAACGTCTCTGCACCAGGTTGGTGTGAAGAAAAGCCGGGCCTTTAACCGCGCCCTGTCTATTATGCTGGTCTCCACCATCACGTTTATCATTTGCTGCATTAATCCAAATGCAATTTCAATGATTTACGCGATTAGCGGGCCGCTGATCGCCATGATTTTGTTCATCATGCCGACATTGTCTACCTATCTGATCCCGACCCTGAAGCCGTACCGCTCGGTAGGCAATCTGATCACCCTGATTGTCGGTCTGCTGTGCGTATCTGTGATGTTTTTTGGCTAGAACGTGTTGTTTAACGGCTCATTCCACTATGTGGATGAGCCGTTAAACTGAATTATTTGATGTAGGAGTCCAGCACCTTCAGCACGACGTCCAGATCCTCTTCACGTTTGATTTCATCACCCTGATGCACGATATGCTCGGTCAGATGACCTTTAATCACTTCACGCATTAATCCGTTTACCGCGCCGCGAATTGCCGCAATCTGCTGTAAAACGGCGGCGCATTCATGCGGTTCATCAAGCATAGTTTTCAGCGCGGCTACCTGCCCCTGAATCTTACTCGCGCGGGCTTTGAGCTTTTGTTTGTCGCGGATCGTATGTGACATCGTCCTGTCCCCGTTGCATAAATCATGACGTACTATACCGTGCCGATCTACTGGGGGGTAGTATTCGGTACTGGGGGGGAGTAGAATCTGACGAAACAAACCAACTAAGAATCATTCTCATGGGTGAATTTTCGACGCTTCTTCAGCAGGGCAACGCCTGGTTCTTTATTCCCAGTGCGATTTTATTGGGCGTGCTACACGGCCTGGAGCCGGGGCATTCCAAGACCATGATGGCGGCCTTTATCATCGCCATTAAAGGCACCATCAAACAGGCGGTCATGCTGGGACTGGCGGCGACGCTGTCGCACACCGCCGTGGTGTGGTTGATTGCGCTGGGTGGGATGTATATCAGCAAAGCCTTTAGCGTTCAGTTTCATCGTGAGGGTTAATTCGGCTGACCTGCAGATTTTTAAGACTTCCATTGAGCGTTGCACTGAGATGTGCAGCGGGATCTGAGGTGGTGAGATGGACATCAAATCCCATATCCGCCAGCCTGACGGCGATGGCAGCAGCCATCGTGGTTTTACCTACGCCACCTTTGCCCATCAGCATAATCAAACCGTGTTCACTGCGAGCGATATCATCAACCAGGACAGAGAGCGATAAGTTTTCAGGCGTGTACAGGACGTTCCTTGCAGGCAGCGGTAATGCTCTTGCACTGGTGTCCAGTAGTCCCTTCAATGCAGACACGCCAACCATGTTGACTGGCTGGAGTAATAAGGTATCTGTCGATAGCTCAGATAAACCGGCAGGAAGATTTGCCAGTGCTTCCTGTTCCCGTTGCCATATCGCAGCGGCAAGGGCGTCATGTTCAGCTTCTGCTTTAGGCAGCACACCATTAATAACCAGGTACTGGTTTTTCAGGCCAATTGCAGCCAGTTCTTCATGAGTGCGGGCGACTTCCTGCAGCGTAGATTTTTGCAGTCGTGCAACCAGAACCAGGCGGGTACGTTCAGGATCGGATAGCGCCTCTACTGCATGAGCATACTGCTCACGCTGCTTTTCCAGCCCGGCCATTGGGCCAAGACAGGAAGCACCATCTGGATTACTTTCAATGAAGCTACTCCAGGCACAGGGAAGCTGGAGAAGGCGAATCGTGTGGCCCGTCGGCGCTGTATCAAAAATGATGTGATCAAAGCGGGTCAGCAGAGAAGCGTCGGTCAGTAAGCCAGTAAACTCATCGAACGCCGCAATCTCAGTCGTACAGGCTCCTGAAAGCTGTTCGCTGATACTGTTAACAACGTCATCAGGCAGAAGACCTTTGATAGGATCAACGATTCTGGAGCGGTATTGTTGGGCGGCTTCCTGCGGGTCAATCTCCAGAGCAGAAAGCCCAGGAACTGCCGTCACAGGGCGAATGGTGTTACCGATAGCCTGGTCGAATACCTGGCCGACATTCGAGGCAGGATCGGTACTGACCAGCAAAACCCGCTTACCCTGTTCGGCAAGGCGGATAGCCGTCGCGCAGGAAATGGAAGTTTTTCCTACGCCTCCCTTACCGGTAAAAAACAGATAAGGCGGGATGTTCTGTAAGAATTTCATATGTCCTCCTGACATATCAGCAACAGGAAGTATTACCACCACAGCAGCTGGTGGGAGCTAACCCTACCCTCTCCAGCGGTATACCAAACCAGCGAGCTATCTCAGCACGTTTTGGGTACCGCCCTGCCATCACCGTTTCACCGTCCAACAGCAGTAGCGGAAGCCCTTCTGCTCCAGATGCTTCGAGGAATACTTTCGCTTTCTCATTATGAACAAAGCTCATGGGCTGCTGCGCCAGGTTGTAACGTTCAACCTGTACGCCACGTCCTTTCAGCCACTGCACATCAGCAGAGAAATCAACCAGAACCTGATCGATATCTGAGCCACATACGCCGGTACTGCAGCACATTACCGGGTCAAACACCGTTAACGTTTTCATCTTTAACACCTCATATCCGGAAAAGCATATATGTGCAGGCAAAATTTTTAGAGGCAAACAGCCTTACCGCTGCCAGAGCAGTTGGTTGATGCGAGCTTACGGGCGATGGCCTGTACGTCGTCCTGTTGGCTTAACCAAGCCTGCTCAATCACCTGAGCGGCCCAGGAAGGAATATGCGGGGATAAGCGGTAGTGAACCCACTTGCCCTGCTTGCGATCCAGCAATAGTCCACTTTCCCGGAGCATTGCCAAATGACGGGAGATCTTTGGCTGCGACTGATCCAGCGCCGTACAGAGATCGCACACGCACAACTCTCCCATTTCCCTGAGCAGTAACACGATGCCCAAGCGGGTTTCATCGGAGAGATTTTTGAAGAGTCGTAGGGAAGTTAGTAGCATCTGTCCTCCGGTTGATTTAATAACAGGATACTCTGTAGGTTTACAATCGCAACAATACATTCGAAAAAACATATGTAACTGTTGTCGTGGAACATTTTATCCTGATATCAGAAACTTGGTTAACTTATTGATATTCATATTTTTATACGTTTCCTTAAAGGGTGTAACTCCCATTCTGAATGCAAATAAAATATTTGGGGATTCAAGAAATGTTGATAGAACAAACTTCTTATGGCGTTACGCCGATGCTAAACTGAACTAAAGGTTTTACTTGTATGGGTATTGAATCGCCACGGAAAATCTAGACACTTCCGAGCCGTTGATAAT
>NZ_SZWP01000103.1:0-42039 GCF_005280825.1 Citrobacter sp. wls829
AATGACCTGCTTATTCGCACCTTCCTTAAACTACCCGTCCTTCTGCCACTGTAGCTATGCCCTTTACTGAAAGCCTATCATTTTGTTGTTGGCTTTTACGATCACTTCCACATCGCCATCGCTGACGTTAATCAGATTGGTGGATTAGACGTGCAGAGTTGGTGCGGATTTCTCTGCCCCTATCAGCGGTCATGAAAATCGGAGTGGGGCAACTCCACCAAGGGAGAAAATCCTCCTCTAGCCGCCATTATTCAAACGGTTAACTCAATTCCTCTTACGGCAGTTCTCACCGATTTTTTTCTTTGGATATCCTCACAAATGCGTGTCGTATAAACAAAAAGCCCGCTTCATATGAAGCGGGCTTGCTGCGTATTGAGCAGAATTAGAACTGGTAGACTAAACCAAGGGCAACGATGTCATCAGTTGCGATGCCATTACTTGCATAGAAGTTGTCGTCTTCGTCCAGCAGGTTGATTTTGTAATCAACATAGGTAGACATGTTTTTGTTGAAGTAGTAAGTCACGCCAACATCAACATATTTGACCAGATCTTTGTCGGTGTAACGAGGGGTGCCATTGCTATTGTGATCCCAGCCGCCTAAGTCAACACCTTTAGATTGCAGGAAGGAAACCGCAGGACGCAAACCAAAGTCGAACTGGTACTGAGCGGTTACTTCAAAGTTCTGGGTTTTGTTAGCAATACCGCCTTTAGCAACATCATCGCCAGCAGCATTTTTATAAGAACCGCTGCCATATGCAGTCATATTGCGAGTTTCAGCATACATGGCCGCCAGGTAAATGTTATTTGCGTCATATTTTGCACCGATGGTCCAGGCATCAGCGGTTTCTCCGCCTGCATATTTGTTGTCATAGTTGCGATCGCCGCGACCAGCAGCAGTTTGGTTGTCGGTACGATCAGAACTGGAATATGCAGCACCCAGGCTTAAACCGAAGTCGAAATCGTAAGAGGTGGACATACCGAAACCGTCGCCATTTTCACGCGCCAATTTACGGTTCTCACCATTGCCGGTACCTTCGCCGGAGCCCGCACTTTCGTTGTTACCTTGATACTGCAGAGCAAAGTTCAGACCGTCTGCCTGACCAAAGAAACCTTTGTTACGGTAGGTTGCCACGCCGTTGGTGCGGCCGGTCATATATACGTCGGTCTGAGTGTAGGTATCGCCACCAAATTCTGGCAGCATATCGGTCCAGGCTTCTACGTCGTAGACCACGCCGTAATTACGGCCGTAGTCGAAGGTACCGTTTTCACCAAAGCCTAAGCCGGCAAAGCCCAGACGAGTCCAGGAGTTTGCGCCTTCGCTTTCAGCATTGTTGGCCATAACCTGATATTCCCACTGACCGTAGCCGGTGAGCATATCGTTAATCTGGGTTTCGCCTTTAAAGCCCAGACGTGCATAGGTCTGATCGCCGTCGCTGCCAGCGTCATCAGAAAAATAACGCAGGCCATCGACTTTGCCGTACAGATCCAGTTTGTTGCCATCTTTATTATAGATTTCTGCCGCATTTGCTGCGCCTGCAGCTAATAATGCCGGGAGAAGAAGTGCCAGAGCTTTTCTTTTCATTATGTATTCCCTTATGATAATAATTGATGTGAATATGTGGTTCTATCCAAAAGACTACGTTTTGATACTATTCTATGAAGTTCATTTATTTTAAAATATAACGTGTAACAAATCTATTTAAAAGATTTCAAAATATTTCTGTTTGGATTTTTGTTATTTATTTAATATGTTTAAGTGTTTCACATTTACCATGTAAATGATTTATTTATCATTGGGTTATGAGTTTGGTGTTAATTATATTGAATTTTGATTTTATATAAATTTAATATGTTTATGTTGATTGTATTTATAATTTGTAGATTCTGGTCCTGGCCCATAATGATTAATCATTTGATGTTATAGAATGGGTGGGTTAATTTATGCGGTGTATATATGGCCGTAGCGCTCGCGAGGAATAGCATGGATTTACAGTACTGGCAGTCGCAATTTGAAGCATGGTTACGTGAAAATCATCTCGGGCAGGATACAGCCCATGACATCTTTCATTTTCGTCGTGTGTGGATGACGTCACAACAGCTGGGTGCTGATGCAACCATCGACTGGCTGGTGGTGCTGACAGCCTGCTATTTTCATGACCTTATCAGCTTGCCGAAAAACCATCCTGACCGACATCGCTCGTCGGTACTGGCGGCGCAGGAAACCTGCCGCGTATTGACGCAGTTTTTCCCCACATTTCCAGAAGACCGGCTGCCGGCGGTAAGTCATGCCATTGAAGCACACAGTTTTAGCGCAAAAATTTCGCCAACCACGATCGAGGCCAAAATTGTTCAGGATGCTGACAGACTTGAGGCGTTGGGGGCCATTGGCTTAGCCCGCGTATTTGCGGTTTCTGGCGCGCTGGGGGTGGCCCTGTTTGATGCGGAAGACCCTTTTGCACAACGGCGCGAGCTCAACGACAAGCAATATGCACTCGATCATTTCCAGACCAAATTATTGCAACTGCCGATGACGATGCAAACGGCACAGGGACGGTATTTAGCGCAGCATAACGCTGATTTTTTGCTGACCTATATGGCGAAATTAAGCGCCGAGTTAAAAGGGGAGTATGAGGAGCTGGATCTCGCCGCGATTCAGCCCTTTAAGGCGCATCGGTAGCCTGCACAGCTGAAACGTAAACACCTCTGTTTTATGTTAACCTGTCGCTAATCCATTTTGGCCGGTTAAATGTATGCAGGAAAATTTTTCAGTAACAGGCACCATAAACCTGATGACAGAGGATACCGGGATCGCCGTGCAGGTGATGTTGGCTAAGCTGCTTGAGATTTACGACGTGAAAACGCTGGTGGCTCACCTTAATGGCGTCGGTGAGCATCACTGGAGCCCGGCCATCTTTAAACGTGTGGTTGCGAACGAGACATGGCACCGCCTGAGCGATCGTGAATATTCCCACCTGAAGACCTTGCTACCGACGCCGCCGGTGCATCATCCGCAGTATGCTTTTCGTTTTATCGATCTTTTCGCCGGAATTGGCGGTATTCGCCGCGGCTTCGAAGCGATCGGTGGACAGTGCGTGTTTACCAGCGAGTGGAACAAGCATGCGGTGCGGACTTACAAAGCGAATTACTATTGCGATCCTGACCAGCACCATTTTAATGAAGATATTCGCGATATTACGTTAAGCCATCGTGCCGGGGTGAGCGATGAGGAGGCGGCTGAACATATCCGCCAGCATGTCCCTCAGCATGATGTGCTGCTGGCTGGCTTTCCCTGTCAGCCGTTTTCGCTGGCAGGCGTCTCCAAGAAAAATGCCTTAGGTCGTGCGCACGGTTTTGCCTGTGATACGCAAGGTACGCTATTTTTCGACGTGGTCAGAATCATTGATGCCCGCCGTCCGGCAATCTTTGTGCTGGAAAACGTCAAAAACCTGAAGAGCCATGACCAGGGGAAAACGTTTCGCATCATTATGCAAACGCTGGATGAGTTAGGGTATGACGTGGCGGATGCGGCGGAAAACGGGCCGGACGATCCTAAAATTATCGATGGAAAACACTTTTTACCGCAGCATCGCGAACGTATTGTCCTCGTGGGCTTTCGACGCGATCTGAATCTGAAAAATGACTTTACGCTACGGGATATTGTCACCCGCTACCCGCAGCGGCGTATTACGCTGGCCGAGCTGCTTGAACCGACCGTTGACGTGAAATACATCCTGACGCCGGTGTTGTGGAAATATTTATATCGCTACGCGAAAAAGCATCAGGCGCGGGGGAACGGCTTTGGCTACGGCATGGTATATCCTGGCAATCCGCACAGCGTAACGCGCACGTTATCTGCGCGTTATTACAAGGACGGGGCAGAAATATTAATCGACCGTGGCTGGGATATGGCGCTGGGTGAACAGGATTTTGACGATCCGCACAACCAGTTGCACCGACCACGTAGACTTACACCTCGAGAGTGCGCGCGCCTGATGGGATTTGAGTCGCCTCAGGGTTATCAGTTCCGTATTCCGGTATCTGATACCCAGGCCTATCGCCAGTTCGGCAATTCGGTGGTGGTCCCGGCATTTGCGGCGGTAGCCCGACTGCTGGAGCCAAAAATCAAACAGGCCGTCGCGCTGCGTGAGAAAGAGAGTCTGCATGGCAGACGTTCACGATAAGGCCACGCGCAGTAAAAATATGCGGGCAATCGCGACCCGCGATACGGCGATTGAGAAACGTCTGGCCAGCGTATTGACGGAGCAGGGGGTAACGTTTCGCGTGCAGGATGCGGCGTTACCAGGCCGCCCTGATTTTGTGGTGGATGACTATCAGTGTGTTATTTTTACCCATGGCTGTTTCTGGCATCACCACGAGTGTTATTTATTTAAGACCCCCGCGACGCGCACGCAATTCTGGCTGGCTAAAATAGGCAAAAACGTTGAACGCGATGCGCGGGATCGCGAGAGACAGCAGGCACTTGGCTGGCGGGTACTCATTATCTGGGAGTGCGCCATACGAGGGCGAAAAAAACTCAGCGATGAGGCGCTGTCCGAGCGCGTGGTCGAGTGGATCTGCAGCGGTGGCGCTACCGCGCAGATCGACACCCAAGGTATTCATTTACTGTAACGACTTTTCCGACGGTGCGGCGACCGCGTCTGCTTTGACCGGGAACAGGTATTTACCCAGCGTCACCAGCACCACGGCAAAAACAATCACTCCGAGTGCCAGCCACTCGATGAACGCCAGGCTTTCACCTCCCAGACCGGTACCTAATAAGACGGCAACAACCGGGTTGACGTAGGCATAGCTGGTTGCCAGCGCCGGACTCACGTTACGGATCAGGTACATATATGCGTTGATGGCGATAATGGAGCCGAACAGCGCCAGGTAAGCGACCGCCATAAACCCAGAAAAAGATGGCATTGTAGTCAGCTTTTCCCCGGAGATAAGCGAGGCCCCCATCAGCACGATACCGGCGGCGAGCATTTCAATTGCACCGGCCATCATACCCACGGGTAAGGTAATGCGGGAACCGTACACGGAACCGAATGCCCAGCTCATTGAGCCAATCAGGATCAACACTGCACCCCAGGGGTTACCACTCAAATTCCCGCCGCTGTTAAGCATAATGATCCCGGCCAGTCCGATAGCGATGCCCATCCACTCCAGCTTGCGGGTTTTAATGCCAAAGAAATAGCTGAAGCACAGCGTAAACAGTGGGACGGTGGCGACCACCACGGCAGCGATGCCGGAAGGGACGTTCTGGTGTTCGGCGACGGTGACCAACCCATTTCCCACTGCCAGCAGCAGAATACCGATCAGTGCGGCATTGAGCAGCGGGCGTAATGGCGGCAGTTTGTGGCCGCGCAGAAGTAAAAATGCGGTTAACAAAATCCCCGCAGACAGAAAACGCACGCCGGCCATCATGAGCGGCGGCCAGCTCTCAACGCCAATGCGGATAACGAAGTAGGTGGAACCCCAAATGATGTACAGCGCGAACAGCGCACTGAAAAGCGGTAACAATTGCCTGAAACGCATAATCCCTCACGGTGGAAATAAAAAGGCGCAACATAGTAAACGTCAAAACTATCATGCTGGCGAGATTTATAATTGCCCGTTGTTGTTAAAAATTTGTTGACCATAAAGGTGAGTTTCAGCATCACGTTTTTTACTTCATACTAATGACGGAAAAAAATAATATTGAGGGTGAAAATTTTGGCAGGAAGTAGCTTACTGACCTTACTCGATGACATCGCCACGCTGCTTGACGATGTCTCCATGATGGGAAAATTGGCCGCAAAAAAAACCGCGGGCGTTCTGGGAGATGACCTGTCGCTTAACGCGCAGCAGGTATCGGGCGTACGGGCAAACCGTGAACTTCCGGTCGTCTGGAGCGTGGCAAAAGGATCTTTCGTCAACAAAGTTATTCTTGTGCCGTTGGCGTTACTGATCAGTGCCTTTATTCCCTGGGCGATTACCCCGTTATTAATGATTGGTGGGGCGTTCCTCTGTTTTGAAGGCGTGGAAAAAGTCCTGCATACGCTGCAGGCGCGCAAACATCAGGAAACGCCGGAAGAACGCCAGCAGCGTCTGGCAGAGCTGGCGGCGCAGGACCCACTGACCTTTGAGAAAGATAAAATCAAAGGGGCCGTACGTACCGATTTTATTTTATCTGCGGAGATTGTGGCGATTACGCTGGGAATTGTGGCCGATGCGCCGTTGCTCAATCAGGTTCTGGTGCTGTCAGGGATCGCTTTAGCGGTGACCGTTGGCGTATACGGCCTGGTTGGCATTATCGTCAAGTTGGACGACATCGGCTTCTGGCTGGCTGAAAAGCGCAGCGCGGTCGCTCAGGCGCTGGGTAAAGGCTTGCTGGTGGTGGCGCCCTGGCTGATGAAAACGCTGTCGGTGGTAGGAACTCTGGCGATGTTTTTGGTAGGGGGCGGCATTGTCGTCCATGGGATCGCGCCGTTGCATCATGCGATCGAGCAGTTCACCCAGCAACAGAATCCATTCATTTCAATGATGATTCCGACTCTGTTAAACCTTGTATTGGGCTTTATCATTGGTGGCATTGTGGTACTGCTGGTGAAAATGGTCGCAAAACTGCGCGGTGTTTCACACTAATTTTTGTTTACCTGATTATGCAAAAAGGCTGCTTGTCGTCTAAGGTGAAAAGGTTTCTCTTGATACAGGGGGCAGGTATGGTCTTTTCTGTCAGTGAGGAAGTCACCGTGAAACAGGGTGGCCCACGCATGATTGTCACCGGATACGCTAGCGGCATGGTCGAGTGTCGCTGGTACGATGGCTTTGGCGTCAAACGGGAAGCATTCCGTGAAGATGAACTGACGTCCGGTAAAGGGCAACAACGGCAGGATGCCTGAACATTACGTTCAGGCATAAGTGAGTGATCTCTCAACCATTAGTTATATTTATCATTTTGGTGAGAATTATTTACTTGTCAGGCAAAAAAATTGTAGATAAGGTTGGCCTCACATCAGATTTCCTGGTGTAACGAATTTTCAAGTGCTTCTTGCATAAGCAAGCTTGATCCCGACCCACTGAGGGCCGGGATTTTTTTCGCCTGAAGTCAGCGATTGATTTCCGTCACGCTAAAATCGTGGATATCCAACTCAAACGCTTCGGCTAACTCATGCCATGTATGGTAATCACGACCGTCAACACTGACGCGATCCGGGTCATCGCGGCTGCGATGAATCTCGCTCTCGCAGATTTCGTTGATTGCCTCCAGCAGCGCGTCTACATCAACGCTGACCTCACGTTTGGCCGTCTCGCTGTACTCTTTCGCGGTTTTCATTCACCTACCTCTCAACCGTTACGGATACCGGGTGTATGCAGCAAAATCGCTGACGCACACTTTCTAAGTATAGACCGTCGAGAAAACCCGCAATCGCGCGCGCCAGGCGCTGCCAGAAAATAGAATTTGTTCTACACTGGCACAAAGCCACAGGAGGAAAATGATGAAGGTGAATGATCGGGTTACAGTCAAAACGGACGGCGGTCCTCGTCGGCCTGGCCGGGTACTGGCAATCGAGGAGTTTAGTGAAGGCACCATGTACCTGGTTTCGCTGGAAGACTACCCGCTCGGTATCTGGTTCTTTAACGAGTCAGGTCATCAGGATGGTATTTTTGTGGAGAAGGTAGACTAATCATACCGCTTTTGTCTTGATGCTGACTGGTGACATTCCCACCAGTCAGCACATACTAGCGCATATTCACAAAGATACCGTTGGTGACGTTATCGGTGAGTCGAACGACGTGATAGATCACCTGTTTATTATGCGTTTTGATCTTTCGTTTTATATTCCCCTTATGGGATGAGACGGTTTTTGCTTTGATATTCATTTGATCGGAAATCTGAATGGTTCCCTGACCCTCCATCCACATGCGTAACATGCTGGACTCGGTGCGGCTTAATGACAGTGTCGGCAGATTGACATCGACAACAATATCCGCACCCTTTTTAAGAATATCGCCAAGCAATTCGTCCAGTGAATCCGGTTTAATCGACTTTGAACTGATTAATAAATTTTTTCTGACCAGGAGATATTCATCAAAATGGACGTTGGCAATAGCCATAAATACGATAAATAATGTACTGGGATGCTGATTAATGATCTGCTTTATTTGCTGACTGTTAGCCGGATCGTGGATGAAACAGTCTTCATTAATAAACACCACAGCAGGTTGATGTACGTCACAGGCGATACTGAGTTCGTCAACGGTTGAAATACCGTTGATTTCCTTTTTTTTCACCCCCCGGCTTACCAGATACCCGGTCAACCCTAACCGGGTGTAACTGCATAAATCCATAATAATCGTTGACATGGCATACCCTCACTCAATGCGTAACGATAATTCCCCTTACCTGATTATTTCTGCACAACTAAACGGAATAATAACAACCCAAGATGACGCTTTTACTGCTTGTTTTCAGGCGGATTTACTATCCCGTAAAGTTGCGTATAATTTGCCAGGAAACTTCTTAAAGTAAAGTAAATGTTGCGTTCTGTGAGTAAGGCAAAAACAAATAAGCCGCGGCAGCGTTATCCTGGTAGATGTGGTCTATTTTTTAATTTCGGACAATCCTTAGTAAAACAGGATAAATACTATGGGTTATTATTTGTGGGCATTTCACTGATGATATCGGCAAGTAAATTAAAAATTTCGCTGAATAATCGTTCGCAGAATGGGGCAATTAATGGCATTAATGCGGCCATTAAAGAAATACCTACCGTCAGGGTCAGCGGAAAGCCAATGACAAAAACGGAGAGCTGGGGAGCCATACGATTTAACAATCCGAGCGCGAGGTTGAGCGTGAGCAACAGCGTCATCACCGGCAGCGCCAGCATCAGCCCGTTGAGGAATATTAAGCTGCCCGCGCGCGCGAGGGCGAGGAAAGCATTACTGTTTACCGGGTGACCGCCGATCGGCAGGGTATGAAACGTGTCTACCAGCAGTGAGATCAACCATAGGTGACCGTTAAAGGTCAAAAACAGCAGCATGGCAAGTAAATCCATCAGTCGTGCCAGCACGGGCATGTTCAGTCGACTGCCGGGGTCAAAGAATGTGGCGAAAGAAAGCCCCATTTGCAGGCCAATTAACTCACCGGCCGTACGCACAGCAGCAAATGCAAATTGCATGGTGAAGCCTAACGCAATACCGATCAGGATTTGCTGCATCGCCAACCATAATGCCGCGATGGAGAAAATTGGCACGTCATTGGCAGGTAGGGACGGGGCGATAACCACCGTTATCATCAGGCCCAACCCCAGCTTTACCCGCTTAGGTATCGCACGCTCACTGAGGATCGGTGCCGTAGAAATGAGTGCCAATACACGCAGCAGTGGCCAGAAATACAGGTTCAACCAGTAAAGCCATTGATCGCTCGTCACCTGCAGCATGGCGGCGTCTACCCGATGATATAGGGGATATTGCTGAACAGCGTACGCACATAGTCCAGCAACAGGTTAAGCATCCACGGCCCGGCCACAATAATAGCGACAAAGACCGCGACAATTTTCGGAATGAACGACAGCGTCATTTCGTTAATTTGGGTTGCCGCCTGCAGGATGCTGATAATCAGCCCCGTCACCAGTGCAACCAGTAACAGCGGTGCGGCGAGGGCAAGAGCGACTTTCATCGCCTCGGTGCCCATCATCATGACCGATTCAGGTGTCATTTCGCGCCTCTAACTGTAAAAACTTTGCGCCAGCGAACCGACAAGCAGTTGCCAGCCGTCAACCAGCACAAACAGCATCAGCTTAAACGGCAGCGCGATGGTGGCGGGCGGTACCATCATCATCCCGAGTGCCATCAATACGCTGGCGATCACCAGGTCGATTATCAGGAAAGGAATGAAAATCGTAAAACCTATCTGGAAGGCGGTTTTCAGTTCGCTGGTGACATAGGCTGGCAGCAGAATTCGCATCGGCACTGCTTCCGGTCCCTGCAACGGTCCGCTGTTTGCCAGACGCGCAAACAGTGCCAGATCGGCTTCGCGGGTCTGGCGCAACATAAACTCACGCAGCGGTTGTGCGCCTTTCTCTATCGCTTCCTGCATGGAGATCTTCTCTTCGCTGAACGGCTGATATGCGTCAACGTAGATTTTGTCGATCACCGGGGACATGATGAAAAAAGTCAAAAATAGCGCCAGTCCAAGTAACACCTGGTTTGGCGGGGCGGACGGGGTTCCCAGCGCGTTACGTAACAGACCGAAAACGATGATGATGCGGGTGAAGCTGGTCATCATCAGCAAAATGGCGGGCAGGAACGTCAGCGAGGTGATAAATACCAGCGTTTGTACCGGTAACGTCCAGCTTTGTCCGCCGCCGGGTAGTGGCTGGCTAACCAGACCGGGAAGCTGGGCCGCGGCCACTGGGCTAAACAGCCACAAGCCGAGCAGCGTGAGGGACAACAAACGGCGCATCAGGATCTCCCAGGACGCTTAAGCAAACTCTTCATCATGGACTGGAAATCCGCCGGAGGGGCCGGGTTCTCGTCGGGCACCACGGACGTAGGGGGCAGGGTATGCAGCACGTTAATCTGCGATACGGTCACACCCAGCACCAGACGTGCGTCCTCAACCTCAACAATTACCACCCGTTCGCGCGGTCCCAATGAGGTGCTGGCCGTGACTTTCAGTCCGCGTGTACCGGCCCCTTTGGATGCAAAACCCAGGCGTTTAATGACCCAGGCCGCGGCGAGGATCAACAGGATTATGCCCAGCAGGGCGCCGCTGACCTGCACCAGCGGTGAGCCGGGAACGGCGGCGGGCTGAGAGACGGTAGCCTGGGTGTTCATCATTAACGGCTCAGGCGGCGCATACGTTCAGACGGCGTAATAATGTCAGTGATACGCACGCCGTATTTATCTGCGACGACAACCACTTCGCCCTGAGCAATCAGGTAACCGTTGATCAGAATATCCAGCGGCTCGCCCGCCAGACCGTCCAGTGCGACGACGGAGCCTTGCGTCAGGCGCAACAGCTCTTTGATGGTCATGCGAGTGCGGCCCAGTTCGACGGTCAGCTTGACCGGAATGTCCATGATCAGGTCAATGTCCTGCAGTGTACCGCTGACGTCCCCGCCGCCTAACTGCTGGAATACCGCATCTACCGAACTTTTAGCCGTGGTCGTTGTTTGCTCATTTAACGCGTCAGCCCACAGATCGTCCAATGCACCAGTGTTCTCATCGGACGGATTATTCATGTCACTCATTTGGGCTGTTCCTCATTCAGCGAATTCAAAATCGGGTTGATCAAATGTTCTACGCGTAACGCATACTGACCGTTTACGGTGCCATATTGGCTGGTCAGCACAGGCACGCCGTCCACATGAGCAATAATGCGGTCGGGTTTTTCAATCGGCAGCACATCGCCGGGTTTGAGCTTTAAAATCTGCGACAGACGCAGCGGAATGTCGGCAAAGTTCGCCACCAGCTCCAGCTCTGAATGCTGAACCTGACGCACCAGGTTATTACGCCAGTTCTGATCCTCATTGCGCGAGTTTTCCAGCGGCGGGTTAACCAGCAGCTCGCGCAACGGTTCAATCATGCTGAAGGGCAGACAGATGTTAAATTCACCGGTCAGGTTGCCAATTTCAACGTGGAACGGCGTGTTCACCACAATGTCGTTTGGTGAGGTGGTGATATTGGTAAATTTCACCTGCATTTCCGAGCGCACGTACTCCACTTC
Organism: Citrobacter sp. wls829; assembly: GCF_005280825.1. NCBI lineage: Bacteria > Pseudomonadati > Pseudomonadota > Gammaproteobacteria > Enterobacterales > Enterobacteriaceae > Citrobacter > Citrobacter sp. wls829. The sequence goes on from NZ_SZWP01000103.1 coordinate 11,720, forward strand.
CAGCGGGTTGATCGCTTTCCAGGCGTCGCTGTAGCTTTCCAGCGCCAGCTTCAGCATGCGGTTGATCACGCGCTGCTCGGTATGCGTAAATTCGCGACCTTCCACCTTCGTCGGGAAGCGTCCATCACCGCCAAACAGGTTATCGACGGCGATAAACACCAGACTCGGCGAGAACACCACCAGACCCGTACCGCGGAGCGGTTTCAGGTGGATCAAGTTCAGGTTGGTTGGTACCGGTAAGTTACGCGCAAACTCGTGATACGGCTGGATGCGGATCGCGCCCACGGTAATATCCGGGCTACGTCGCAACAGGTTAAATAATCCCATCCGGAACTGGCGCGCGAAGCGTTCGTTGATGATCTCCAGCGCTTGCAAACGCTCGCGAACAACGCGGCGTTGGGTGTTGGGATCGTACGGACGAATATTGCTTTCATTTGCAATACCGGAAATAGGTTCGTCTTTGGTGTCGCTATCGCCGTTAAGCAATGCGTCAATTTCAGCCTGAGAAAGAATACTGTCGCCCATGTCTTTACCGCAGAATAAAAGCTGTATAAAGAACGTCGGTGACAACCTGTTTCGGCTGCCCGACAACGAGCGGAGTCGCGAGCGTCTCTTTGATGGCGGCGATCAACTGCTGTTTACCTTGCTCGGTGGCGAGCGTGGCGGCATTCTGACGCGAAAACAGCAGCAGCAGACGGCTGCGAACTTCCGGCAGATATTCGCTCAGGCGCGCGCGCGTCGCTTCGTCTTTCATACGCAGCGTGACCCCGATATACAGCACGCGATCCGCATCACCCAGATTGACGGTAAATGTATCCAGCGCAAAAAACACCGGGGCTGGCGGTGGGGCCGGTTCCGCGCTAACGCTGGCGGACGGCTGCTGCTGCATACGCCAGTAGCTATATCCCGCAGTTGCGCAGGCGGCGAGGGTAATTAACACCAGCAGAGGGATCCAAATAGCGCGTTTACTCTTTTTGTTAATCGCGGAGTCAGTCATCAGATACGGGCTTCCTGTTTCGGTACAGCTTATGGGCTGATTATCCCGTGTCCTGTCCCCGACAAAGCGTGGAAAAGACGCGGATAATCATGCTACCTCTGGCGTTAGGCGAAGATGTCTACTGCGCCGTCACCGCGCGCGGCGGCTTGCAGCGAGGCCGGGGCGGCCAGAGCGGCGTCATCTTCGCTGGCAAAAATGTCTTGTCCCTGAGTGCGCCCCGCCTGTTGCTGTTGAGCAGAAGACTGCTGCTGGCCAGCGAAGCTTTCGCTGCTGATGCTGCTTTGCCCCAGTTGGATCCCACTTTCAGCCAGCTGAGTCCGCAGCATCGGCAACGCTGCTTCCAGCGCGGCACGCACGTGGCTATGTGGTGACACCATTTGCAATTGCGCCTGGTTGTCATCCAGCTTGAGGGAGATTTGCACCTGGCCCAGGTCCTGTGGATGTAAGCGCAGTTCCGCGCTTTGTTGGCCCTGACGGGTGAACAGCGTGACGTGCTGGCTTAGCGATTGCTGCCATTCGTGGCTACCCAGCGGGGCGCTCAGCACCGGTGCGGCTGCAGGGAGCGGCTGCGCGTGCGTTTGCGCGCCAGCTGGTGGCGTGATTGCCGCACCAACGCTTACCGGGGACGGGGTGCTTTCCATCTCCGCGTGGGCGGTTGCCGCTGCCGTCAGTGGGGTTAAAGTAGGATTACGTGTCTGGTCAACGCCAGCGGCGTGCATCGCGCCATCCGCTTTACCTTTTTTCATCTCACCCGAAGTTAGTTCGACGCGGTTATCCGCCGTCCAGCCGGACGAATTGCCGCGCAACAGTGTGGCCAGGGTGGAGTCTGCCGGGGCGGATGCGGTTTCACCGACGGGCGTGGTGATGGGCTGGCCCGGCAGCATCGCAAATAGCGCGCTCAGGTTCGCCAGATCCTCATCGCTGAGCGTGGTGGTCTTATCATCGTGTGGCGCGGCTTTGCCTGTCGCCGTCAGGGCATTCACCTTCAGCGACGGCGTGAGTGCCGACAGCAATTGCTGGGCATCGGTCAGGTCGGCAAGTGTCGCGTCCGTGATCCCGCCTTTTTGTGCCAGCAGATCCGTAATTTTCGCCGCCTGGCCGTTATCGCCCTGTGCTTGCAGCAACCCTTTTTGCAGTTTGCCACCCGCAGCCTGGAGATCGGCCAGCGACAGCGGGGCATCTTTTCCCTGTGCGTCGCCCGCGCCTAATGCGCCAGCCAGTAGGGCTAAAAAATTCTCGGGTGAATCAACCGCCTTTCCTGATTGAAGCCCTGCGGTGACGTCGGTGTCGGTAGTAATCAGTTGGGGTAACGTAATCATTCGGGTTTCCTCATAGCTGCGCGCTGAGCAAATTCATCCATTTTTTTCTGATCCAGGCGGTTTTCAGCCAGTAAAGCCGCCGTGGTCTGTCGGTCCTGTAGAGTTTTCCAGGCCTGCAGTCGTTGTTTTTTATCGCGCCAACTGCTCAGCGCCAGGTCAACTTTCTGCGTCCACTGATTCAGCTGTTGGCGATGCTGGTCTATTGCTTTTTCCAGCGTCTGAATAAATTGCTGGTAGTTGATCCAGCGGTTACTGGTGATCCCCTGACCCATATCGCTATTAAGATTGGTGCGATACTCGTGCTGGTAGTCGATCAGCATCTTTAACTGTTCTTCTGCCTGCTGACAGCCGCGCCGCATTTCGCCTAATAAGATAGCGGCGTCATCGACCTCTTTTTCAGCCAGATCTTTTAGTGTTGCCAGTGCACCATGTTGTGCCATGACCTATGCTCTCCTGCTTAATCACACCCCAGGGAAAATCAGATCCAGCGCCTGCAGGGAATCTTCCCAGTCGGCCCGTTCAAAGATCCCTTGCTGTAAAAATGCCTCCAGCTGCGGCCATAAGGTGATGGCTTTATCCAGCATCGGGTCGCTGCCTTTGGCATATGCACCCACGCTGACTAAATCACGGTTACGCTGGAAACTGGACAGCAGCTGTTTAAAATTACGCACCCGCGCATAGTGTTTTTCGCTGATGAGCGAGGTCATTGCACGGCTGATTGAGGCTTCGATATCAATGGCCGGATAATGACCCGCTTCCGCCAGGTGACGGGACAGCACGATGTGTCCGTCGAGGATCGCACGCGCGGAATCGGCAATCGGATCCTGCTGGTCATCGCCCTCAGTTAGCACGGTATAAAATGCGGTAACCGAACCGCCGCCGTGAATACCGTTCCCGGCACGTTCCACCAGCGCCGGTAATTTGGCGAACACCGATGGCGGATAGCCTTTGGTGGCGGGCGGTTCACCGATAGCCAGCGCGATTTCACGCTGTGCCATTGCGTAGCGGGTGAGGGAGTCCATAATCAGCAGGACGTGCTGCCCGCGATCGCGAAAATCTTCGGCAATACGCGTGGCATAGGCGGCGCCCTGCATACGTAATAATGGGGAGACGTCCGCAGGGGCGGCAATCACCACCGAGCGTGCGCGACCGTCGGCACCGAGAATATTTTCGATAAAATCTTTTACTTCACGACCACGTTCGCCAATCAGCCCAACGACAATGACATCGGCTTGGGTATAGCGCGCCATCATGCCGAGCAGGACGCTTTTACCCACACCGGAACCGGCGAACAGGCCCATACGCTGGCCGCGACCGACGGTTAGCAACGCATTGATGGGCCGCACACCGGTATCCAGCACGTGCTCAATGGCGGTACGTTGTAGCGGGTTAAACGGTGGTGTAATTAACGCCCCGGTTTCCGTGGTGTCGGGCGCAGGCAGACCGTCGAGGGGTTTTCCGCTGCCGTCGAGCACGCGCCCAAGCAGGGCGGGACCCAGCGGCAACTGCTTGCCACTTTGCAGGCCTTCACCGGCAATGTTTTTCGCGTAAACACGTGCGCCAGGCAGAACGCCTTCGACTTCTTCGAGTGGCATCAAAAACAGACGCTGGCCGTTAAAACCGACCACTTCGCTTTCGACTTCCTGAGTGTCGTTGCCGTTTTGACGCTCAATCACGCAGGTGGCGCCCAGCGGCAGCTGTAAGCCCGTGGCTTCCAGCACCAGGCCGGTGGCGCGGGTCAAACGCCCGTAGCGTCGTACCGACGGTAGCAGCGACATTTTCTCTTCGAAGTTATCCAGCGAGGTGAGCCAGCGGGTCAGACGGGTGGTCATTACACGACTCCCGGTGCGGCCAGACGGCAGAGTTCCTGCCAGCGCGTAGCGACGCTGGCATCCAAATCGCCTTCGTCGGCCGAGACTTTACACCCGCCATGATGCAGGGTTGGGTCGCCGCGCAGTCGCCAGCCGTGCAGGCTGAGGGTGGCGCCGAGCATCTCTTCCACGCGTTGGAGATCGTCCGGATGCACACGCAGTTGGGGTTTGCCGCTAAACAGCGGTTCCTGCTGCAGCAGCTGTTGGATTTGTTTAATCAGCGCGGCGTTATCGACGATCGGCGTCTGGCCAATCACCTGACGAGCGGCTTCCAGCGCCATTTGCATCAGGCGCGAGGCAATCACGCTGTCCAGCGCATCCAGCGTATTTTGAAACTCGCTCACCAGTTGCTGCATGCGGGCGTGAATCGGCGCATGCTGCGCCCGGGCCTGCGTCTGACCTTGCTCCAGCCCCTGCGCTAACCCATCCTGATAACCCTGCTCATGGCCTTTTTGCCGACCTTCAGCCAGGCCGGCGTTATAGCCTTGTTCATGCGCCTGCAACTGCAGTTGTGCCAGCTTTTGTTCAAGCTGTTGTTCAGCGGACAGCTGTGGTTCTTCTGTGTCGTCCGTCGGCAAGGGGCTGCTGTCATCGGCCAGCACGAACGCCGCCATCGGTGGCGCGAGGTCGTCCGGGGTCCAGACTTTCCACGGCAGGTCGTTAGACATAGGTATCCTCGCCGCTGCCGATCACCATCTCGCCGGTTTCCGCCAGGCGACGCACAATCAGCAGAATCGCTTTCTGTTCGTTTTCTACCTGCGACAGACGTACCGGACCACGGTTGGCGAGGTCGTCGCGCAGAATATCGGCGGCACGTTGCGACATATTGCGCAGGAACTTCTCGCGCAGCGGCTGTTCGGCACCTTTCAGGGCGATCAGCAGCGACTCGGAATCCACTTCCTGCAGCAGGCGCTGGATACTGCGGTCGTCGACGTCCACCAGGTTTTCGAACAGGAACATCTCGTCGATAATTTTCTGTGCCAGTTCGCCGTCGAATTCGCGCACGGCGGTAATGACCGCTTCTTCCTGCTGCGTTTTCATCAGGTTGATAATCTCTGCTGCCGTTCTCACGCCGCCCATTTTGCTGCGCTTCAGGTTCTGGCCGTCGAGCAGGCCGTTCAGCACTTCGGTCAGCTCCGCCAGCGCGGCCGGCTGCACGCCGCCGAAGGTGGCAATACGTAACATCACATCGTGGCGTAAACGCTCGTCGAACAGCGCCAGAATATCGGCCGCCTGGCCCCGTTTGAGGTGTACCAGAATCGTGGCGATGATCTGCGGATGCTCGTCGCGAATAAGGTCGGCGGCGCTTTGCGGCTCCATAAAGTTGAGCGTTTCGATGCCGCTGGTGGTATCGCGGGTTTCCAGAATATCTTCCAGCAGGCTGGAGGCGCGCTCTTCACCCAGCGCTTTCACCAGCACCGAGCGCAGATATTCGTTGGCGTTAATGTTCAGCGCCGCAAACTGCTCGGCTTCTTGTTCAAACTCGGCCAGCACCTCGGTGAGTTGCTTGTTGGAAATCTGGCGCACGTTGGCCATCGCCGTACTGAGGGCCTGCACTTCACGCGTGGAAAGATGTTTAAACACCTCCGCCGCGCGATCTTCGCCAATGGTCATCAGTAAAATGACGCTTTTATCGGTGCCGCTAAGATTACTCATGTTCGTTATTCATCCACTGGCGGATGACCAGCGCCACAACGCGCGGATCGTTATCTGACATTTCACGAATACGCTGGCTCATGACTTCTGCGCCCAAGCGCTGGTTCGTACGACGCTGCTGGGTCTGCTCGTCTTTGCTGAGACGAACTTCTACCGCTTCTTCGGTTTCCTGACGAACGCGCGTTTGTTCCTGCGCGACTTTCGCCTCTTCGCTACGGCGGACCAGTTGCGGACGAACGGCTTTACGCCACAGTATCCAGGCCACCAGCAGTACCAGTAACCAGCGTCCGGCAATCATCAACTGCTCAATAAAGGACTGCTGTTGCCAGAATGGCAGCTCGCCGCCCGCGTCGTCGGTTGCCGTGAAGGGTGAGTTCACCACGTTCAGGGTATCGCCGCGCTTGTCGGAGAAGCCCATGGCTTCGCGGGTCAGATCCTCAATTTGCTTCATCTGATCGGCGGTCAGCGGCAGCGGTTTACCGTCCGGCAAGGTTTTATAGTTGATCACCACCGCCACGGAGAGACGCTGCACGTCGCCGACGTTCATTTTGGTATGACGAATGGTGCGGTCGACTTCATAGTTGCTGGTTTCATTGCGCTGAGTACTACGTGGGCCGGTATTCGCGTTATTGGCTGTCTGCGTGGTTTGCGCATTTTGCTGATTAGCCGGTGGTGTATTGATAGGCGCAGTATTCGCCGGTGCAGGCTGATTCGACAGGGCGCCAGGTACGCCGCCCGGTGCGCCGCTTCCTATCTGCTCGCTGACGTTGAGCTGGCGCGAACGCAGTACAGCCTGCGATTCATCACCATTCGGGCTGTACTGTTCTTCGGTTTGCTCTTTATTGGCAAAATCCAGCTGTGCGGTGACCTGCGCGTGGACGTTACCGTTACCGACGATCGGTGACAGGATCGATTCGATACGACGCTGAACGCGGCCTTCGACGTCGCTGGCGTATTTCAGCTGCGCATCGTTCAGGTCACGACTGCTGGTGTTCGACTGGGTTAACAGATGACCGGCCTGATCGACCAGCGTGACGTTACCCGGCGGTAAACCGGCCACGGCGCTGGAGACCAGATGGGTAACCGCGCTAATTTGACCTTCATCCAGCGCCCGACCCGGTTCCAGATTTACGGTAACGGAGGCGGAAGGGGATTTTTGCTCACGGACAAATAATGAAGGTTTCGGCATGGCCAGATGGACGCGGGCGCGTTTAACCGGTCCGAGCGTTTCAATGGTGCGGGCCAGTTCGCCTTCCAGTGCACGCTGGTAATTCACCTGTTCGCTAAACTGGCTGATACCAAACTTTTCCTGGTCCAGCAGTTCAAAGCCCACGGCGCCGCCTTTCGGCAGACCTTGCTGGGCCAGACGCAAACGCAGTTCATGTACTTTATCCGCGGGAACTTCGATGGCGCCGCTTCCCTCGGTGAAACGATAGGGCACGTTCATCTGCGTCAGTTGGGTGACGATGGCGCCCCCGTCCTGATCGGAGAGGTTGCTGAACAGCGTGCGGTAATCTGGCGCTTTGGCCCACAGGACCATCGCTACGACGATCGCGACGGCAGCCGCGCCCGCCACAATCAGAGGGATTCTGGGATTCGCACGCAGGCGATTTAACCACTCGAGAGGTTTCAGTGGGGTTGCAGTCGATGCTGTCGCACTCATCTCGCACCTCGTGGATTATCGTGGACGGCGTTTTTTGCAAAGTGGAACAAGACTCACTCCCGGGTCAGCAAACTCGAAAAATTGACCGTCACATTATTTGCGGTTTTAAATTTTTCTATGCGCCAAAAACCGGGGGTTTTTATCGTTATTTAGCGCCTTTATCTTATTGACGAACTGGTAATCTCTGCTACGTAAAAAATCATCCAGGGGATCAGAATGTCGGCAATACAGGGGATTGAAGGGGTCATCAGCCAGCTACAGGCCACGGCGACGTCAGCAAAGATGCAGGATATGCAGCCACAACCGACCGTGAGCTTTGCCGGTCAGCTGCATGCGGCGTTGGACCGCATCAGTGATGTGCAAACCGCATCTCGCGTGCAGGCAGAAAAATTTACCCTGGGTGAGCCGGGCATTGCGCTGAATGATGTGATGACCGATATGCAAAAAGCCTCGGTCTCTATGCAGATGGGGATTCAGGTGCGTAACAAGCTGGTGTCGGCGTATCAGGAAGTCATGTCGATGCAGGTGTAGGGACAACGTGCAGAAAATGTTTGCCGGATAAGCGCAACGCTATCCGGCAAACACTTACTTCTGAATCAAATAACGAATGGTTGGCCCATCCTGCTGAATATCCAGCACCGTATAGCCGTGATTACGTGCATCCAGCGGAATATTATTGATCGACTGCGGGCAGTCACTCACCACTTCCAGAATTTCACCTTTCTTCAGCTGCGGCATTGCTTCCAGCGTGGCGACAGCCGGGTAGGGACACGGTTCACCCACCATGTCCAGACGGTAATCAGGGACGATATTTTTCATGCGGATTCCTTAGCAGGCGTTAGCCCTGCACGGCGGAAGAAACGTTTTTCCCAGCCAATGATGAGCATCAGTGCGGCAAACAACAGCAGATAGGTCACCAGCAGGCCGCCGAGCGGACCGAAGGTGTTGAGCAGGTTCACTTTATCCCAGCTGGTGGCAAGCGCCGGGGCGAAGTCATCCCAGTAGTAGGCCAGGATGGTCGAGCCGATTACGTTGCCCAGACCGACCCACCAGTAATGCACCTGACCTTCGACCGCGCGGTACATCCAGCCGGTTTCACACCCGCCCGCCAGCACGATGCCGAAGCCAAACAGCAAGCCGCCGATCACCGCGTTGGGACCGGCCCACATGATCTTCGCCTCCACGCCCAGTTGCACGTAGCTGAAGATACCGATGGCGCTGACCGCCATGCCGAAGATAATGGCTTTTGCCATATGGGTGCGCCCGGAAATCCACAGGTCGCGAAATGCCGAGGTGAAACAGATTTGCGCCCGTTCAATCAACAGACCGAATCCCACGCCGAACAGCATGGCTAACCCGAGCTTGGGTTTATCCATGGCGGTGAGCAGCGCCCAGCCGATCATGCCGATAAACACCAGCATGCCGAGGCGAAAACGCCGACGCGCCTGCTCCGGTTTTTGCGTCAGCGGCGAGGCGGCAGAGACTTTCTGCATTTTGACCGGAATACGGAACATCGGCAGCAGGGTGAAGCGTGCGCCAAACCATGAGCCAATTGCGGTGGCCAGCGCAAAGAACCACGCATGCAGGGAGAACTGTGGGATCCCGGTAAAGAACGCCGCGAGGTTACAGCCCATCGCCAGACGCGCGCCGAAACCGGCGATCATCCCGCCGATAATGGCTTGCATAATGCGCACCCGGCTACGTGGCATACGTAGTTTCACGTTGTTGGCCCACAGTGCCGCCGCAAAGCAGCCGCCGAACATGCCGAGGATCATCATGCCGTCGATGCGGGTCAGCGGGGAGCCTTCGAGGTGGATCAGTTTGTAGTAACCCCACTCTTCGGCGTGAACGCCAAACAGCTGCAGGACTTGACCGCCCCAGCGAGTAAATTCGCCGGTTACCGCCCAGAAGGTTCCCGTAATGCCGAAATAGTAAGTGGAGAGAATACCCGCCGCGATGACCGCAGGGGCAGGGGCCCAAAATTTAATTAACCAGGCCTGTTTGAAGTGTTGCCATGACATGCGTTTTGCCTCTGAACTCAGAAGGTATGTAACAAGAAGTGTGGATATTACACCGATCCACATTTTTGCCTATCAGTAATAAGAAGTAATCCCGACGGGATCAATCTTTATCCGGCGCCGCGAAAGGCTGGCGACATCAGGGGTTTAATGCCACAATCCCCTTTTCTTCGCATGCAGGATGAATGATGAAAAAATTAGCAATCGTTGGTGCATTTCTGCTTCTTAGCGGATGCGCCGAAGTTGAAAATTATAACGAAGTGGTAAAAACGCCCGCGCCCGCCGGTCTGGAAGGCTACTGGCAGTCGAAAGGTCCGCAGCGCAAGCTGGTGAGTCCGGAAGCTATCGCCTCGCTGGTGGTGACCAAAGAGGGCGATACGCTGGATTGTCGCCAGTGGCAGCGGGTGATTGCGCTACCGGGGAAACTGACGATGCTCTCCGGCGATCTCACCAACGTGACGGTGAAGCGTGAGCTGTATGAGATTGAGCGCGAAGGTAATACGCTGGAATATGACGGGATGACGCTGCAACGGGTCGATCGCCCAACGCAGGAATGCGCCGAGGTGTTACAGAAAACGCCGTTGGCGACGCCGCTGCCGTAAGCGTTAAACCCCGGTAGCCCGCCGCTACCGGGGAAGTCCATTACAACACCTCTTCAATCACCCACACGCTGACGCTGCCGCCGTTGCAGAAAAACGTCGCTTCGCCGTGTTCATCGGTGACCACGCTTTCTTCGCGATTCCCCAGATAGTCACGCCAGGTTTTATTGCCGTAGTTCGCGCCAAGCGCAATGCTTTTTTCGCCGTCATCGCCGTTGGACAACACCACCACACAGCCGGGGTCGTCGTCGGTACCGCTGCGGCTAAAGGCGATGCAATTGGGGTGATCAAAATACAGCGTTTGCACGCCGTGGGCGAAACGCTGGCGGGCCAGAATCAGTTCATCAAGCTGTTCAATGATCGGCATGTCGATGGGATAGGTTTGTCCATCCCCGCCGGTATCTTCATAGTGCGCGCCGTACAGATCGGGGTAGAACACCGACGGCACGCCGTTTTCGCGCAGCAGGATCAGCGCGTAGGCCAGCGGCTTAAACCACGGTTCGACCGGGGCCTCCAGCGCCTGTAGCGGTTGGGTGTCGTGATTGGCGACCAGCGTCACCGCATGGAACGGATCGGCTTCCACCAGCGTATCGGTGAAGATCTGGCGCATGTCATAATCGCGTCCCTGACGTGAAGCCTCGTGAAACTTCATCTGCAGGGGGGCGTCGAACAACATGGTTTTCCCCTCCACCTGGTTGATGTAGTTTTGCAGTTTGTCGACTTCGTGGGACCAGTATTCGGCGACGATAAACAGCGGCTTGGGGGCCACCTCCTGCACGTGTTCGATCCACTCTTTATAAAACCAGGCCGGAATATGCTTGACGGCATCGAGGCGAAAACCGTCGCACTGGGTTTGCTCCATCACCCAGCGTGCCCAGTATTTGAGCTCTTCGGTGACGGCGTGGTTACGAAAATCAATATTTTCGCCCATCAGATAATCAAAGTTGCCGAGTTCGTCATCCACCTGATCGTTCCAGCCTTCTCCGGTGTAATCATTGACGATTTTGAAAATGCCGTCTTCGGTGGGGTTTTCGATATGGTCGATGCCGCTGAAGCATTTGAAGTCCCAGACAAACTGCGAGTACTGACCCGCGCGGGCTGGGAAGGTGTAGCGGGTCCAGGCCTCACATTCGATAATCTCATCGTCAATCTGCGTGCGATCATCGGCGTTTACGCGCTGGACGCGAATGTGTTCTTTCTCATCGGCTCCCATTTTGTGGTTGACCACCACGTCCAGCAGTACCGCAATGTCGTTGTGTTTTAGCGCATCAATGGCGGCCAGCAGCTGGTTTTTATCACCGTATTTGGTGGCGACGGTGCCTTTTTGGTCGAACTCGCCGAGGTCAAACAGATCGTAGGAGTCGTAGCCAACCGAGTAGCCACCGGACGCGCCTTTATACGCGGGCGGCAGCCACACCATATTAATGCCGATATCGTTGAGGCCGCCTGCGCGTGCGGCAAGCTCGGACCATAGCTGACCGCCCTCAGGGTAATACCAGTGGAAGTACTGCAATAACGTGGGATTTTTCATCTTCCGTGCTCCAGAAGTCGTTTGGCCGACCTCTGGAGTATGGAAGATTATTCAGGCGAGGCGGGAAATTATTACGGTACGGTGGGGGCGTCGGGTACCAGTAGCATGCCGGAAAGACGACCATAGGCGTTATTCAGCGTCTTCTGACGAGTCGACTGACCGATCAGCCCGCTGAGCTCATCCAGCCGCTGTTGCAGCAACGCCTTGAGTAATTGTTCGTTATCCAGCGTCTGTTTAATATACCCGGCCACGATGTCCTGAACGCTTCGCGTAATGCCCGGTGGAGTTTCGTCTTCCATGACCACTTCAATACTTTGCAGATAGCTAACTTCCTGTTCCAGTAAAAGGTCCCATTCACCGCGCTGCGCCAGTTCCAGCAGCGAGTGGCTGAGTAGCGCAATGCGCTGCCAACGGTTGATAAACTCCACGGCTGAGGTCATTAACGAGACTCCTGGGACGATGCTTTGGGTGAGATCTGTTTCCAGGCTTCCGCAATGTTGCCGAGCAACCCTTCGACTTCTTCAATGGCTTGACTATCATTGCGCAAATTCGCTTGCAGCAGACGGCGGACCATATAGTCATAAAGTGCTGACAGATTGGTGGCGATTTCGCCGCCATTATCCTGATCCAGACCCGCCTTCAGGCCATTATCGATGATATTAATGGCCTTGCTTATGGCCTCGCCTTTGGCGACGATATCACCCTGCTGCATAAACAGGCGAGCGCGCACTAGGGCGCTGTGCGCGCCATCAAACAACATTTCGATCAGCTGATGCGGACTGGCGCTCATCACGCCACTCTCTATGCCGACCTGTGCATAGGCTTTGGTACCGCTCGCGGTATACATACTTACCTCTGTTATCAGGAATTGCTCATTGCCGTAAATTGTTGGCCCAGATAGTTACTGGTGCTGTTCAGTTTGCTCATCATGGTGTCAAGTTGGGTAAACTGTGCTTTATAGCGCGCCACGGTATCGTCGATGCTATTACTGACGGCCAGATATTGTTTGGTCAGTTTTTTCAGCGTGGCGTTAATATTGTCCTGGGCGCTGTCGATAATGCCGTCATCAGCCAGATAGCCTTTTATTTCAGTAGCCAGTTTGGTCGTAATGCCAGTTTCTTTACCATCTCCCACCAGCAGTTGACGGGTCGCAGCGGTGTTATCTTCCAGCGATTTTTTCAGCTTGGCGTCGTCAATCTTCAGCTTGCCGGTGGTGCCGTCGGTGGTAATCCCGATTTCACCTAACGTTTTGAACGCACCGTCACTGGCACCGTTGGAAAACTGCGCGCGGATACCCGCCTGGATGGTGCGCACGGCGCTGTCACCGAGTAGCGCGCCGTTATTTGTATCCTGAACTTCTGCGCCAGGATCGACTTCGGTGTATTTGGTCAGCGTTGAGAAGGTATCCAGCAGTGAGTTATAGGCGTCGACCCAGCCTTTAATCGCTTCAGTCGATTTTTCATTGCTCTTGGTGACGGTAATACGCGCATCGGTCACTTCTTTGGTCAGATTCAGCGTTACGCCCTGCGGCGCATCGGTGATCGTGTTGCTTGGACGTTCAATATCAATGCCGTTAACCTTTAATTGCGCATTTTTGGCTTCCACCAACTGTTTCATATTGCCACTGCCGGCGGTACTGTCGTAGGCCAATAAATCATTGAGCTTACTGTCGCCGCTGACGGAAATCGTCATCTTATTATCGACACCGCTGTCAGCGGTTAATACCAGCTGATAATCATTTTCTTTTACTTTAACGATGCTGGCGGAAATACCGCTGTCGGCATCGTTGATGGCATCACGAATGCCTTCCAGCGACGTTTGGTCTTTGGTCAGCTTAATTTCCAGCGGCTCTTTACGACCTTTTTGCTCAATTTTAATTGTGCGGCTGTCGGATGAGGTGTCACCCAATGCTTCCTTCGTTGAGCTAATACCTGTTTTAGTACTGAGTGATTGCGCCTGGGCCAGCTGCGTGACGCTGACGGTATAAGTGCCTGGCGCTGCACCAGCAGAGGTTGATACTGTCAGATCCTCAGTGCTGCTGGTGACGGTGGTGCTTTTAAACAGATCGGCGCTGTTCAGCGTGGTGTTTGCTGTCTGGAATTTTTCCAGCGCGCTTTTTAGCGTGCCGTAGGCCGTGAGTCGTGCAGTATTGGCGCTCTGCTGTTGGGTAATTGGCGTTAAACGTTTTTTTTCAGCGGTCGTTAGATTCGTCAGCAATGTATCCAGTGGCAGGTTTGAACCGACGCCCAGTGATGTAAATGAAGCCATGCCTAATTCCTTTTGATTGCAAACAGTAGTTAAGCGGGTTATCGGCAATCTGCGCGCAAAGTTTAATGATAGTTTTGCGAAAATAATGCGCGGAATAGTGGGGCATATTACGGGTATTTCAGGGGCTAAGAAAAAAGAGGGCGGAAAGTAAAAATTTTCTAAAGTTCGAAATTAACGTGCCGATACATGGGTTACGGTCAGAAACCGTGGGCAACGGCCCAATAACATCAAGTTGTAATTGATAAGGAAAAGATCATGGCACAAGTCATCAATACAAACAGCCTGTCGCTGTTGACCCAGAACAACCTGAACAAATCTCAGTCTTCTCTGAGCTCTGCTATCGAGCGTCTGTCCTCCGGTCTGCGTATCAACAGCGCGAAAGATGATGCGGCAGGCCAGGCGATTGCTAACCGCTTCACCTCTAACATCAAAGGCCTGACTCAGGCTTCCCGTAACGCCAACGATGGTATTTCTGTTGCGCAGACGACTGAAGGTGCGTTGAACGAAATCAACAACAACCTGCAGCGTGTTCGTGAACTGTCTGTACAGGCAACTAACGGTACTAACTCTGACAGCGATCTGTCTTCGATTCAGGCTGAAATTACTCAACGTCTGGAAGAAATTGATCGTGTTTCCGATCAGACTCAGTTTAACGGCGTGAAAGTGCTGGCTGAGAATAACGAGATGAAAATTCAAGTCGGTGCTAACGATGGCGAAACTATCACGATTAACTTGGCAAAAATTGATGCTAAAACATTAGGCCTTGATAGTTTTAATATTAATGGGGCTCAAAAAGCTACTGGTAACGATCTTGTTTCTAAATTCACTGCTACCGGTACCGATAGTTATGCCGTGGGGGCAAATACTTTCACCTCTAATATCAAAACGGGTGAAGTTTTAGATAATGGCAACGCTAAACAATACATCAATGCTAGCACTGGTGCTCTTGATACCCAAGCGACTACACCTAACACTGGTACCGACTATAAAACAGGGGCGGCACCAAGCACTACTGCTACAGATATTGCTGCAAAAGCTAAAAATCTGACTGTAGGCCAGACTTTTACTCATGACGATATTACTTTTACAGTAAGTGGTACTGATGCAAGCCCTGAGGGGAACGGTACTTTCACTGCTAAAATTGGTAGTGATGTCGTTACCCTTACCATCGCTGATGCTGGCACCACTGCGACCATGACAGCAGATAAGCCAATCTATAAATCTGTAAACGGAGGTGCCTATACCACCTCCGGTACAGTGGATAACCGTGCAGCTACAGCAGATGATTTGGCTAAAGTTGGTACTAAAAGCGGTAGTAAGTTAACTATTGACGGTAATGATTACAACGTTTCAGCAGACGGCAAGCAAGTTAAGAATACAGCTGGTGAAGTGATGTATATGAGTAAAAATCTCGCTGGTAATCCTACTCTTGTTAGTGAAGATGCTGCGACCAAAGCTACGGCTAAACCTCTGGAGACGATTGATAAAGCATTAGCGAAAGTTGATGCTCTGCGTTCTGATCTGGGTGCGGTGCAGAACCGTTTTGATTCTGCTATCACCAACCTAGGTAACACCGTTAACAACCTGTCTTCTGCTCGTAGCCGTATCGAAGATGCTGACTACGCGACCGAAGTATCTAACATGTCTCGTGCGCAGATCCTGCAGCAGGCAGGGACTTCTGTACTGGCACAGGCCAACCAGGTTCCACAGAACGTTCTGTCTCTGCTGCGTTAATTTACACTTATCGCGCAAACCCCGCTCCGGCGGGGTTTTTTACATTCCGCTTTACCCGTAACCCCCAAATAACCCCTCATTTCACCCACTATTCACCCGATTAAAACCCCTGCAGAAACGGATAATCATGCCGATAACTCATTTAACGCAGGGCTGTTTATCGTGAATTCACTGTATACCGCTGAAGGTGTAATGGATAAACACTCGCTGTGGCAGCGTTATGTACCGTTGGTGCGTCACGAAGCATTGCGCCTTCAGGTGCGCTTGCCGGCGAGCGTAGAACTGGATGACCTGCTACAAGCGGGCGGCATCGGGTTATTGAATGCAGTTGACCGATATGACGCTTTGCAAGGAACGGCATTTACCACTTACGCAGTGCAGCGTATTCGTGGGGCTATGCTGGATGAACTACGCAGCCGGGATTGGGTGCCGCGTAGCGTTCGGCGCAATGCCCGCGAAGTGGCACAGGCGATGGGACAACTGGAGCAGGAACTCGGGCGTAACGCGACGGAAACCGAAGTGGCGGAGCGTCTGGCTATTCCTGTGCAAGAGTATCGTCAGATGTTGCTTGATACCAATAACAGCCAACTCTTCTCCTACGACGAGTGGCGGGAAGAGCATGGCGATAGTATTGAGCTGGTGACGGAAGAAAATCAGCAAGAAAACCCGTTACAGCAGCTGCTTGATGGCAATTTACGCCAGCGCGTGATGGATGCGATTGACGCATTGCCGGAGCGTGAAAAGCTGGTGCTGACGCTGTATTACCAGGAAGAGCTGAATCTGAAAGAGATTGGTGCTGTTCTGGAAGTCGGTGAGTCACGGGTTAGCCAGTTGCACAGTCAGGCCATCAAACGTCTACGCACCAAGCTGGGTAAGCTATAGGGGGTAATCATTACCCCTGAACAATGCCGCATAACGAATTGACTACCAGGAGTTCTCATGACGGTGCAGCAATCAAAAAGACGGCCTCTAAGCCGCTACCTCAAAGATTTCAAACACAGCCAGACGCATTGCGCCCATTGCTATAAGTTGCTCGACAGGATCACGCTGGTCCGCCGCGGCCAGATTGTGAATAAAATCGCTATTGCCCGGCTGGATACGTTACTGGACGCCGCCGCCTGGGAGCAGGAGAAAAAAGAGTGGGTGGCATTATGCCGTTTCTGCGGTGATTTACACTGCAAAGAACAAAGCGACTTTTTTGACATTATCGGGTTTAAACAGTTTTTGTTTGAACAAACCGAAATGAGCCACGGCACGGTGCGCGAATATGTGGTTCGCCTGCGCCGTCTCGGTAATCATCTGACCGAACAGAACATCTCTCATGACCTGCTGCAGGAAGGCTTCCTCGACGAAAACCTCGCCCCGTGGCTGCCGGAGACCAGCACCAATAATTACCGCATTGCGCTGCGCAAGTATGAGCAGTTCAAAGCGCATGCACCTGTGGGCCAGATGCAGAAATCATCCTGGACAGCCAGTTCTGATATATATTAAAAACGAATAAGGTGTAACGGAGTCGTGTTTGTAAATAGCGGTAAACGCTCTACACTACGGTCATAAATGATAGTCACTAATGACAATATTCGGGGTAACTATGAAATTAGCACGTCTGGGACGTCAGGCTCTGATGGGTGTAATGGCTGTGGCACTTGTCGCCGGTATGAGCGCTAAAACCTTTGCGGACGAAGGTCTGTTAAATAAAGTGAAAGAGCGCGGTACGCTGTTGGTTGGTCTCGAAGGGACCTATCCCCCGTTTAGTTTTCAGGGTGATGACGGCAAGCTGACCGGTTTTGAGGTCGAATTTGCCGAAGAACTGGCTAAACATCTCGGGGTGAAAGCGACGCTGAAGCCGACCAAGTGGGATGGCATGCTGGCTTCTTTAGACTCCAAACGTATTGATGTGGTAATAAACCAGGTGACCATCTCTGACGAACGTCAGAAAAAATACGATTTCTCTACCCCGTATACGGTCTCTGGTATCCAGGCGCTGGTGAAAAAAGGCAACGAAGGCGTGATTAAAACCGCGGCTGACCTGAAAGGTAAAAAAGTCGGTGTCGGTCTGGGTACTAACTACGAAGAGTGGCTGCGCCAGAACGTGCAGGGCGTCGATATCCGTACTTATGATGATGACCCGACCAAATATCAGGATCTGCGCGTCGGTCGTATCGATGCGATTCTGGTTGATCGTCTGGCCGCGTTGGATCTGGTGAAGAAAACCAAAGACACGCTGGCAGTGACCGGTGAAGCCTTCTCCCGCCAGGCATCCGGCGTGGCGCTGCGTAAAGGTAATGACGATCTGCTGAAAGCGGTCGATGCCGCCATTGCAGAGATGCAGAAAGACGGTACCCTGAAAGCCCTGTCTGAAAAATGGTTTGGGGCGGATGTGACGAAATAATCGTCATCCGAATAAAAAAGGCGCCTTTAACAGCGCCTTTTTTTATTTCATTGCGCCTGAACGTGCATAATAAAAAGAACATCACAACAACGAATACCGGAGGCTGTATGCCGCTGCATAATTTAACGCGCTTTCCACGTCTGGAATTTATTGGCGCGCCAACGCCGCTCGAATATCTCCCGCGCTTCTCTGATTATCTCGGACGCGACATTTTTATTAAACGCGATGATGTCACGCCAATGGCGATGGGCGGCAATAAGCTGCGCAAGCTGGAGTTCCTGGCGGCAGATGCGCTGCGCGAAGGGGCCGACACGCTGATTACCGCCGGGGCCATTCAGTCGAACCACGTGCGCCAGACGGCGGCGGTGGCGGCAAAGCTCGGGCTGCACTGCGTGGCGCTGCTGGAAAACCCGATTGGCACCACGGCGGAAAACTATCTCAGCAACGGTAACCGTCTGTTGTTAGATCTGTTTAATACCCAGGTTGAAATGTGCGACGCGCTGACCGACCCGAATGCACAACTTCAGGCGCTGGCTACGCGGATTGAAGCGCAAGGGTTCCGACCGTATGTGATCCCGGTCGGCGGGTCGAATGTGCTGGGTGCGTTGGGCTATGTTGAAAGTGCGCTGGAAATTGCCCAGCAGTGCGAGGGCGCGGTAGCGCTGTCCTCTGTGGTGGTTGCTTCAGGCAGCGCGGGCACCCATGCGGGTCTGGCGGTGGGGCTGGAACAGCTGATGCCCAACGTCGAGCTGATAGGGGTGACCGTTTCGCGCAGCGTCGCCGATCAAAAGCCAAAAGTGGTGACCCTGCAGCAGGACGTGGCTCGTGAACTGGAACTGACCACCTCGGCGGATATTCTGTTATGGGATGACTATTATGCGCCGGGTTACGGCACGCCAAACGAAGAGGGCATGGAAGCGGTGAAACTGCTGGCGCGTCTGGAAGGCATCTTGCTGGATCCGGTGTATACCGGCAAAGCGATGGCGGGCCTGATCGACGGTATCAGCCAGAAGCGCTTCAAGGATGAAGGTCCGGTCCTGTTTATTCATACCGGTGGGGCGCCTGCGCTGTTTGCCTACCATCCTCACGTGTAACGGCAAGGTAGAAAAACGCTAATGCAAGAAAGTATTCAACTGGTGATTGATTCACTGCCCTTCCTGCTTAAAGGCGCGGTATTTACGCTGCAGCTGAGTATCGGTGGGATGTTCTTTGGTCTGGTGCTGGGGTTTATCCTCGCTCTGATGCGCCTGTCGCCGCTGCTGCCGGTGCGTTGGCTGGCGCGCGTCTATATTTCTATTTTTCGCGGCACGCCGCTGATCGCCCAACTGTTTATGATCTACTACGGTCTGCCGCAGTTTGGCATTGAGCTGGACCCGATCCCGGCGGCGATGATTGGTTTGTCGCTGAACACCGCAGCGTATGCGGCTGAAACGCTGCGTGCGGCTATCTCCTCGATTGATAAAGGTCAGTGGGAGGCGGGCGCCAGTATTGGTATGACGCGCTGGCAGACCATGCGGCGGGCGATCCTGCCGCAGGCGGCGCGCGTGGCTTTGCCGCCGTTGAGCAACAGCTTTATCAGCCTGGTGAAAGACACCTCGCTGGCGGCGACAATCCAGGTACCGGAACTGTTCCGTCAGGCGCAGCTGATCACCTCACGCACGCTGGAAGTGTTCACCATGTATCTGGCGGCCTCGCTGATTTACTGGGTAATGGCGACAGTGTTGTCCGCACTGCAGAACTATTTTGAAGAACAACTGAACCGCCAGGAGAGAGAGCCGAAATGAGTGCGATCGAAGTCAGAAACCTGGTGAAAAAATTTCACGGGCAAACGGTGCTGCACGGTATCGATCTTGAGGTAAAACCCGGTGAAGTTGTGGCGATTATCGGGCCTAGCGGCTCAGGGAAAACCACGTTGTTGCGCAGTATTAATCTGCTGGAACAGCCTGAGGCGGGCACGATTAAAGTCGGTGACATTACCATTGATACGGCGCGTTCACTCAATCAGCAGAAAGGGTTGATTCGTCAGCTGCGCCAGCATGTGGGGTTTGTGTTCCAGAACTTTAATTTGTTTCCTCACCGTACGGTGCTGGAAAACATTATAGAAGGTCCGGTGATTGTGAAGGGAGAGCCGAAAGCCGAAGCAACGGCGCGCGCACGTGAGTTGCTGGCAAAGGTGGGCCTGGCGGGTAAAGAGACCAGCTATCCGCGTCGGTTATCCGGTGGACAGCAGCAGCGCGTGGCAATTGCCCGGGCGTTGGCCATGCGCCCGGAGGTGATCCTGTTTGATGAACCAACGTCAGCACTCGATCCTGAACTGGTTGGCGAGGTGCTGAATACCATTCGTCAACTGGCGCAGGAAAAACGCACCATGGTGATTGTGACGCATGAAATGAGCTTTGCGCGCGACGTTGCTGACCGGGCGATATTTATGGATCAGGGGCGCATTGTCGAGCAGGGACCCGCAAAATCGCTGTTTACCGCGCCCCAACAACCGAGAACGCGTCAGTTTCTGGAAAAATTCTTAATGCAATAATAACCCTACGGTGCTCACCGAAATAGATTTTTGGTGAGCACAAGCCGCATAACTATTTATTATTACTGCTTTATTATTAACGCTGCGTCGCATCAACCTGCTCTGATTATGCGTAATACTCAAGTAAATCCATTCTTGTCCGATAATCTGCATATATAAAATACATTTATGTGTTAGTTTGTTTCATTCTCATTTGTGATGATTATCAATCTCAGGGACATGACCACTTAGTATGCAGGATCACGATTTCTTCACCTGGCGACGGAGCATGCTGTTACGCTTTCAGGAAATGGCGACGGCAGATGACGTCTATAACGAACTACAACATCAGACACAGCATCTGGAGTTCGATTTTTACTCTCTCTGTGTTCGTCACCCCGTGCCGTTTACCCGACCTAAGACGGCGCTTCATACAACCTACCCCAAAGCGTGGGTGGCACATTATCAGTCCGAAAATTATCTCGCGATTGACCCCGTGCTTAAACCAGAAAACTTCAGGCAGGGCCATCTTCCCTGGGACGATACCTTATTTCGCGATGCACAACCGCTTTGGGATGCGGCGCGTAATCACGGTTTACGCAAGGGGATGACGCAATGCTTAATGCTGCCGAACCGGGCGCAGGGCTTTCTTTCTGTCTCGTGTGCGAGCGTGCGTAATGGCCGCTTTGCGCAGGATGAAGTGGAACTCAGAATGCAATTGCTGGTAAGGGAGAGTCTCTCCGTTCTGACGCGTCTGGAAGATGATATGGTGATGGCGCCAGAGATGCGGTTTAGTAAACGGGAGAAAGAAATACTGAAATGGACCGCAGAGGGAAAAACGTCGGCAGAAATAGCGATGATCCTGTCGATTTCTGAAAATACCGTGAACTTCCATCAGAAGAATATGCAGAAGAAGTTTAACGCACCAAACAAAACGCAGATTGCCTGCTATGCTGCAGCGACCGGGCTTATCTGAATAAGTTGTCGTTCTGAGTGTCAGACGCAAAACCGGCTGATTGCAATGCTATCAGCCGGTTTCTTATTACTGGCGGTAGGCCTGTTTAATTTGTTTAACAGTGTTGGAAAATACCGCAGCCTGGGATTGATCTTCAATCTGCGCGATCTGTTTTTCCATCTTAAGAATCACGCGGCCTGCATCGGCTTGTCCCATTGCCTGCAGCATCAGCGTTAACATGGCTTTCAGGCAGGTGACTTCGTTAGCCAGTTCTTGATTATTCTCAGCAGTGGAAAAATCAGGCGTACTCATTTATTTTCCTCGTTATGTCTCTATGAAAAAGTGCGATGGCAAATGTTAAGGCGGCGGAGTATACCATAAGCGCGGCTAAAAATATCAGTGGCTGTTTTTCGCACAAACATTAACCGCGACATTAAAATAAACAAGATGTTGCAGTGCATATATTTTCTCCATTCTTTGTATATTTCGAGTTTTTTACTCGTTAATTGTTGTTACAACTTTGCCCGCCTATTTAGCATTCAACTGAAGAATATGATTTTTTTGTCACCATTTTGAAACAGCGATTCGTATATAACCCCGGCAGAACGCCGTCAGCAGTGAATGTTTCCACGCGGCGTACAATCTAATTTCCAAAAACGAGAGCAAAATCGGAAGACGGATGTTTTTTACATTTCAAAGTTGAGATAAAACCCGTTAACATAGGACCGATTAACTATCGGTAGCGTTATCCCTATTCTGGAGATATTCCTTTGATCAACGTTTTTCTTGTTGATGACCATGAACTGGTGCGCGCAGGGATACGACGCATTCTTGAAGATATAAAAGGCATTAAAGTTGTCGGCGAAGCGTGCTGCGGCGAAGATGCTGTGAAATGGTGTCGCTCAAATTCCGCCGACGTCGTGCTGATGGACATGAATATGCCCGGTATTGGTGGGCTTGAAGCAACACGTAAAATTGCGCGTTCTACGGCTGACATAAAAGTGATCATGTTGACCGTTCATACTGAAAACCCATTGCCCGCAAAAGTCATGCAGGCCGGGGCCGCAGGTTATCTGAGCAAGGGCGCTGCACCTCAGGAAGTGGTTAGCGCCATTCGCTCCGTCTATTCCGGACAGCGCTATATTGCTTCTGATATCGCTCAACAGATGGCGCTCAGCCAAATTGAGCCGGAGAAAACGGAAACACCGTTTGCCAGTTTGTCTGAACGCGAGTTGCAGATTATGCTGATGATCACCAAAGGCCAGAAGGTCAATGAGATCTCGGAGCAGCTGAATCTCAGTCCGAAAACGGTGAACAGCTATCGCTATCGAATGTTCAGTAAATTAAACATTCACGGCGACGTAGAGCTGACTCACCTGGCAATTCGCCATGGCCTGTGTAATGCGGAGACGTTAACAAGCCAGTGACCGAACAGTTTGATGCCAAAGCGTTCCTGAAAACCGTCACCAGCCAGCCCGGCGTTTATCGTATGTACGATGCCGCCGGGACGGTTATCTATGTCGGTAAAGCTAAGGATCTGAAAAAGCGGCTTTCCAGCTACTTCCGCAGCAACCTCGCGTCGCGTAAAACTGAAGCGCTGGTGGCGCTTATTCAGCAGATTGATGTGACGGTGACGCATACTGAAACCGAAGCGTTGTTGCTTGAGCATAACTACATCAAGCTGTACCAGCCGCGCTACAACGTGCTGTTACGCGATGATAAGTCTTACCCCTTTATCTTCCTTAGCGGTGATACCCACCCGCGCCTGGCGATGCATCGTGGGGCGAAGCATGCCAAAGGCGAATACTTCGGTCCATTCCCTAACGGCTATGCCGTGCGTGAAACGTTGGCACTGCTGCAGAAAATTTTCCCAATTCGTCAGTGCGAAAACAGTGTCTACCGCAACCGCTCGCGCCCTTGTCTGCAATATCAGATTGGCCGCTGTCTCGGTCCCTGCGTCGCCGGTCTGGTGAGCGAAGACGAGTATGCGCAGCAGGTTGACTACGTCCGCTTGTTCTTGTCCGGCAAAGATGATCAGGTGTTAACGCAATTGATCGCCCGGATGGAAAAGGCCAGTCAGAATCTGGAATTTGAAGAGGCCGCGCGTATTCGCGACCAAATTCAGGCCGTCCGTCGTGTCACCGAAAAACAGTTTGTTTCCAACACCGGGGATGACCTTGACGTTATCGGCGTGGCGTTTGATGCCGGGATGGCCTGCGTGCATGTTTTGTTTATCCGTCAGGGAAAAGTGCTGGGTAGCCGCAGCTATTTTCCTAAAGTACCGGGGGGAACGGAACTGGGCGAAGTGGTCGAGACCTTTGTCGGACAGTTTTATTTACAGGGCAGTCAGATGCGCACCTTGCCTGGCGAGATCCTGCTCGATTTTAATCTGAGCGATAAAACGCTGCTGGCCGACTCGTTGTCTGAGCTCGCCGGGCGGCGGATTAACGTCCAGACGAAGCCGCGTGGCGATCGTGCGCGCTACCTAAAGCTGGCGCGTACCAATGCTGCAACGGCGCTGACCACCAAACTGTCTCAGCAGTCCACCATTACACAACGTTTGACGGCGCTGGCATCGGTACTGAAGCTACCGGCGGTTAAACGTATGGAGTGCTTCGACATCAGCCATACCATGGGCGAGCAGACGGTAGCCTCCTGCGTGGTTTTCGATGCTAATGGACCGCTACGAGCTGAATACCGCCGCTATAATATTACCGGCATTACCCCCGGCGATGATTACGCGGCGATGAATCAGGTGCTGCGCCGCCGTTATGGCAAGGCGATTGAAGCAAGTAAGATCCCGGACGTTATTTTGATCGACGGTGGCAAAGGTCAACTGGGGCAGGCGAAAGCGGTATTTGCTGAATTGGATGTGCCCTGGGATAAAAGCCATCCGCTCCTGCTTGGCGTGGCAAAAGGGGCGGATCGTAAAGCTGGCCTGGAAACGTTGTTCTTTGAACCGGAAGGTGAGGGGTTCAGCTTGCCGCCAGATTCGCCTGCGCTGCACGTGATTCAACATATTCGCGATGAATCACACGATCACGCTATCAGCGGACACCGTAAAAAACGGGCGAAGGTGAAAAGCACCAGTACCCTGGAAACCATTGAGGGCGTTGGACCAAAACGTCGACAGATGCTGCTAAAGTACATGGGCGGTTTGCAAGGGCTTCGTAACGCAAGTGTCGAAGAAATTGCAAAAGTGCCGGGTATTTCGCAAGGTCTGGCAGAAAAGATCTTCTACTCGTTGAAACATTAGGCCCTCTGTAGCAACATAGGGGTAATTTCACTGACAACAGATAGTTATCCGTCATATGCAATTTAATATCCCTACATTGCTCACGCTGTTTCGCGTCATTCTGATCCCATTCTTTGTATTGGCGTTTTATCTGCCATTTACCTGGGCTCCCTTTGTTAGTGCGCTGATCTTCTGTATCGCGGCGGTTACCGACTGGTTTGACGGATTTCTGGCACGCCGCTGGAACCAAAGTACGCGTTTTGGTGCCTTCCTCGATCCGGTCGCCGATAAAGTGCTGGTGGCTATCGCCATGGTGCTGGTGGCGGAGCACTACCACAGCTGGTGGGTAACATTACCTGCTGCGACGATGATCGCCCGTGAAATTATCATTTCAGCACTGCGCGAATGGATGGCCGAGCTGGGGAAACGCAACAGCGTAGCCGTGTCATGGATCGGTAAAGTCAAAACCGCCTCACAAATGGCGGCTCTGGCGTGGTTACTGTGGCGGCCAAATATCTGGGTTGAATACGCCGGGATCGCGCTTTTCTTCGTTGCTGCGATACTGACATTGTGGTCAATGTTCCAGTATTTGAGAGCTGCACGTGGAGATTTGCTTGATCAGTGATCGTTTCGACGCAAATTTCAGCAAACGATCGAAAGTGGTGAAAAATATCGTTGACTCAGTGCGTCAGGTAAGTAGAATGCAACGCATCGAACGGCAGCACAGATTGCCAGACGATAGTAAAATCAAGTGATTAACAAAGTTACTTGGTGATGCGGGAATAGCTCAGTTGGTAGAGCACGACCTTGCCAAGGTCGGGGTCGCGAGTTCGAGTCTCGTTTCCCGCTCCAAATTTAAAACATCGGCAATATGCGGGTGTTGGCTGAAAAGCCTGAAGATTTCGGCGCGTTAGCAAAGCGGTTATGTAGCGGATTGCAAATCCGTCTAGTCCGGTTCGACTCCGGAACGCGCCTCCAATTTCTTCCCGAGCCCGGATGGTGAAATCGGTAGACACAAGGGATTTAAAATCCCTCGGCTGTAAGGCTGTGTGGGTTCAAGTCCCACTCCGGGCACCATGGGAAAGAAAAGAATAATCAAAGCAATAAGCAGTGTCGTGAAACCACCTACGGGTGGTTTTTTTGTGCCTGAAATTCACGCCCTGTGCATATCCTGTGCTCACGGGGTGCAATGAGCTGCAATCTCCAGCCTGGCAATGCCGAATCGAACGTGTCGCCTCCAGCATAGAGAACCAGGCCGCTTTGCTTGTTTTCCGGTACTCTTCCGGGAAGGGGGGCCAGCTGAGAAAGCTGTAATGCTCTAGCCATCCTGAGTACAAAGTTGCTTAATTCGTGCAATCACCTCATCTCTGTACTTCTGGTGTCCGCGCATAGCCCTTGGATGGGCAATTCTGAAACAGATTGTATTACCTGTTTTGAACTCCCATAGCTTACCCGGAATGACTGAAGAAGTCTCATAGCCGCCTAGCTCAGTAAGCACCTGTTTTATGAAGTAGTCAGTTCTCCGGGCTCCGGATGCAAATATGATGAAATCAGGCTCAAGGTGTTTAATTTGTACCGCCAGCAGTTTCAGTGAGGCTAATATGACTTCCTGCACTTCATTTTGAGGGCGATTGAGAGGGGTCAGCCCATCGTAATCCCACGCCAGTAGATTGGCATACACGATAGCCTGAGGAGGAATATTAAGCTCCCGGGCCAGCCGGAAATGATACTGCGTGAAGCGGCTACGTGATTTGAGGTTTGCGGTACCATCATTTTGTACCGGAAGATGTTTCCTGTAACGATCTACAGCCTCTTCAACCACCTGCCCGATGGTGACGTGAGGTATAAGTCCCAGCATCCGTGATATCGTATTCTTACCATTCAGCGTATTCCAGCCAGCAGTTTCACGTCCAACCAGCATGATTTTTACCGGTGAGTGCCAGTATTCTTCAAAGGGCACGGGTAAAAAGACGCCTGAGTATTTATCCTCATTCAGGTTAAATGACTGGGCGTCAACTTCCTGCAATATCCGTTTGTACGCGTCTAATAGCCTTTCCATTCTTCAATCCTGCCCCGTAATAAAAACACCTTCAGATATATATTATTTTCATGATATCAATCAGATATATGAGGATAAATATGCAAAAATCCTTCCGATTCACCAATTCATCCATCAAAGCCCTTCCGGCAAACACAGATACCCGATCTACAGAGCTTGAGGTATCTGATACCGAGGTCATTGGCCTCAAATGCCTCTCAGGTCGAACGGGTAACAAACGTTTCCTCCTGCGCTACACATTCCACGGTACCAAAAAAAGTATCAGTATTGGCAGATTCCCTGAAATTGATGTGGGGACAGCCCGTCAGATAGCTCGTCGTCACAAGGAGGCGATTGCACTGGGAAATGACCCTAAGGCAGAACGCGATAATTATCGTGCTATGCCAACGCTTAGTGAGTTTTTTCACCAGACCTATGTTCCGTTCATCAAGCGCCATAAAAAGTCCTGGGATAAGGATGTTCAGCGTTTCACGCAATACATTGAACCTCGTCTGGGGAAGATACGTTACTGTGACCTTCGGGCCCGGGAAATCCAGCAGGTGCTTTTCGACATGCTTGAGGGTCGTATTCACGGCCAGCAGTATGCATCGTCAACCTGTAACAGGGCACTGGCTATTCTGAAAACTATGGGGCGTTATGCGCTACGACAGGATGTCTTAGAGAAGAATGAAGCCGATAAGATCCCTTTGCTGAAGGAGAATAATCAGCGGACGCGCTTTTTTGACGCTGATGAGATCAGAAGGATCCTTGATGCTGCGTCTCGATACCCCAATAAAGCTGCCGGGGGACTGATAGCGATGCTGTTGTTAACCGGTACCCGCAAATCAGAAATGCTTAACGTCATGCACAAACATGTTGATCGGGATAACAGGTCCTTGTTTATTCCTTATACAAAGAATGGTCGCAGCCGGACTGTATATCTTAGCGAAGCCGCATTATCAATTATTGATTCGATCCCACGGGCTGGCAGTAATCCCTATCTGTTCGCCATAAAGGACAATGGAAAACCGATATCTGAACCCCGGTGGGCCTATGAAAAAATACTGGCAGAGTGCGGGATAGATAAAAGTGAAGTCTGTTTCCACACCACGCGCCATTCTGTCGCATCATTACTTGTCTCCAGCGGTCAGTACAGTCTGTATGACGTTAAAGCCCAGCTGGCGCATGCCAGTATTCAGAGTACGGAGCGCTACGCAAAACTGACACCAGAGCGAATGCGTCAGACCGGGCAGGGTGTTACCGACCTTCTTTTACCCCCCGTAGCTACCAGTAAAGAACAGTGATTTTTGCATCTCTTAAACGTGGAGAGTGATTATGCCGTTAACGTGTCCTAAGTGCGGTAGTCGGAATACAGTCACAGAAACTGCCGGAAATATAGCAAAGGTGACTCGCGATGACCGGTTTCTGACATCGACATCCGGTTATATTAGCCTGGAGCAATTACCAGAATTGCTTAAAGAAATCATCAGGGCGATACAGCGTCTATTTGGATTCCTTGAACAGCGTGAAAGAAATAATGCGCCAGTGCTTATCTGCAAGGATTGTGGATATTATGAAAGAATATAGATGACCACTGAAGGCAATTCCAGATTCTTTACCCTGTCTATGTAACCCCGATACTTAAAACGTATCGGGTTTTTTGTTTATGAGGATTATTCAATGAAATTTATCTCGAACTGGCAAGACCTGCCGTCGCTCCTTCTTCCCGATTCAGTTATGACTGTCTTGAGAAAAGAACTGATACTTCCATTTGATGATGAACTTTCCGCAATGAATTTTTGGGGCGAGGTGGGTGTAACATTAATGTACATTGAACCCGGTGATGTTCCCGAAGATATTAAACGACACGTACTGGATGTAATTCATCATTTAATTGCAAACCCTGAGTTCGTGGTCCATCTGACAGATGAATATTACTTGATGCTATCAATTACAGAAGATAATGGAAATGGTATTTATCTGCTATTTCATCCGGAATGCCCTTTGAAGGGGATTGACACATTAATGTCTATGGCGGAATCCCGTCTGTAAATTAGATTAAAACCAGGAGATGAAAATGAGAAAGTCAAAGTCGGGAAAAAATAATAATGAACACGAGGGGCTGGAGTTAAATAATGATTTAAGTGATATTGAAAAAGGTATCACTGAAGATGGCCAAATATTACCTGAAGAGAGTTATAAGCTGCTAATTGAATCAGGTCAGGCGGAAAAAATCAGCCCTAAAGCCAGTGGCATGCTGACATGGCAACTGGCAATGTCTGAAAAAGATAATGATCTCTATCTGCGCCTCCTGGCAAATGGCAGCGGCGGATTGTTTTCTAAAGACTGGATCCCTCTTTCTAAGATTGAAAGTGTGCTCGAAGTACAACCGACAACGGGCTTCAAATCTGGTGTATTCAGAACCCTTTTTAAAGGGGCAAGTGCCAATAATGCCGGTTTCCTGGCCGCTGTTTTACGCTCCCCGGATATATGTCTGCTTGAGGCGCACCCTGAGAAGTTGTTTACGCATGTTTTATATGCTGACTGGCGGGCGCGTCTTAAAACACTCAGTAAGGTTGGCGATTGAGAAAGGATTGCGAAGAATTAATTCTTTACCAGAACTGTTATACAACCAGAAACCACTACACATCTCTACTCACCTTTTTCAGGAAAATCTATTATGCAAACACAGTATGCCCTAAAACAGGCAGGATTAACGCTGCCTGTCACTAAATT
Source organism: Citrobacter sp. wls829 (assembly GCF_005280825.1). Classification (NCBI taxonomy): domain Bacteria; kingdom Pseudomonadati; phylum Pseudomonadota; class Gammaproteobacteria; order Enterobacterales; family Enterobacteriaceae; genus Citrobacter; species Citrobacter sp. wls829. The sequence continues at coordinate 41,244 of NZ_SZWP01000103.1, forward strand.
ATTTCAGCAGCACATCGTTACGCTTCTGGCAGAACAATCTCAGCAAACATCGGTCAGGGCAGTAGTCATTAATTTTCGTGACCCGGACTACAGTGCAGAATCCGGCGGATTTCATCCGGTTGAAATGCGGTTCATCCGCCAGGATAACGAATGGTATTTCGATTATGTCACAGACTTTAGTTACATGGGACGAGTCTATCCGGAGCTGGAAAAGGAAATGGACTTTTGTTGGTCAGGTCAATACGTCTTCCATTATCTGGCTGGGGATATTTCACTGGCGGCAGAGAGGAATGAACTCTGGTCCTTATGGGAGGGTAATTTTATGGATTACCTGTCTATGGGGATTTACCGGGTAACGGTAACTGTGGAAAGTTGTTGACCTGTTATGAACAGGAAGAAAACGGGCATCTTTGTAATCCTCTTCATGCGCAGTACATCGCAGCATGATGATGATACTGGTTGTACCGGACCGTTCGCATAAACATGTGCAGACACAGGGGATCTCAGATCCCTCGTGGTTTTACCAACATTCCCCCTAAATGACCAATCAGGGGGATGTCTGTTAATCATTACCCCAACGGACGTTTTACACCCTTAAAATTATGTCGATATTACAGTTGGTTAGACGCAATTGTGAGTGAGGGTTCTTAATTTCAAATCCATAAAGGTACGGACTATGCACCGAACACGAGGCGAGAAAATAGCCGAGAGACTGGGATGGATCTTACTTCAGCTTTATACGGGCAATACCCTGTCAGTCGATGACATGGTAATCCCCCCGAAAAACCGGTGTGTT